>NZ_SSBM01000005.1:0-371166 GCF_004795115.1 Streptomyces sp. A0592
GGCGCTAACACCTCCCCGGCGAACTCCTCCAACCGGCCCCGACACTCAGCAAGCTCACCCGCCCTCATACAACCAGCGAACTACCAGACACCCACCGCGACAAGACCAGCTAACAAAGCACTACTAGTGGCCGTGCGCGTGGGCGTCGGCCGGCTTGCCCGGGACGGGGGCCTTGTACGGGCAGGTCAGGGCCGTGTTCCAGTTGTGGAAGCGGCCGGCCGGGTTCTTCTTGTACGCCCACATGTGCAGGTCGTAGTGCTTGGGCATGCCCGCCCAGTGGCCCGGCATGGGGCCGTCGAAGGGCAGACCGAACATGCTCGGCCGGTCGTCGGCGGTCTTCAGGTCCTGGTCCCGGTCGGTGGACATCCACTCCACCGTCTCCAGCCTGCGGCGGCCGTTCTTGTCCTTCTCCCGGCTGTAGAGGAGCGCGGTGGGCCTCGCGGGGTCCTTCGAACCCCAGTTGGCCTGCTTGACGTAGTGGTAGTTCATGGCGCCCACGCCGAACGGGTTGGTCATGCACTCCTGGCCCTTCGGGACGTACCCGTCCTTGATGGCCTGCCGCTCGTCCGCGTACTTGGCGGTCGCCGCCATCGCCGTCGCCATGTCCCGCATGGCCTTCGCGTTGCGCGGGTCGGGCGCGGGCCCCTCGACCCCGTGGGCCGGGGCCACGGCGGTCAGGCCGAGCGACACGGCGGCCGCGCAGGTGACGAGGGTCCTCAGGCTGCGTACGGTCATGGCGGCGGCTCCTCGCGGTGGGGATACGGGGTACGGGTTCCCGCGTCCGTCCACCATCCCGGCCCGCCCCGCGCGCCGCACGCGGCGCGCCTCCGAACGGGGGGCGTCCCGTCCGGAGGCGCGAGGTGGCCCGAGGGGAACTACTGCGCGGCGCCCGTGATGCGGCCGGTGACCTCGCCGAGGCCGACGCGCGTGCCGTCCGGGCCGGGGGCCCAGGCGGTGAGGGTGACGGTGTCCCCGTCCTCCAGGAAGGTGCGCTTGCCGTCGGCGAGCTCGATGGCGTCGCGGCCGTTCCAGGTGAGCTCCAGCAGCGAGCCGCGCTGGCCGACCTCGGGGCCGCTGACGGTGCCCGAGCCGAAGACGTCGCCGGTGCGCAGGGAGGCGCCGTTGACGGTCATGTGCGCGAGCTGCTGGGCGGCGGTCCAGTACATCGTCGAGAACGGCGGCTGCGCCACCTCCTGGCCGTTGATGGAGACGGTGATGTGCAGGTCGAAGCCGCCGGGGCGGTCGACGGCGGCGTCGTCCAGGTACGGCAGGAGCGGGAAGTCCCGAGCGGGCGGGGTGACGCGGGCGGCGTCCAGGGCCTCCAACGGCGTCACCCAGGCGGAGACGGAGGTGGCGAAGGACTTGCCGAGGAAGGGGCCGAGCGGCACGTACTCCCAGGCCTGGATGTCCCGCGCCGACCAGTCGTTGAGCAGGAACAGACCGAAGACGTGGTCCTCGAACGCGCCCAGCGGCACCGGGCGGCCCAGCTCGGACGGGGCGCCGACGACGAAGCCGACCTCGGCCTCGATGTCGAGCTTGACGGACGGGCCGAAGACGGGCGCCGGGTCGGTGGGCGCCTTGCGCTGCCCGGAGGGCCGTACGACGTCGGTCCCGGAGACCACGACGGTGCCGGAGCGGCCGTGGTAACCGATCGGCAGGTGCTTCCAGTTGGGCGTCAGCGCGTCGCCGTCCGGGCGGAACATCCGCCCGACGTTGGTGGCGTGGTGCTCGCTCGCGTAGAAGTCGACGTAGTCGGCGACCTCGTACGGCAGGTGCAGCGTGACCTCGTCCAGCGGCAGCAGGTGCGGCTCGACGGTGGGGCGGTGGCCGGGGTCGGTGACCCAGGCGGTCAGCGCGCGCCGCACGTCGCGCCAGGCGGTGCGCCCGGCGGCCAGCAGCGGGTTGAGGGAGGACCGGCCGAGCAGCCCGGCGTACGGGGAGCCGAGCGCGACCGCGGCCGCTCCCGCGTCGAGCACGTGCCCGCCGATGCGCACACCGATCCGGCGGCGTTCCTCGCCGGCGGTCGAGAAGACGCCGTAGGGGAGGTTGTGCGGCCCGAACGGGTCGCCCTCGGGGACATCGAGGGGGCTCTGCTGGGGCATGGGGTACTGCCTCGCTTTCGACGCGGTCCGGGGGTGTCCCGGGGGCTGGTTGACACGTTACGTGGCTAGGGGGGCGCGTGGGAGGCCGGATTCGCGCTCTATTTGTAGGACTTGTCCGCTGGGGTCCGTATCCTTGACGCCGTGACTTCCGCGCCACTTCCGGCCCTCCCCTATGCCTTGATCGCAACTGACCTGGACGGGACCCTGCTGTGTGCCGGGGACAGCGTTTCAGCCCGTTCTTCCGGGGCGCTCGCGGCCGCGCGCGCGGCCGGCGCCCGGCACATCATCGTCACCGGCCGTCCCGTTCCCCAGGTCCGACACGTCCTCGACGGACTCGGGTACACGGGGCTCGCGGTGTGCGCGCAGGGCGCGCAGGTGTATGACGCGGCGCGCGGCCGGCTCCTGCACTCCGTCTCCATGGACCGGGAGCTGGCGGAGGTGGCCCTCGGCAAGATCGAGGCGGAGATCGGCGAGGTCTACGCGGCGGTCAATCAGGAGGGCCTGGACGCGGAGATGCTGATGGGGCCGGGCTACCGGATGTGGCACCCGCACCTGCCGACGGTGCGGGTGGCCCGGCGCTCCGACCTGTGGTCGGCCCCGATCAACAAGGTGCTGCTCCAGCACCCGGAACTGGACGACGACGAGCTGACACGGGTGGCGCGGTCGGTGGTCGGCGACCTGGTGAACGTCACGATGGCGGGCGAGCACACGGTGGAACTCCAGCCGCCGGGCATCGACAAGGCCAGCGGTCTCGTGCGGGCGGCCGACGTCCTGGGCGTCTGCGCCACCCGCACGATCGCCTTCGGGGACATGCCGAACGACATCCCGATGTTCGCGTGGGCGGCCTGGGGGGTGGCCATGGCCAACTCCCACCCCGAGCTGGTCGCGGTGGCCGACGAGCTGACGCTGTCCAACGAGGCCGACGGCATCGCGGTGGTCCTGGAGCGGCTGTTCGGCTGACCGCCCGCCCCGGTCGCCTCCGCGAAGCCCCGGCCCCCGGCGCCCGGCCCACGGCGCCCTGCCCACGGCGCCCTGCCCCGGGCCCACGGCGCCCGGCCCGTGGCCTGCGGCTCCCGGCCCCCGGGCCCACGGCGCCCGGCCTGCGGCGCCCGGCCCGTGGCCTGCGGCTCCCGGCACCGTGCTGCGCGGCGTTGCCGGTCCGAAGAGGCCCCGTGGCGCCGGAGGCGGAGTCCCGCCTGCACGGCGGCGCCACCCGGCGGACACTGCCCGTGGGGGCCGGGTCAGCCCGCCGCGCGCGGCAGCCGGCGTTCCCACGTGCGGTGGAAGACCACCTCGCCGCCCTCCCGGCAGACCACCTCGTTCGACGTCACGAAGCCGCCCTCGTCGCAGCGGATCTCCGAGGTGGTCTCCACCCGCGCGTCCCAGCCCAGTTCCGGCCGGTGCAGCCGGATCCGCCACTGCGAGCGGGTCCGGGCCGACAGCGGGTCCCCGTCCTGGATCTCGTACACCTCCGTGGCGTCCTCGCCGTACTCCAGGCCGTCCGGGTAGACCCTGGTGCCCCCGTACCGCGGGTCCACCTCCAGCCGCCAGGTACCGCGCGCGACGTCCCGTACGACCAGCCGCTCCGGGCGCGGGTCGTCCAGGGTGGCCGGGAAGGAGACACCGAGCGGCTCCGACTGCTCGGGGGGATCGAAGACGATCCCGCCCTCCCCGGCCGGGGACGCCGCCCGGACCGGCAGGGTCACCGAGCTGCCCGCCGGGTCCAGGGTCCAGCCGGCCTCGGACCCGGCCCGCGGCCAGATCCAGGGCCAGTACGCGGAGGACACCGCGAGGCGGATCCGGTGCCCCGGCGGGAAGGCGTGGCCGATGCCGTTCAGCTCGAAGGTGACGTCCTCGTACGAGCCCACCGGCCACGGGACGGCACGGTCGCGCCCCTGGCGGGCGGACAGGTTCAGCGCGCCCCGCGTGACCAGCGTCGAGGAGCCGTCCGGGGCGACGTCGCACAGCCGGGCCACGACCTGCCCGTACGGCACGTCGAGCCGCAGCCGCAGGGTCACCGACGGCCGGCCCAGGATCTCCACCGGCTCACCGCCGCCCACCGGGAACTCGAAGCAGGCCGATTTGGCGTCCTCCTCCCGCTGGTCCGGCGGCAGGTCGGCGTCGTTGCCGAAGGGGAAGAAGCGGCCCGCGTCCAGCCCGGTGTGCTGCGGGGAGGCGACGGCCACCGGCTCGCCCTGGAACACGTACGGGACGGGGATCACGTGTGCCGAGGGCCAGGCCTCCTCGCCGACCCAGCGCCCCGGCAGCTCCTCGTACACGGTCGCCGGCGGGTGCGCTTCGCTGATCCAGGCACGCAGCAGCGGCTCGTCCATCACCCCGTTGTCGGCCCCCTTCAGCCAGTGGTCCCACCAGCGCAGGGTCTCCTGGAGGAAGCCGATCGCGGGTCCCGGCGGCAGCCCGCGGTCCGGGTACTGGTGCGACCAGGGGCCGATCAGGCCCCGGACGCGCGCCGACGGCAGGTGCCGGACCAGCCGCAGGACGGTGTCCCGGTACGGGTCGTGCCAGCCGCCGACCGCGAGCACGGCCGCGCCGATCGCCCCGTAGTCCTCGCAGACGCTGCCGTGGCGCCAGTAGGCGTCGCGGGTCTGGTGCGAGAGCCAGGTGTGGATCAGCGGTTCCACCGCCTCCAGCCGGTCCAGCCACTGCGCGCGCCAGCCGTCGCCGGCGTAGCGCGGGTCCGGCGGCCGGGCGGCGAAGGCCAGCATGGTCGCCGCCCACGCGTGCATGTCCACGGCGAGCACCGAGCCGCCCATGTAGTGCACGTCGTTGTCGTAGCGGTCGTCGGTCGAGCAGACGGTGACGACAGCCTTCAGCGGCTCGGGGGCCAGGGCGGCGATCTGGAGGGAGTTGAAGCCGCCCCACGAGATCCCGAACATCCCCACCGATCCCGTGCACCACTCCTGCGCCGCCAGCCACTCCACCACCGCGACCCCGTCGGCGAGCTCGCGGGCGTCGTACTCGTCGCCGGGCAGGCCGCCGCTGCACCCGTGCCCGCGCACGTCCACGCGTACGGAGGCGTAGCCGTGCCCCGCGTACCAGGGATGGCGCTGCCAGTCGCGCGGCGCGGTCCAGTCGGTGAGCCGGTAGGGGAGGTACTCCAGCAGGGCCGGGACGGGTTCGTCGGTCACGGGGCGCCAGATCCGCGCGTACAGCTCCACTCCGTCGGGGAGCGGGATCCGGACATCCTCGTGGGTGGTTCCGTAGGGGAACTCGGTGCGGATGATCATCGGGTTCTGCCACCAATCGCCTCGGCCGCAGCCTCAGTGGACGGGGTGCATCGTGCGCCGCAGCCACGGCGCCAGTGCGATCACGGTCAGGCCGGCCGCCACGGCCACGGCGCCGTTGACGCCGAAGTACACGGGGGTCGAGACGTGGCCGTAGACCTTGACGACCTGGGCCTGGATGCCGTTGGCCAGGGCGAGGGAGAGGAACCAGAGCGCCATCGTCTGGCTGCGGTAGGCCCTCGGCGCGAGTTTGGAGGTGGCCGACATGCCCGAGGTCTCCAGGAGGACGTCGCCGAGGCCGAGGAGCAGGTAGGAGCCGACGATCCACCAGGCGGCCATCGTGTACGCGTCCCCGTCGCGGCCCGACGTCGGGATCACCATCAGCAGGAAGGACAGGCCGCCCAGCACCACCCCGATGGCGATCTTGTTGGAGGCGTGCGGCTGGCGGTGGCCCATCCTGGCCCAGAGCGCGGCGACGACGGGGGCCAGCGCGACCTCGAAGGCGCCGAGCGCCGAGGCGTACCAGCTCGCCGGGAAGTCGAAGCCGAGGATCGTGGTCTCGGCGTTGGTGGAGGCCAGCAGCATCATCGTCGAGTAGGCCTGGAAGAGGATGAAGTTGAAGGCGACCGAGGCCAGGAAGAGGACCACGTACGGGCGCAGCCGTCCGCGCTCCTCGGCCGTCACCCGGGGGCTGCGGAACATCACCGCGAAGTAGGCCACCGGGGCGACGACCGAGACGAGGGTGAGCAGGTCGACGAAGCGGTCCATCGTCAGCCACCCGGCGACCGCCAGAAGGGTGGCGATGGCGGCGGCGGCGAGGAGGCCGCCGGTGATCCACCACACGGCGCGGCGCATCGCGTCGGGTGCGAGGGCGTATTCGGCGGAGCGCTTGCGCCCGGCCAGGTGGCGGCGGCCGAGGACGTACTGGACCAGGCCGGCGGTCATGCCGACGGCGGCGGCGGAGAAGCCCCAGTGCCAGCCCTTGTGCTCGCCGAGCCAGCCGGTGACCAGCGGTCCGGCGAAGGCGCCGATGTTGATGGCCATGTAGTAGAGGGCGAAGCCGGCGTCGCGCCGGTCGTCGTCCGTGCGGTACAGCTTGCCGACCATGGTGGCCACGTTGGGCTTGAGGAGGCCGGTGCCGGCGCTGATCAGGCCGAGGCCGGTCCAGGTCATGGCGGTGGCGGGCACGGCCATGGCGTAGTGGCCGCAGGCGATGAGGATGCCGCCCCACAGGACGGCCCGGTAGGAGCCGAGCATCCGGTCGGCGAGCCATCCGCCGGCGACGGAGACGAGGTAGACCATGGTCCCGTAGGCCGCGGCGACGGAGGCGGCGGTGCCCGGGGCCATGCCCAGGCCGCCGTCCGCCACGGTGTCGGCGAAGTAGAGGACGAGGATGGCCTGCATGCCGAGGAAGGAGAACCGCTCCCAGACCTCCAGCCCGGAGAGGGTCGCGAGGCCCCGCGGGTGGCCGAGGAAGGCGTGGTCGTCCCCGGGCGGTGGCTGGTCGGCCGACGGCTCCGCGGGTTCGTCCATCTCGGTCGCAGTTCTGGGCAAAACGTACTCTCCGGTTGTTTTGGCTCCTCCCGAACATACCGGTGCTCATCGGGCAGTGTGGGGAGGGTGGCCGGGAAGGCCCTCTCGGTGATCGAAAACAGACCCGATACGCTGGCTTGAGTGATGGCAGCGACACATCGACAATCCATGTGATCGTCAGCGTGATCGTCAGCAGACAGGAGTACCCCTCGTGACCGTCGTCGGGCCGTTCGGACTGAGCGTGCGGGACCAGGCTCTTGAGACCGATGTCCAGGCCGGACTGGCCGCCGTCGAGGCGGGTCTGCTGGAAGCCACCAAGAGCGAAGTCCCCTTCATCACCGAGGCCGCACAGCACCTGGTGCGCGCCGGAGGCAAGCGGTTCCGGCCGCTGCTCGTCATGCTCGCGTCCCGTTTCGGCGACCCCTACGCGCCCGGGATCGTCCCGTCCGCCGTGGTGGTCGAGCTCACCCACCTGGCGACGCTCTATCACGACGACGTCATGGACGAGGCGGACGTGCGCCGCGGTGTGGAGAGCGCCAACGCCCGCTGGGGCAACTCGGTTGCCGTCCTCACGGGTGACTTCCTCTTCGCCCGTGCCTCGCACATCCTGGCCGACCTCGGGCCGGAGGCCGTACGCATCCAGGCGGAGGCCTTCGAGCGGCTCGTGACGGGCCAGATCCTGGAGACGGCCGGTCCGCGCGACGGCCGCGACCCCGTCGCCCACTACCTCGACGTCATCGCCGGCAAGACCGGCTCGCTGATCGCGGTCTCCGGCCGCTTCGGCGCGCTGATGTCCGGCGCCGACGAGTCGGTCGTCGACATCCTGACCCAGTACGGAGAGCGGCTCGGCACCGCCTTCCAGCTCGCCGACGACGTCCTCGACATCGCCTCCGACGCGCACGAGTCCGGCAAGACCCCGGGCACCGACCTGCGCGAGGGCATCCCGACGCTGCCCGTGCTGCGGCTGCGCGAGATGGCCGCGCGGGACGGCCGTCCGGAGGACCTGGAACTCGTCGAACTGCTGGACGGCGACCTGACGGACGACGCCCGCCACGCCGAGGTGCTCACCCGGCTGCGGGCGCACCCCGCCCTGGAGCAGGCCCGCCGCGACACCGTCCGGTACGCGGAGGACGCGCGGGCCACGCTCGCGCCGCTGCCCGAGTGCTTCGCGAAGGCGGCTCTGGAGGAGCTGTGCGACGCGGTGGTGCACCGCGCGGGCTGACGGCCTCACGCCGGGCGCCCGCGCCCGAGGACACCGGACGGGCCCTCCGCCCGCCGACCCCTACGGGTCGGGGGAGGAGGGCCCCTTCCGTGTCATCCCACGGTCGTACGTCCAGTTGCTTCCGGGGACTGACGCCCCGACGCCGCCGATTTGGTCAGATGGAGTCATCAAACCCCACCAGATCGGGTGAGCGCGGCGACATGCGGATCGCCGCCGTCGACACAGAGGGCAGGGCACTGACATGGCAGCGAACACGAAGACTTCTCGCAAGGTCGCCCGGTACGCAGTACCGGTGGCGGTGGCGGGCGTCGCCGCGGCGACCGTGGCGATGGTCCCGGCCTTCGCCAACGCCGGCGGGCCCGACCTGCCCAAGGTGACGGCGCAGCAGCTGATCGAGAAGGTCGCCGCCTCGGACGTGGAGCAGCTGTCGGGCACGGCGAAGATCAGCACCGACCTGGGCCTGCCGAAGATCGCGTCCGGCCTGCTCGGCGGCGGCGGTGTCACGGGCGGCTCGGCGAACCCGGAGGACAAGGTCGCGCAGCTGGCGAACGGCACGCACACCCTCCGCGTCGCGGCCGACGGCGAGGACCGCCAGAAGCTCACCTTCCTGGACGGCAAGGACGAGTACAGCCTCATCCACAACGGCGACGACGTGTGGGGCTACGACTCCAAGTCGAACGAGGTCTTCCACGAGAAGGCGTCCCCGTCGGACCAGCGCGCCGGCCAGGGCAAGGAGCACAAGACCGGCGACCGGATGAACGCCTCCCCCCAGAAGCTGGCCGAGGAGATCCTCGCGGCCGCCGGCCCCACCACGGACGTCAGCGTCGGCGAGACCGCGCAGGTGGCCGGGCGCGACGCCTACCAGCTGGTGCTCAAGCCCAAGCAGGCCGGCTCGACCGTCGGATCGGTGCAGATCGCGGTGGACGCCAAGAACGGCGTGCCGCTGCGCGTGCAGCTGCTCTCGGCCCAGGGCGGCAAGCCGATCGTGGACGCCGGCTTCACCAAGGTGGACTTCGCCAAGCCGTCCGCCGACACCTTCACCTTCACCCCGCCCAAGGGCGCCAAGGTGACCGAGGGCGCGGACGGCCACGGCAAGGGCGACAAGGACGGCGCGTTCAAGGCGCTGGAGTCCTTCCCGGGTCTGGACGGGCTGGCCGGCGGTCCGGGCGGCAAGGGCGACGTGAAGGTGCTCGGCGAGGGCTGGGCCACGATCGCGCGGATCGACTCCGGCGCCGGCAAGAGCCTCAAGGACCTGGAGAACGACAAGAACGCCCCGAAGGAGGCCAAGCAGTTCCTCGACTCCCTCGGGGACAAGGTCAACGGGTCGTTCGGTGAGGGCCGCGTCCTGTCGACCCGCCTGTTCAACGTCCTGGTCACCGACGACGGCAAGGTCTACGCCGGCGCGGTCACCAAGGACGCGCTGGTGAAGGCCGCCGACGCCAACAAGTAGCCGTACCGGTCACGGGCGACCGAGGGTGGGCGGGGACTGTGTCCCTGCCCACCCTTGCTGCGTTACTGCTGCCCGTACAGCGCGGCCGCTGTACGGTGTTGGGCATGTCGAGACACGTCACCATCCGCCTGGACGAAGAGTTCCACGAGCGCCTCAAGGCGCGCGCGGCGGCGCTGGGGACGACGGTCACCGCGCTGATCACCGAGGTCACCGAACGCGAACTCGACGAGGACCGGAAGAACTTCCTCTCCGGCATAGAGGAGTTCGCCGATCACTGGGGCTACTTCCAGGAGCGGTTCGGCAATTGAAGATCACCATGGAGTGGGCCTGGACCGCTCTGGCCCACCATCTCCCGTCAGATCCCGCGGTGTGGGATCCCTCCGGGGTGGCCGCCGCGGTCGCCCGGCACCAGAACGACCTGGTCCTGGTGCCAGAACAGCCCGCCCCGGACACCGCGTGGCGGGCCGCCGCGTTTCTGCACACCCTCGCGGTCTGCCCGGCGCTGGAATCGCCGATGAACGAGTTCTACGCGGCCGCGGCGACCCGCTCGTACCTGCGGGTGGCCGGAGCCGCGAAACTGCCTTCGCCGGAGGAGCTCGGCGATCTGGTCGAGGCGGCGAAGCTGGGCCGCGCGGACGTCGCGGCCGTGGCCGAGGAGCTGCGGGCCCGTATGAAGGAGCCGCTGGAGGCCTCGTCCCGGGGCCGCGCCGAGGACGGCTGAGCTCCGGCACGATCCGCGCGGATCATGCCGGAGCCCTGGGGAGACCGGGAGGGCCGGCCGCCTAGAAGGTGATCTTCCAGCTGTTGATGTAGCCGACGTCCTGTGCGGCCGCGTCCTTGACCCGGAGGTTCCAGGTCCCGTTCGCGACCTCGCTGGAGGCGTTGACGGTGTACGAGCCCACGATGTTGTCGGCGCTGCCGCCGGAGCGGTTGTGCAGGTTGTAGACCGTGCCGTCCGGGGCGACCAGGTCGACCACCAGGTCACCGCGGTAGGTGTGGACGATGTTCACGTCCACCTTGGTGGTGGCCGGGGCGTTGCCCGCGACACCCGAGACCGCGATCGGCGAGTTGACCGCGGCGGCGGGGGAGTCCGGGATGTTCACGTCCGCCGTGTTCTCGAAGGACGGGCCGGGCGGGACCGGGGTGGAGGCGCCCAGGTTCCAGATCGCGTAGGCGACGGCGTCCGAGTTGCGGTCCAGGGCGGTGTCGTTGATGTTCGCCGTGTTGTCGCAGGAGGAGTGGTAGCAGCGGTCGAAGGACTGGCCGGCGGTGCCGCCCCACTTCTGCGCCTGTGCGGAGGACTTGGTGTTGCTGGCCCCGGTGAACAGGCCGCCGACCGGTATGCCCACGTTCTTGAAGGAGGCGTGGTCGGAGCGGCCGTCGCCCTCGGTCTCGATCTCGGTCGGGACGCCGATGCCCGCGTAGTAGTTCTTGAAGGTCTGCTCGATCGTCGGGTCGTCGTCGTAGACGAAGTAGCCCGGGTTCGGCGAGCCGATCATGTCGAAGTTCAGGTACCCGGCGAACTTGGCCCGCTCGGCTGTCGGCAGGTTGTTGACGTAGTACTTCGACCCGACCAGGCCCAGCTCCTCCGCGCCCCACCAGCCGAAGCGCAGGTGCTTGGTGGGCTGCAGCCCGGCCCTGGAGACGGCGAGGGCCGTCTCCAGGACGGCCGCGCTGCCGGAGCCGTTGTCGTTGATGCCCGCGCCCGAGGTGACGGAGTCGAGGTGCGCGCCGGCCATCAGGACGGAGTTGGGGTCGCCGCCCGGCCAGTCGGCGATCAGGTTGTAGCCGGTGGCGCCGCTGGAGGTGAAGGTCTGCAGCGTCGTGGTGAAGCCCGCGGCGTCGAGCTTGGCCTTCACGTAGTCGATCGAGGCCTTGTAGCCGGCCCGGCCGTGGGCGCGGTTGCCGCCGTTGTTGGCGGCGATCGTCGAGAGCTGCGACAGGTGGGCCTTGACGTTGGCCAGCGGGATGTCGGGTGGGGTCGGCGCCGCGGCGACCGCCGTGGGGGCGGCGAGTGCGGCGGGGGCGGCGGAGGCGAACAGGCCGGCGACCGCGAGGGCGGTCACGGCAGCGAGGCGCCGGGAGACGGACAGGCTCATGTGGGGGCTCCGGGATTCCGCTGGGGATATGACGGAACGAGCGAGATAGAGCATGTGAGCGTTAGTGCGTCAGTGCGAGCCTGATGGTCAGCGAGAGTGTGACTGTCCGTCAAGACCTCAATTCGGTCATGGTAGTTCGGAAAACGGACGATCCCCGGTACGGAGGGTCCGTACCGGGGATCGTGAGGGCGGAGCGTTTGCTGTTGCGGGCCCTGCGGGCGGTTCGTTACGCGGGTTCGCGGGCGGGCGCCGGGGCGACCACGGGGGCCGCCGACAGCCGGGTCCGGGAGCGTCGCGCCGTCCGCAGCGCGTCCCAGGTCAGGAGGGCCAGCGCGGCCCACACCAGGGAGAAGCCGGCCCAGCGCTCGGGCGGCATGGCCTCGTGGAAGTACAGGACGCCGAGCCCGAACTGGAACACCGGGGCCATGTACTGGAGCAGCCCGAGGGTCGACAGCGGGACCCGGATGGCGGCCGCCCCGAAGAGCACCAGCGGGATGGCCGTGACCAGGCCGGTCGCGGCCAGCAGCAGCGCGTGGCCGACGCCCTGCGAGGTGAAGCTGGACTGCCCCTGCGCGCCCAGCCACAGCAGGTAGCCGAGGGCCGGCAGGAACAGCATGGCCGTCTCGGCGGCCAGCGACTCCAGCCCGCCCATGTTGAGCTTCTTCTTGATCAGGCCGTACGTCGCGAAGGAGCAGGCCAGGACCAGCGAGATCCACGGCGGCCGCCCGTAGCCGATGGCGAGCACGAGCACGGCGACGAAGCTGAGGCCGACGGCCACCCACTGCGCGCGGCGCAGCCGCTCACCCAGGACCAGCACGCCCATCGCGATGCTGACCAGCGGGTTGATGAAGTAGCCGAGGCTCGATTCGACGACGTGGCCGTTGTTGACCGACCAGATGTACAGGCCCCAGTTCACGCTGATCACCGACGCGGCCAGCGCGGTCAGGCCCAGCTTGCGCGGCTGCCGCAGCAGCTCGCGTATCCAGCCCCAGCGGCGCACCGCGAGCAGCGCCAGCCCGACCACGGCCAGGGACCACGTCATGCGGTGGGCGAGGATCTCGACGGCTCCGGCAGGCATCAGGAGCGGCCAGAAGAGGGGGACCAGCCCCCACATCCCGTAGGCGCCGAATCCGTAGAGCAAACCCGTGCGCTGCTCGTTCTGTGCCTTCACGGGGCCTCCTGTGCGACTTCCAGCCAACTTCACGACGGTATCGCCGCGCGGCCCAGATGTCATGCCCGTCATTGCGAGATACTCATGACATCTTCCAGGGGCGCCGGGTCCGATGGATGCGCGGGCCGCCCGGGTCAGGCCAGTGCGGCGCCGATCGCCTCGGCGACCGGGGTCGTCGGCCGTCCGATCAGCCGGGCGAGGTCCCCACCGGTACCGGCCAGCCGGCCGCGCGCGATCGCCGCGTCCACGTCGACGATGATCGCCGCGAAGCCCTCGGGCACCCCGGCGCCCGTCAGGATCTTCAGGTGTTCGTCGGCCGGGACCTCGGTGTACGCGATCTCCTTGCCGCTCTGCGCCGACACCTCGGCCGCGTACTCCGCGAGGCTCCACGCGGTGTCGCCGGAGAGCTCGTAGATCGCGTCGAGGTGCCCCTCGCCGGTGAGCACGACGGCCGCGGCGGCCGCGTAGTCGGCGCGCCCCGCCGAGGCGATCCGGCCCTCGCCCGCGCTGCCCACGACCGCTCCGTGCCCGAGGGTGGACGGCAGGTCGCGGGTGTAGTTCTCGTGGTACCAGCCGTTGCGCAGGAAGGTGTACGGGAGCCCGGAGGTGAGGACGGCCTGTTCGGTGGCGGTGTGCTCGGCGGCCAGCTCGAAGTCGGCCTCCGGGCCGCCGAGTATGCCGGTGTAGGCCAGCTGTGCCACGCCCGCCGCCTTCGCCGCGTCGATCACGGCGGTGTGCTGCGCGACGCGCCGCCCGATCTCGTTGCCGGAGATCAGCAGCACCCGGTCGCCGGGCTCGAAGGCGCGCGCCAGGGCCGCCGGGTCGCCGTAGTCGGCGACGCGCACCTCGACCCCGCGTGCGGCCAGATCGGCGGCCTTCTCCTCGTTGCGGACGACGACGGCGACGCGGTCGGCGGGGATGCGTGCCAGCAGTTCCTCGACGACGAGTCGGCCGAGGGCTCCGGTGGCGGCGGTGACGACGATGCTCATGGGTGCTCTCCTCGTGGGACGACAGCACCAGCCTACGGTAAGCGCTAACTTTTAGAAAGCGCTGCGGTGGAGGGGGTGCATGCCGAAGCCCGGGCCCCTGAGGGGTCCGGGCTTCCGGCGGCCGTGTCGCGCGGGCGGGTCAGCCGACGACGGTCCAGGTGTCGCTCCCGTTCAACAGCGCGCCCAGGTCGCCCTTGCCGCTGCGGTCGATGGCCGCGTCCAGCTGGTCGGCCATGAGCGTGTCGTAGACCGGCCGTTCGACGCTGCGGAAGACGCCGATCGGCGTCCGGTGCAGGGTGTCCGGGTCGGCGAGGCGGGAGAGCGCGAACGCCGTCGTGGGGCTGGCGGTCCGGGCGTCGTGGACCAGGACCTGTCCCTCGTTGGCGGGGGTCACATCGACGACCTCCAGGTCCCCGGTGGCCTGATTGCGCACCACGCCCTTCTCGTCGTCCGCGCCGAAGCGGATCGGCCGGCCGTGCTCCAGCCTGATCACCGCTTCGCGCGCCTGGTCCCTGTCCTTGAGGACTTCGAAGGCGCCGTCGTTGAAGATGTTGCAGTTCTGGTAGATCTCGACGAGCGCCGTGCCCTGGTGGTCGGCCGCCTGGCGCAGCACCTCGGTGAGGTGCTTGCGGTCGGAGTCGACGGTGCGGGCGACGAACGAGGCCTCGGCGCCGATCGCCAGCGACACCGGGTTGAAGGGCGCGTCGAGCGAGCCCATCGGCGTCGACTTGGTGATCTTGCCGACCTCGGAGGTGGGGGAGTACTGGCCCTTGGTCAGCCCGTAGATCCGGTTGTTGAAGAGCAGGATCTTCAGGTTGACGTTGCGGCGCAGGGCGTGGATCAGGTGGTTGCCGCCGATGGACAGCGCGTCGCCGTCACCCGTTACCACCCACACCGACAGGTCGCGGCGGGAGGTCGCGAGGCCCGTCGCGATGGCGGGGGCGCGGCCGTGGATCGAGTGCATCCCGTAGGTGTTCATGTAGTACGGGAAGCGGGAGGAGCATCCGATGCCGGAGACGAAGACGATGTTCTCCTTCGCCAGCCCCAGCTCGGGCATGAAGCCCTGGACGGCGGCGAGCACGGCGTAGTCGCCGCAGCCCGGGCACCAGCGGACCTCCTGGTCCGACTTGAAGTCCTTCATCGACTGCTTGCTCTCGGCCTTGGGTACCAGCGAGAGCAGGGTCCGCGCCCCGTCGGTCGCCTCCGTCACCTCAGTCATCGATGGCCTCCTTGAGAACCGTGGCGAGCTGCTCGGCCTTGAACGGCATTCCGTTGACCTGGTTGTACGACTGGGCGTCGACCAGGTATTTCGCCCGGATCAGGGTGGCGAGCTGCCCGAGGTTCATCTCCGGCACCACTACCTTCTCGTAACGCTCCAGGACCTCGCCGAGATTCCTGGGGAAGGGGTTGAGGTGGCGCAGGTGGGCCTGCGCGACGGGGAGTCCGGCGCCCCGGACCCGGCGGACCGCGGCGGTGATGGGGCCGTAGGTGGAACCCCAGCCGAGGACCAGGGTGCCGGCGCCGTCCGGGTCGTCGACGTCGAGTTCGGGCACCTCGATGCCGTCGACCTTGGCCTGGCGGGTGCGGACCATGAAGTCGTGGTTGGCCGGGTCGTAGGAGATGTTCCCCGCGCCGTCCTGTTTCTCGATGCCGCCGATGCGGTGTTCCAGGCCGGGGGTGCCGGGGACCGCCCAGGGCCGGGCCAGGGTCTGCGGATCCCGCTTGTAGGGCCAGAAGACGTCGGTGCCGTCGGCGAGCGTGTGGTTCGTGGCGGCGGCGAACTTGACCTTCAGGTCCGGCAGGTCCGCGACCTCCGGGATCCGCCACGGCTCGGACCCGTTGGCGAGGTAGCCGTCGGAGAGCAGGAAGACCGGAGTCCGGTAGGTGAGCGCGATCCGGGCCGCGTCGAGGGCGGCGTCGAAGCAGTCCGCCGGCGTCCGCGGCGCCACGATCGGGACCGGCGCCTCGCCGTTGCGGCCGTACATGGCCTGGAGCAGGTCCGCCTGCTCGGTCTTCGTGGGCAGGCCGGTCGAGGGGCCGCCGCGCTGGATGTCCACGATCAGCAGCGGGAGTTCCAGCGACACCGCGAGGCCGATCGTCTCCGACTTGAGCGCCACGCCCGGCCCGGAGGTGGTGGTGACCCCGAGCGCCCCGCCGAAGGCCGCGCCGAGCGCCGCCCCGATGCCGGCGATCTCGTCCTCGGCCTGGAAGGTCCGTACGCCGAAGTTCTTGTGCTTCGACAGCTCGTGCAGGATGTCCGACGCCGGGGTGATGGGGTAGGAGCCCAGGTAGAGGGGCAGGTCGGCCTGCTGGCTCGCGGCGATGAGCCCGTAGGAGAGGGCCAGGTTCCCGGAGATGTTGCGGTAGGTGCCGGTGGGGAAGGCCTGGGTCGCGGGCGCCACCTCGTAGGAGACGGCGAAGTCCTCCGTCGTCTCGCCGAAGTTCCAACCGGCCCGGAAGGCGACGATGTTCGCCTCGGCGATCTCGGGCTTCTTCGCGAACTTCTGCCGCAGGAAGCTCTCCGTGGCCTCGGTGGGCCGGTGGTACATCCACGACAGCAGGCCCAGCGCGAACATGTTCTTGCTGCGCTCGGCCTCTTTGCGGGAGAGCCCGAAGTCCTTCAGCGCCTCCACCGTCAGCGTGGTCAGCGGCACCGGGTGCAGGTTGTAGGCGGCCAGCGAGCCGTCTTCCAGCGGCGAGGTCTCGTACCCCACCTTGGCCATGGGGCGCTTGGTGAACTCGTCCGTGTTGACGATGATCTCCGCGCCGCGCGGTACGTCGGCGATGTTGGCCTTCAGAGCGGCCGGGTTCATCGCCACCAGCACGTTCGGGGCGTCGCCCGGCGTCAGGATGTCGTGGTCGGCGAAGTGGAGCTGGAAGGAGGAGACGCCCGGCAGGGTGCCGGCGGGGGCGCGGATCTCGGCCGGGAAGTTCGGCAGCGTCGACAGGTCGTTCCCGAACGACGCCGTCTCCGAGGTGAACCGGTCACCGGTGAGCTGCATACCGTCACCGGAGTCACCCGCGAACCGGATGATCACCCGATCGAGGCGCCGTACTTCCTTGCCGTCCGGACTCCCCGGAGTGCGCTGTCCACCGACAACCGCACCCCCGGACCCGTCGGCCTGTTCCGCTGGGCTGCTGACCTGGCTGGTCACTGAACCGGACCTCCTTCGAGGCGTGCGCACCCCCATGACCCACCCTACGTCGGTAGGGATCAGGCCCCCAGGAGCGCCCACATTCTGGACCGTAGGACCGCCCCTTGAGACAGCCCTGCCGGTATGCCGTATCTGACAGAGTGTCAGTCGATCAAGACTTCAGGTAGGTGAGAACGGCCAGTACACGCCGGTGATCCCCGTCACTCGGCGACAGGCCCAGTTTCATGAAGATGTTGCTGACGTGCTTCTCCACCGCGCCGTCGCTCACGACCAGCTGCTTCGCCACGGCGGAATTGGTGCGCCCCTCGGCCATCAGAGCGAGCACCTCGCGCTCGCGCGGCGTCAGACCCGCCAGCACGTCCTGCTTCCGGCTGCGCCCGAGCAGCTGGGCGACGACCTCGGGGTCCAGGGCGGTACCGCCCCGGGCCACCCGGACCACCGCGTCCAGGAACTCGCGCACCTCGGCCACCCGGTCCTTCAGCAGATACCCCACTCCGGTACTGGAACCGGCCAGGAGCTCGGTGGCGTACTGCTCCTCCACGTACTGCGACAGCACGAGCACACCTATCCCGGGGTGGTCGCGCCGCAGCCGTACGGCGGCCCGCACGCCCTCGTCGGTGTGCGTCGGCGGCATCCGCACGTCCGCCACCACCACGTCCGGCAGCGCATCCTCGGCGGCGAGGTCCGCCACCGTCTTGATCAGGGCTTCCGCGTCCCCGACGCCCGCCACGACGTCATGCCCCCGGTCGGTCAGCAACCGGGTCAGGCCCTCGCGCAGCAGCACTGAATCCTCGGCGATGACCACCCGCACCCTGTCGTCCACGATTCAGCAGCTCCCGCATCCACTCGTTCCCGTACTGCCCGACTCAGCCAAGCATCCCAGCCTTGAGTCCCGGTGAAGGCAGAGCCGGGACAACACGTGGGCGTACGGGGGGAGTTTTCACATGCGGATGCGCCTGCGCCTGCTTCGCAGGGGCGCGGCGCCCGGGGGAGTCCGAGGCGTCGGGCCCGGGGCCGGCGCACCGGGAAGCGGCGCCGCCCCGGACGCGCGCGGGACCCCCGCCCACCCCGGACGGGAGTCCCGGCCTGCATCCGGATCCGGCTGCTGCGGCTACGCCCGCCACGGCAGCTCGGCGGTGACCGTCGTCCCCCCGCCGTCGGGGGAGTCGACGACCAGCACCCCGTCCACGGCGTCCAGCCGCTCGGCGAGCCCCGCCAGCCCCGTCCCGTCCCGCAGGCTCGCGCCGCCCCGGCCGTCGTCGGCGACCTGGAGCAGCAGCCGCCCCCCGGACTTCCACACGTCCACCGAGGCGGACCGCGCAGCGGCGTGCTTGCTGATGTTCTGCAGCAGCTCCGAGACCGTGAAGTACGCGATCCCCTCGATGGCCGCGGCCGGCCGGGCCGGCAGGTCCACGGCCACCCGTACCGGCACGGTGCACCGCGACGCCACCGCGGACAGCGCCGCGTCCAGTCCGCGGTCCGTCAGCACCGCCGGGTGGATCCCGCGGGCCAGGTCCCGCAGCTCCTGGAGGGCGATCTTCACCTCGCCGTGGGCCTCGTCCACCATGCGGGCGGCGGCCCGCGGGTCCTCGCCGAGCTTCTCCTTCGCCAGCCCCAGGTCCATCGCCAGCGCCACCAGCCGGGCCTGCGCGCCGTCGTGCAGATCCCGTTCGATGCGCCGCAGGTCGGCGGCCGCGGTGTCCACGACCACCCCCCGGTCGGACTCCAGCTCGGTGAGCCGGCTGTCCAGCCGCGACGCCCCCAGGAGCCCGCCGACCATCACCCGGTCCACGGTGGTCAGGGCTCGGATCAGCCATGGGGTGGCGAGGGTGAGGGCCAGCCCGACGAGGCAGGTGAGGGCGATCTCCGCCGGGGAGTCGAGGTAGAAGGAGTAGTCGCCGTTCTGGAAGAGCTGGAGCCCGGGCTGGTCGGTGTACGCCGGGAAGACCCAGAACCACAGCGGGTACAGCAGGTACGCCCAACCTGCCGCCCAGAACGTCAGTGCCAGGCAGAAACCGAACACCGCCCACGGGAAGTGGATCACGGAGTACAGCACGTGCCGCCAGGCGCTGCCGCTCTTGAGCACCGCGCCCATGGCGGCGAGCGCCCCGCTCTTCTTCGCCCGGATCGGCGCGGGCTCGATGACGCCGGCCCCGAGCAGCGCGCGCACCCGGGCCCGCTCCACCCGGCCGAACCCGCGGCACATGGCGAGGACGCCCGCCAGGACCGGGACGCCGACGAAGGTGACGAGCAGCCCGGCCCCCAGGCTCACGCCGGCGATGGCGAGCGAGAAGTACAGGGTGCTCAGCGGCAGCCCGACCAGCAGGTACGCGAACTCCCGCCAGGTCCGCCCCGCCACCGGGGCCCGCAGCACCGCGCCGACACCGCCACGCCTGCCCTTGCCGTCGTTCATGTTCCGACCCCGCCCTTCCGCTCCTCGGCCACACCCCAACCCTCCCGTCCGCCCCCACCCCGCAACCATCCGGCGGGTAGGCCTCTCCACCCGGGGGATAACCCCACCACCCCGGCGCCTTCGGCCTCCGGGCCCGCCACCTGCCCCCTCCGGACCGATTCAGCCCGCCGGGGGTCCCGCGACCCGGACCCCCGGACCCTCCGCCGCACCCTCCAGCCCCGTCGGCGTTTGAGGCGCGGGGCGCGGGGCCGAGCCCCGGAGACGGCGGGCAGCCGGACGCACGAACGGGACCCCCGCCCACCCCGGACGGGAGCCCCGCTCAGCCTGGCCACCGGCTACGGCCGGCGCGGCCTCAGCCCCGGCCCCGGCCCGGGACCCGGTCACGCCACGGCAGCTCCGCCGTCACCACCGTCCCCTCCCCCTCGGGGGAGTCCACCACCAGCACCCCGTCCACCGCGCCGAGCCGCTCCGCCAGCCCCGCCAGCCCGCTCCCGCCGGTCGTATCGGCCCCGCCCCGCCCGTCGTCCGACACCCGGATGATCAGCCGGGCCCCCGCCCGCCAGACCTCCACCGTCGCGCCCCGCGCCCTCGCGTGCTTGCTCACGTTCTGCAGCAGCTCGGACACCACGAAGTACGCGATCCCCTCGATCGCCTCCGCCGGCCGGGCCTCCTGCCCCGCAGGCAGGTCCACCAGCACCTTCACCGGCACCACGCACCGCGCCGCCACCGACGACAGCGCCGCGTCCAGCCCCCGGTCGGTCAGCACGGCCGGGTGGATCCCGCGGGCCAGGTCCCGCAGCTCCTGGAGCGCCAGCTTCACCTCCCCGTGGGCCTCGTCGACCATCGCCGCCGCGCCCTCCGGGTCCTCCAGCAGCTTCTCCTTCGCCAGGCCCAGCCCCATCGCCAGCGAGACCAGCCGCGCCTGCGCCCCGTCGTGCAGATCCCGCTCGATGCGCCGCAGGTCGGCGGCCGCCGTGTCGACGACGACGCCCCGGTCCGACTCCAGCTCCGCGATGCGCCGCTCCAGGTCGTCGGAGGGCGACAGCAGGCCCCGTACCATCGCGCGGTCCGCGTTCGCGAGCAGCCGCACCAGATACGGCAGCACCGGCCACAGCACGAACAACCCGGTCAGGACTACCGTGAAGGTGAGCACCGCCCAGGGCAGCCGGATCAGCTGGTACAGCACGGTCCGCCAGGCGACCGGATCCTTGATGCTCGTCCACAGCCAGGGGAAGAATCCGCCGGACCGCCGCGGACCGGGGATCGGAGTCGGCTCCTCCACCCGTACGCCCAGGAGCAGTCGGGCGCGGGCCCGCTCCAGCCGTCCCCATTGCCGGGACAAAAACAGACCGACCGCAAGCAAAGGAAGTCCGATCGCGGTCACGGAAAGACCGCCCGCGGTGGAAACCATGACCACCGCGTAAACGAAACCCAGGATCGCCTCAGGCAGATTGGTCACCAGATGGGCGATTTCCTTCCACGTGGCGGCGCTGAATACGGGCCGCACGCGAGGAGGGCTGTCGTTGTCGGCGATGGCATGGCTCATGGTCATGCGCCACAGCCTGTCAAGCGCGGCTCGCTGATGCCATGGGGTGGCCGGGGTGCTGTGAACGGGGGATAACCCCACCCCGTGTGAGGCAGGCCCTAGACTCCCGTCCGTACCAGATCGTCGACAGTGACCGAGGAGCGAGGAACGGACGTGCCCGAACCAACGGTATCGACCGTAACCGTGCTCGCGGCGGACTACTTCCGGAGTTATTCGGTCGTCGGCCTGCTGGCGGTCCTCGGTGTGCTCTTCGTGGCCGTCGCCTTCGGCGCGGGCCGCCTCCTGCGGCCCGTCGTCCCGACCCCCGAGAAGCTGCTGACGTACGAATGCGGCGTGGACCCCGTCGGCGAGGGCTGGGCGCACACCCAGGTCCGCTACTACGTCTACGCCTTCCTCTACGTCATCTTCGCCGTCGACTCGATCTTCCTGTTCCCGTGGGCGACGGTGTTCGCCGCCGCCGGTTACGGCGCCACGACCCTGGTCGAGATGTTCATCTTCCTGGGCTTCCTGGCCGTCGGCCTGCTCTATGCGTACAAGAAGGGCGTCCTCGAATGGACGTGACACCTCAGCCGGAGCTGCTCCCGGAGCCCAAGCGCCTCGGAGTCCTCTCCCGTCTGGCCCCGGAACCGATGAAGGTGGTCCTGAACTGGGGCCGCCGGTACAGCCTGTGGGTCTTCAACTTCGGCCTGGCCTGCTGCGCGATCGAGTTCATCGCCGCCTCCATGGCCCGGCACGACTTCATCCGCCTCGGCGTCATCCCCTTCGCACCGGGTCCGCGCCAGGCCGACCTGATGATCGTCTCGGGCACCGTCACGGATAAGATGGCCCCCGCCGTCAAGCGGCTCTACGAGCAGATGCCCGAGCCGAAGTACGTCATCTCCTTCGGCGCCTGCTCCAACTGCGGCGGCCCGTACTGGGACTCGTACTCGGTGACCAAGGGCGTCGACCAGATCATCCCCGTCGACGTCTACGTGCCCGGCTGCCCGCCGCGCCCGGAGGCGCTCCTCCAGGGCATCCTCAAGCTCCAGGAGAAGATCGCCCGCGAGTCGCTGGCCGATCGCTACGCCTCGGGGCCGTCCGTCTCGCAGCTGACCAGCGGCCTGGTCACGGCCCCGCCGGCACCCGGGCAGGGGGCCGGCGCGTGAACCTCTACGACTCCCTCCCCGACGCCGCGCCGGCGGTCTTCGGCGCCGAGGCCGTCGCCGAGCTCTCCTACGACGTCCTCACGGTGGACGTGCCCGTCGGGAGCTGGATCTCCGCCCTGGAGATCGCCCGGGACAAGCTGGGCTGCACGTACTTCGACTGGCTGAGCGCCGTGGACGAGCCCGGCACCGGCTTCCGGGTCTGCGCCCACGTCGCCTCGCTGGAGAACCACCGCGTACGCCGGCTCCTGCTCCGCACGACCGTCCCGCACACCGCCCCGTCCCTGTCGTCGGCCGTCGCCGTCTACGCGGGGGCGGAGTGGCACGAGCGCGAGACGTTCGAGATGTTCGGGATCACCTTCACCGACCACCCGCACCTGGTGCACCTCCTCCTCCCGGAGAACTTCGAGGGACACCCGCTGCGCAAGGACTTCGTGCTGGCCGCGCGCGTCGCGAAGGCCTGGCCCGGTGCGAAGGAGCCGGGCGAGGCCCACGACCCCGACGCCCCGAAGCGCCGTCAGATGCTGCCGCCCGGCGTGCCGGACCCCAACGACTGGGGACCGATGAAGGGCCAGCTCCCGCCGGCCCCGGCCCGCCCCGCCCGTACCCCGCGCGCCGCCGGAGCGGCCGGCGCCGCCGCCCGCGCCCCGCGCGAGGGCGCCCCCGTCCGCCGGACCCGCTCGGTCGCCGAGGGCTCGGCCACCCAGGCCGTCGAAGCCGCCACCCCGGAGAGCCCGGCCCGCCCGCCACGCCGTACCCGCTCGGTCACCGAAGGCTCGGCGAGCCAGGCCGCCGAGGCGGCGGCCCCTTCGGGCGCCGGGGCTCCCGGGGCCCCGGCCCCCCGCACCGGCCCGGCGGCCGACGGTTCCCCGAGCCGGGCCGCGGAGGCCCCTCCGGCCACGAACGCCCCCGAAGCCCAGGCCCGCCCGGCGCGCCGCACCCGCTCCGCCGCCGAAGGCTCCGCGAGCCAGGCCCCGGCCGCCGGGGCCGGGGCCGGGGCCACGGACGATGCCGCTCCGGGGACGGAGCCTGCGGCCCGCCCCGCCCGTCGTACCCGTTCCGCGGCCGACGGCTCCGCGAGCCAGGCCGCAGGCGAGTCGGCGCCGTCGCGCCGCACCGGCCCCCGCAGCTCCGATGCGCCCTGGCACGACCCGAAGCCCGCCTTCGACGCGCCGGCCCAACCCGCCCCCGAGCCGGGAGCCGCGCCCGCACCGGACCCCAAGGCCCCGAAACCCGAACCCGAACCCCGGCCCGCCCCGGAGGCCGAGACCGCCCCCGAGCGGCGCCCGGCCGAGCCGGAGACCGAGACCGACCCCACCACCGACACCGGAGGCACGGCGTGAACGACGTCCTCGACGTCGCCCTGCGGCTGATCGTCGTCTTCGCCGTCTTCCTCGTGCTCCCGCTCGTCGTCGGGCAGACCGAGCACAAGGTGATGGCCCACATGCAGGGCCGCCTCGGCCCCATGTACGCCGGCGGCTTCCACGGCTGGGCCCAGCTCGTCGCCGACGGCGTGAAGTTCGCGCAGAAGGAAGACATCGTCCCGGCCAATGCCGACCGCCGGATCTTCCAGCTGGCCCCCGCCGTCGCCCTGCTGCCGTACCTCCTCGTCCTCCTCGCCATCCCCATCGGCCCGGGCGAGGGCGCGGTCGGCCAGGTCATCGACGCCGGCCTGTTCTTCGTCCTCGCCGTCATGGGCGTCGGAGTCCTCGGCTCCCTCATGGCCGGCTGGGCCTCCGCGAACAAGTTCTCCCTGCTCGGCGGCCTGCGCACCGCCGCACAGCTGCTCGCCTACGAACTCCCCATGCTGCTCGCCGCCGCCTCCGTGGCCATGGCCGCCGGGACGGTCTCCCTCCCCGGCATCGTGGAGGCCTTCGCATGGTGGTGGCTGCCCTGGCAGATCGTCGGCGCCCTGGTGTTCTTCACCGCCGGCCTCGCCGAACTGCAGCGGCCCCCCTTCGACATGCCCGTCGCCGACTCCGAGATCATCTTCGGCGCGTACACCGAGTACACGGGCCTGCGCTTCGCGCTGTTCCTGCTCGCCGAGTACGCCGGCATCGTCGTCCTCTGCTTCCTCACCACCGTCCTGTTCCTCGGCGGCTGGCACGGCCCCTTCGGCGCCGAGGGCCTCGGCTGGGTCTGGACCCTGCTCAAGACCGCACTCCTCGCCTTCGTCGTGATCTGGCTCCGCGTGAGCTACCCGCGCCTGCGCGAGGACCAGCTCCAGAAGCTCGCCTGGACCGCACTCATCCCGCTCGCGCTCGCCCAGATCGCGCTCACCGGCATCGTGAAGGTGGCGATCCAGTAATGCCCATCCCCGGATCCGGCCTCGCCAAGGGCCTGGCCGTCACCCTGCGCACGATGACGAAGCGCTCGCACACGGCCCAGTACCCCGACGTCCAGCCCGAACTCCCGCCCCGCTCCCGCGGGGTCATCGGCCTGTTCGAGGAGAACTGCACGGTCTGCATGCTCTGCGCCCGTGAGTGCCCCGACTGGTGCATCTACATCGACTCCCACAAGGAGACGGTCCCCGCCTCCACCCCCGGCGGCCGCGAGCGCAGCCGCAACGTGCTCGACCGCTTCGCCATCGACTTCTCCCTGTGCATGTACTGCGGCATCTGCATCGAGGTGTGCCCCTTCGACGCCCTCTTCTGGTCGCCGGAGTTCGAGTACGCGGAGACCGACATCCACGAGCTGACCCACGAGCGCGACAAGCTCCGCGAGTGGATGTGGACCGTCCCCGCCCCGCCCGCCCTCGACCCGCGGGCCGAGGAGCCCAAGGAGATCGCCGCCGCCCGCAAGGCGGTGGAGAAGGCCGAAGCAGCAGCCGCGGCCGCCGCGGCGGCCGCCGCCGTTGAAGCCGCCGCCCAGGCTGCCGAGACCGAACCGCCGACCACCCCGACCCCGGAGTCAGACGCGTGACCCCCGCCGCCACCGTGGCCGCAGCCGCCACCACCGGGCCCGGTTTCCTGTCCCCGACCGGCGTCGAGATCGCCTTCCTCCTCGTGGGCCTCGCCACCTTCGGCGCGGCCCTCGTCACGGTCACCACCAAGCAGCTGGTGCACGCCGCCCTCTGGCTGGTCGTCGCCCTCGGCGGCATCGCCGTCGAGTACCTGCTGCTGACCGCCGAGTTCATCGCCTGGGTCCAGGTCCTGATCTACCTCGGTTCCGTGGTCGTCCTCCTCCTCTTCGGGCTGATGCTCACCAAGGCCCCCATCGGCCGCTCCCCGGACGCGGACTCCGGCAACCGGTGGGTCGCGCTCGGCGTCGCCGTCACCGCGGCCGTGGCCCTGGTCTGGGTGGTCGTCGACGCCTTCCGCACCACCTGGATCGACCTGGACGGGCCGGTCCAGGGCTCCACGAAGGTCTCCGGCGAGATCCTCTTCCAACACTGGGTGCTGCCCTTCGAGGCACTCTCGGTCCTCCTCCTCGCCGCCCTGATCGGCGCCATCGTGCTGTCCCGCCGCAACGACCCCGCCGACGCCCGTGACACCGACGCCCGTGACACCGACGCCCGTGACAAGGGGAAGCGCTGATGCACCTCGCCTACCCCGCCGTGCTCGCGGCGCTGCTCTTCTGCACGGGCCTGTACGGAGTGCTCGCCCGCCGCAACGCCATCCTGGTCCTGATGTCCGTCGAGCTGATGCTCAACGCCGTCAACCTCAACCTGGTGGCCTTCGACGTATGGCTGCGCGACACCCTGCACGCCGGCCAGGCCCTCACCCTCTTCACCATCGCCATCGCCGCTGCCGAGATCGGCATCGGCCTCGCGATCGTGCTGATGGTGTACCGCAACCGCGGCACCGCGGACGTCGACCGCCTGCGCGACACCGCCGAAGGCCACGAGCCCGGCCCGAACGACACCAGCGACAGCACCAGCACCGCCCGGCCGGAGGTCGCCGCGTGAGCACCACGACCCTCGCCGTCCTCGTCCCGCTGCTCCCCTTCCTGGGCGCGGTCGCGGGCCTGCTGCTCGGCCGCACCGCCCCCGGTTTCGTCCGCCCGCTCGCGATCCTGCCGACGCTCGCCGCCGCCGTCCTGGCCGTGACCGTCGCCGCCCGCCAGGGCGGCGGGCAGCCCATCAGCACCGCGACCGAGCTGACCCCGACCGGCTCGGTGCCGATCGACCTCTCGCTCTACATCGACGGCTTCGCCGCACTGGTCGCCGTCCTCGTCGGGGTCGTCGCCACCTGCGTACAGCTCTACTCGACGGCGTACCTCCGCGAGGACCCGCGCTACCCCTCGTACGCCGCCCTCGTCTCGCTGTTCACCTCCGCCATGCTGCTCGTCGTCTACTCCGGCGACCTGATGGTGCTGCTGGTCGGCTGGGAAGTCATGGGCATCTGCTCGTACTTCCTCGTCGGCCACTACTGGGAGACCGAAGCGGCCCGGTCCGCCTCCCTGAAGGCCTTCCTCGTCACCAAGCTCGGCGACGTCCCCTTCCTCATCGGCCTGTTCGCGCTCGCCACCGACGCCGGCTCCTTCCGGATCACGAAGATCCTCGGGACCGTCGCCGCCGGCGGACTCGACCACCCGACGCTGATCGCGCTGCTCCTGCTCGCCGGAGTCGCCGGCAAGTCCGCGCAGTTCCCGCTGCACACCTGGCTTCCCGACGCGATGGCCGGCCCCACACCCGTCTCCGCGCTGATCCACGCCGCGACGATGGTCGCCGCCGGCGTCTACTTCATCGCCCGCCTCCTGCCCGTCTTCGCGGCCTCCGCCGCCGCACTGGTGGTCATGGCCGTCATGGCGGCCGTCACGATGGTCGGCTCCGGCCTCGCCGCCCTCGCCCAGGACGACATCAAACGGGTGCTCGCCTACTCCACGATCGGCCAGCTCGCCTACATGACCGGCGCCCTGGCCGTCGCCGACCGCAGCGCGGCCGTCTTCCACCTCCTGTCCCACGGCGCCTTCAAGGCGCTCCTCTTCCTGGGCGCGGGCGTGATCATCCACGCCGCCGGTACGAACTCCCTGGCCGCCATGTCCCGGATGGACGGCCTGGCCAAGCGCATTCCCGACGCCTTCTGGACGATGACGATCGGGCTGCTCGCACTCGCCGCGATCCCGCCCTTCGCCGGCTTCTTCTCCAAGGAAGCCGTCCTCGTCGCCGCAGAGCAGACCGCCACCGGCCACTCCGACCTCGCCCCCAGTGCCGCCGGCTGGCTGGTGCTGATCGCCGGCGTACTCACCGCCCTGCTCACCGCCGCCTACGCCGCCCGGCTGTGGCTGATGGCCTTCCGCGGCCGGGGCGCGGCCGCCCCCGACCACGGCAAGGAGCCCTTCGCCATGACCGGCGTGCTGTGGCTGCTGGCCATCCCGTCGGTCGGCCTCGGCCTCGCGGCGGACTCCCTCGCCGACTGGTTCGACGGCAGGGCACTCACCCCGACGCTGGCCACATCGGTCCTCGGCACGGGCGCCGCCGTCATCGGCGCGATGCTCACCTACGCCCTCTGGCAGCGCGCGACGGTCAAGGCCGCCACGGCCCCCGCGGCCGGACCCGCCCGCAGCGCCGCCGCCGCCGAGCAGCCCGCCGCCGTCGCCGCCACGGTGTCCGCAGCCACCGCGGCCGCCGAGTCCGCGGCCGAGACGCCCGAGGTCGCGGAGGTCACCCACGAGCACCCCGCCGTCCCGGCGGGTCCCGCCGCCGACCCCGGCCGGGCCCTCCTTGGCCCCCTGCACCGCCACGCGGCCGACGGCTTCCACCTCGACGCCGTCTACGAGCGGCTGTTCGTCCGCCCCGTCCGCGGCGCGGCGAGCCTCGTCCGCTTCCTCGACCGTGAGGTCGTGGACACGTACGTCCGCGGCGCGGGCACCGGCACCCGGCTGCTCGGCAGCCTCGTACGCCGCGCCCAGACCGGCAACGTGCAGAGCTACCTGAGCGCCCTGCTCGCCGGCGCCGTGGTCCTGGCGATCGCCACCGCCGTCCTCGCCAACGTCAACGCCGGATCGTGAGCCGTGAGTCAGCCGTGATTGATATCAGCCCGTCCGTGATGCAGTTCCTTCTGGCGTTCATCGTGGCCGCACCGCTCCTCGGCGCCGCCGCGGCCCTCCTGCCGGCCCCGCCCGGCCTCAAGGGCCGCAGCCCCGAGCAGGCCGTGCTCCGCCACGGCGTGACCGTGA
Source organism: Streptomyces sp. A0592 (assembly GCF_004795115.1). Lineage (NCBI taxonomy): Bacteria > Bacillati > Actinomycetota > Actinomycetes > Kitasatosporales > Streptomycetaceae > Streptomyces > Streptomyces sp. A0592. The sequence continues at coordinate 28,188 of NZ_SSBM01000005.1, forward strand.
CCGGCGTGATCCTCGCCGCGGCGATCGCCCTCGCCCTCGGCTTCGACCACGACGCCCCGTCCCGCTTCCAGGCGACGACGGACATCAGCTGGATCCCGGCGCTGGACGTCCGGATCCACCTCGGTGTCGACGGCATCTCGCTCCCCCTCCTCCTGATGACCGCGCTGCTGTTCTTCCTCTGCGCGCTCTACAGCTACTTCAAGCTCCCCGCAGGCCCGTCCCCGAAGGCCTTCGTCGCGCTGCTCCTCGTACTCGAGTCCGGCACCCTCGCGACCTTCGCCGTCCTCGACCTGCTGCTCTTCTTCCTCGCCTTCGAGATGGTCCTCATCCCGATGTACTTCCTCATCGCCCGCTGGGGCGGTGCCCAGCGGCAGGCCGCCGCCTGGAAGTTCATCCTCTACACGCTTCTCGGCTCCGTCGTCATGCTGCTCGGCCTCCTCCTCATCGGTGTGACGGCGGGCACATTCGACATGGTGGCACTCGCCTCTGACAACGGCCGCGAACTGTCCCACACCACCCAGCTGCTGGCCGTCCTGTCCATCGGCCTCGGCCTCGCCGTCAAGACCCCGATGTGGCCCCTGCACAGCTGGCTGCCCGACGCCCACACCGCCGCCCCCACCGTCGGATCCGTCCTCCTGGCCGGCGTCCTGCTCAAGATGGGCACGTACGGGTTCGTCCGCATCCTGCTCCCCATCACCCCCGACGGCATGGCCACCTTCGCCCCCTACCTGGGCGCCTTCGCCGCCGTCGGCATCATCTACGGATCGCTCGCCTGTCTCGCGCTGGCCCGCAAGGGGAACAAGGGCGACCTCAAGCGCCTCATCGCCTACTCCTCCGTCGGCCACATGGGCTTCGTCCTCCTCGGCATCGCCTCCATGACCCCCACCGGAGTCAACGGCGCCCTCTTCGCCAACATCGCCCACGGCCTGATCACCGGCCTCCTCTTCTTCCTGGTCGGCGCCCTCAAGGACCGCTACGGCACCGCCGACCTCGACACCCTCGCCGGAGCCACCGGCGCCGCCCTCTACGGCCGCGCCCCCCGCCTCGGAGCGCTCCTCGCCTTCGCCGCCGTCGCCTCCCTGGGCCTGCCCGGCCTGGCCGGCTTCTGGGGCGAGATGCTGGCCCTCTTCGGCGCCTTCGACCCGGCCGGGGGCCTGCCCCGGGCCGCGTTCCTCACGTACACGGCCATCGGCGCGTTCGGCACCCTGCTCACGGCCGCCTACCTGCTGGTCGTCGTACGGCGCGTCTGCATGGGAGACCCGAAGGCCGGCCCCGAGCTCGCCGTCGCGGACGTCCAGCGGTACGAGTTCGCCGCCTGGACCCCCCTCGTCGCCCTCACCGTCCTCGCCGGCCTGTGGCCCGCGCTCCTCCTCGGCCTGACCGACCCGGCCGTTCAGCAGCTCCTCGCAGGAGGCAACTCATGACGGCCCTGACGGTCCTCGCGGCCGAGACCCCCAGCCTGGTCCAGTCCGTCGACTGGCTCGCCGTCGCACCCGTGGTGATCACCGCCGTCGTCGGCCTGGCCGTCCTCGTCGCCGACCTCTTCGTCGCCGAGCGGCACAAGCCGGTCCTCGGCTGGATCTCGGTGGCCGGCCTCGCCGCCGCGACCGCCGGCCTGCTGCCGCTGCGCGCCGGCGACCGCTCCACCTTCTGCCTCACCGCCGACCCGGAGGCCTGCAGCTACGTCGCCGACCACTTCACGGTGGTCGTCCAGTTCCTGGTGCTGGCCGGCGCCCTGCTCACCGCCCTCCTGTCGGTCACCGCCGTGCGCGACACGCGGATGCCCGCCGGCGAGTACTGGTTCCTGCTGCTCTCCTCCGCCGCCGGCGCCGCCCTGCTGCCCGCCTCCCGCGACCTCGCCACCCTGATCGTCGCGCTGGAGGTCGCGTCCCTGCCCGCCTTCGCGCTCGTGGGCATGCGCCGCGGCGACCGGCTCTCCTCCGAGGCCGCCCTGAAGTTCTTCCTGTCCTCCGTCACCGCCACCGCCGTGTCGCTGATGGGCATCAGCTTCGTCTACGCCGTCACCGGATCGCTGCACCTCACCCAGGTCGCGGACCGGCTGGAGGACGTCCCCGGGCAGCTCGACACCCTCGCCATGGCCGGTGTCGCGCTCACCCTGGTCGGCTTCGCGTTCAAGACCGCGGCCGTCCCCTTCCACTTCTGGGTCCCCGACACCTACGTCGGTGCCCCCCTGCCGATCGCCGGCTACCTCTCGGTGATCGGCAAGGCCGTGGGCTTCACCGGCCTCATCCTCGTCACGGTGATCGCCTTCCCGGCGTACTCGCAGGTCTGGGGCCCGGCCGTCGCCGTCCTCGCCGCGCTGACCATGACCCTGGGCAACGCCGCCGCGGTGCGCCAGTCCGCGGACCGCCCGAACAGCGCCGTACGGCTGCTCGCCTGGTCCTCGGTCGGCCAGGCCGGCTACCTGCTGGTCCCGATCGCCGCGGCCGCCTACTCCGAGCGCGACCAGATCGGCTCCACCCTCGCCTACGCCCTCATGTACGCCGCGGTGAACCTCGGCGCCTTCGCGGTGGCCGCCCTCGTCGCCCGCACCAAGCCGCTCCACCGCATCAGCGACTACCGCGGCCTGTACGCCGAGCGCCCGCTCGCCGCACTGTCCCTGGCCTTCTTCCTGCTCTGCCTGGCCGGCCTGCCGCCGGGCATCATCGGGCTCTTCGCCAAGGTCACCGTCTTCCAGTCCGCCGTCGACGCGGGCCTGGGCTGGCTGGCCGTGCTCATGGCGATCAACGTCGTCATCGCCCTGTACTACTACCTGCGCTGGACGGCGCTGCTCTTCCGTGCGCCCGAGGGCGCGGAGGGCTCGGAGGGCGCGGGAGCCCGTACGAAGGCCCCCTGGCCGGTCGCTGCGGCCATCGTCGCGACCGCGATCACCGCGGTCGTCCTCTCGGGCGCCCCGCAGCTCGTCCTGCGCGTCGCATCGGGGAGCCTCTTCACGCAGTAGCCACGCAGTAGCCCGTACCCGGGCGGTTGCCCCGTACGGAGTAACGCACGCGGCGGCCCCGCCACCCCCGCCGAGGGGGCGGCGGTGGGCCGCCGATCCGGCACGCCCTGGGAACCAGACGCCCTCACCTCGCGTTGACCAGGAAGGGAGGGTCCACTGGACCGTAGACCCTCAAATCCATGACGGGCTCCCCTGCCGCACCACTTGGAGGGCGTACCGTGCACCGCCGGCACAACGGGCTCAAGACCGCCGTACTCCTCGGCGGGCTGTCCGCAATCATCATCCTCATCGGCAGCTTCTTCGGACGGACCGGCCTGATCGTGGCCGTCATCGTTGCTCTAGGGACGAATGCCTACGCGTACTGGAACAGCGACAAGCTGGCTCTACGCGCGATGCGCGCCCGCCCCGTCAGCGAGTTCGAGGCCCCCCAGCTCTACCGCATGGTGCGCGAGCTCTCCACGTCCGCGCGCCAGCCCATGCCACGGCTCTACATCTCACCCACCGAGGCCCCGAACGCCTTCGCCACCGGCCGCAACCCGCGCAACGCCGCGGTCTGCTGCACCGAGGGCATCCTGCGCATCCTCGACGAGCGCGAGCTGCGCGGGGTCATCGGCCACGAGCTCAGCCACGTCTACAACCGGGACATCCTCATCTCGTCGGTGGCCGGGGCACTCGCCTCGGTGATCATGTTCCTGGTGAACTTCGCCTGGCTCATCCCGATCGGCCGGTCGAACGACGACGAGGGCCCCGGCCTGCTCGGCATGCTGCTGATCATGATCCTGGGCCCGCTGGCCGCCTCGGTGATCCAGCTGGCCATCAGCCGCTCGCGCGAGTACGAGGCGGATGCCTCAGGAGCCCAGCTCACCGGAGACCCGCTCGCCCTGGCCAGTGCCCTGCGCAAGCTCGACGCGGGCACCAAGCAGCTCCCGCTGCCGCCGGAGCCGCGTCTGGAAACAGCGAGTCATATGATGATCGCCAACCCGTTCCGGCCAGGTGCGGGCCTTTCCAAGATGTTTTCCACCCACCCTCCGATGGCCGAGCGCATCGCCCGGCTCGAACAGATGGCAGGCCGCCGCCAATGAAGACCATCCTGAACGTCATCTGGCTCATCCTCAGCGGCATCTGGCTGTTCCTGGGATACCTGCTCGCGGGTGTGCTCCTCTGCATCACCATCATCGGTATCCCGTTCGGCATCGCCGCCTTCCGCATCGCGGTCTACGCCCTCTGGCCGTTCGGCTACACCACGGTCGAGCGCCACGACGCGGGCGCGCCGTCCTGCATCGGCAACGTCCTGTGGCTGGTGCTCGCCGGCTGGTGGCTGGCCCTCGGCCACATCGTCACCGGCATCGCCCTCTGCGTCACGATCATCGGCATCCCGTTCGGCATCGCCAACTTCAAGATGGTTCCGCTGTCCCTGCTCCCGCTGGGCCGCGAAATCGTCCCCACGGACGCCCCGTTCGCCTCCCGCTGACCACACGCAACCGATCGTTCGACACCGCGCCGCGGACGGGCCAGACCCGTCCGCGGCGCAGTTGTCCACAGGGGACGCGGGTTGTCAGTGGTGTGCGTCACCATGAATGCATGGACGAGACCGAGCAGTTGCTGGAGCAAGTCGCAGACCGTGCGCGCAACTCCGCACGGGCCCAGGGAAAGCCCCTGCCCAGGCCGCTGGGCGCCGGGGAGATCGCCCGAGCCGAGGGCATACTCGGCTTCGCCCTGCCGCCCCTGCTCGCCCGGCTCTACACCCGCGTCGGGGACGGCGGATTCGGCCCGGAGCACGGGCTCCTGCCGCTGCGTCAGGCCCTCGGGGCGTACGAGGCCCAGCGGGCCTCCGGCTGGCGGTGGCCCGAGGCGGTCCTGCCCGTCGCCGACCTCGGCTGTGCCATGTACGCCTGCGTCGACTGCAGATCCGAAACCGCCCAGGTCCTGCTGTTCGACCCGAATCCCGGGGAGCCGGACCTCGCCTGGTCCGTCGACGCACCGGGCCTGACGGGCTGGCTGCGCGGCTGGCTCGACGGCACGGCGTGGTTCTGCGAGGAGTCCGTCCTGGGGGAGGACCACGACCTGGAACTCGCGCCCTGGGCGGAGTTCAGATCCCGGATCTGAGCCCGCCTCGCACCCGGTACGCCACGGCGCCCAGAGCCAGCACCGCGGCCCCCGCGACCGCCGACGCGAGAGGCAGCGCACACGCCAGCACCACACAGCCGGACAGCCCGACCGCTGCCACGGCCCGCCCCTTGACAGCTGAATCGAGAGTCCACGCAGAAGCGTTCGCGATCGCGTAATAGACGAGCACTCCGAAGGAGGAGAAACCGATCGCGCCCCGCAGATCGGCGGTGGCCGCGAGCACCGCCACGACCGCGCCCACCGCGAGCTCGGCATGGTGCGGCACCCGGCGGCGGGGGTGTACGGCGGCCAGCGCGCGCGGCAGACGGCCGTCCCGGGCCATCGCCAGGACCGTCCGCGACACCCCGAGCACGAGGGCCAGCAGCGAGCCCACCGCGGCCAGGGCCGCACCCACCCGGACGACCGGCACCAGTTCCGGCGCGCCCGCCGCCCGGACCGCGTCGGCCAGCGGGGCCGCCGACCCGGCCAGCCCCTCGACCCCGAGCACCGGGAGAACCGCCACCGCCACCGCCGCGTACACCAGCAGCGCGATCCCCAGCGCGAGCGGCACCGCCCGCGGGATCGTCCTTTCCGGATCACGCACCTCCTCGCCCAGGGTGGTGATCCGCGCATAGCCCGCGAAGGCGAAGAACAGCAGGCCGGCGCCCTGCAACAGCCCGAAGAGGGACCAGTCCGCCCCGGCGGGCCGCTCGGGTGCGGCCGCACCCGAGGACAGGCACACCACGACCACCCCGGCCAGCACCGCCAGGACCGCCGCCACGATCAGCCGGGCGATCCGGGCCGACTTCTGGACACCGCCGTAGCTCGCGGCGGTGACCGCCACCACCGCCGCCACGGCCACGGCGTGCTCGCGCCCGGGCCACACGTAGGCACCCACCGTCAGTGCCATGGCCGCGCAGGACGCGGTCTTGCCGATCACGAACGCCCAGCCGGCCAGGTAGCCCCAGAAGGGGCCGAGCCGCTCCCGCCCGTACACGTAGGTGCCGCCGGAGGCCGGATACCGGGCGGCCAGCCGCGCCGAGGAGTGCGCGTTGCAGTAGGCCACGAGAGCCGCCACCGCGAGGGCGGCGAGGAGCGCCCCGCCCGCGGCCCGGGCGGCCGGGGCGAACACCGCGAAGACCCCGGCGCCGACCATCGCTCCGAGCCCGACGACGACCGCGTCGAAGACCCCCAGGGTGCGCTTCAGCTCGTTCTCCACCGGGGGAGGGTAACCGGGCTAAATGACGCCCTCCCGGCCGGGGAGTGGCGTCCGGGTGCGCTCCCAGCCCTCCAGGGCGGTCAGACAGGCGTGGTCGAGATGGCGCAGACCGCTCAGGTCGAGCCGCACCGGCTGCCCGTGGGGCAGCGCGTCCAGGGCGTCGAGCAGCTTGGGCAGCCGCAGGAAGCTGGCGTTCCCCATGACCCGCACGCAGAGCTCCTCGTCCACCCACACCTCCTCGATGTGCACGTGGGAGGTCTCCCAGGCGGCCTTGGCGATGGCCAGCCCCAGCCCGACCAGCACCCCCTCGAAGAGGTTGGTGACGACGATCGCGCCGGCCGTGGCCACCAGCACCACCGCCTCGCCCCGGTGCGTGCGCCACAGCGCCGCCACCGCCCTGACCGGCAGCAGCTTCCACCCCGCGTACAGGAGCACCCCGGCCAGAGCGGCCAGCGGCACGAGCTCCAGCACCTGGGGGAAGGCCACGGCGAAGAGCAGCAGCCACCCGCCGTGCATCACCCGGGCGGCACGGGTACGGGCTCCGGCCTCCACATTGGCGGCGCTGCGGACGATCACGGCGGTCATCGGCAGTGCCCCGAGCAGCCCGCAGATGCTGTTGCCCACGCCCTGGGCGATCAGTTCCCGGTCGTACTCCGTCCGGGGCCCGTCGTGCATCCGGTCCACGGCGGCCGCACTGAAGAGCGTCTCGGCGGACGCGATCAGCGCCAGCGCGACCACCGTCCCGGCCGCGCCGAAGGACGCCAGCACCCCGAACTCGCCCCAGGCGGGCGGGGACACGGCCTCAAGGACCCCCGTCACCCGCACCTTCTCGACGGGCAGCCGCAGCAGTGCGGCCGCGGTGGCCGCGGCGGCCACCCCGACCAGCGCGCCCGGCAGCAGCCGCAGACGGGCGGGCGCCCGGCGCCACGCCACCATGACGGCGATGGTCGCGACCCCGAGCAGTACCGCGGCCCAGTCGGCCCGCGCCGCGAGCCCGTGCACCCCGCCCAGCTTCGCCAGGGTCTGCCCGGGAGCCTCCGCGTCGCCCAGGGCGTACAGCTGCCCGGAGATCAGCACGAGCCCGATGCCTGCCAGCATCCCGTGCACGACGGCCACGGAGATCGCCCGGAACCACCGCCCGAGCCGCAGCACCCCCATGCCCAGCTGCAGCGCGCCGGCGGCCAGCACCAGCACCCCGAGGGCGGCCGTGCCGTACGTCTGCAGCGCCTCGTAGACGAGCACGGTGAGCCCGGCCGCGGGCCCGCTCACCTGCAGGGAGCTCCCGCGGAACCAGCCGGTGACCAGCCCCCCGACCACGCCGGTGACGATCCCCAGCTCGGCCTGCACCCCGGAGGCGACCGCCACCCCCACGCACAGGGGGATGGCGACCAGTGCGACGACGACGGACGCCCCGAAGTCTTCGCGAAACGTGCCGGCCCCAGGCATGCGAGAACCCCCTGCCACGCGGTGATGTGATGCCACCCACCGTGCTGGGCGCACTCCCCGCCCCCCAAGTGCCCACGGAAGCCCGCGGCAGCGCGCGCGCCGCACGCGCCCGGCACACACACCCCACGCACCCCGCAACCACCGCGGCCCGGCGGTCGGTGAAGACCGCCGGGCCGGCGTGGTGACAGGTCGCGGACCTGCGTCAGCGGTAGTTCACGAACTGGATCGCGAAGTCCAGGTCCTTGCCCTTGAGGAGGGCCTGGACGGCCTGGAGGTCGTCACGGCTCTTGGAGCTGACGCGCAGTTCCTCGCCCTGGACCTGGGCCTTGACGCCCTTGGGGCCCTCGTCACGGATGATCTTCGCGACCTTCTTGGCGTTCTCCTGGGAGATGCCTTCCTCGATCGTGGCGAAGATCTTGTACTCCTTGCCGGACAGCTGCGGCTCACCGGCGTCGAGTGCCTTGAGCGAGATGCCGCGCTTGACGAGCTTGGTCTCGAAGACGTCGAGGACGGCCTTGACGCGCTCCTCGGAGTTCGCCTCCATCAGGATCTTCTCGCCGGACCAGGCGATGGTGGCACCGGTGCCCTTGAAGTCGTAGCGCTGCGAGAGCTCCTTGGCGGCCTGGTTGAGGGCGTTGTCGACCTCCTGCCGCTCGACCTTCGAGACGATGTCGAAACTGGAGTCGGCCATGTGCTGTGGCTCCTTGAAGTCGATTGCGATCGCCCCGGAGGGCGCGGCCGGACATCCCCGGACCGCTCGGCAAAGCCTAGTGCTGCGGCCGGAAGGGTTTGCCGGGTCGTGGTGTCCGGTGCGGTGGATCGCAAGGCGATGGGCGCAGGGCCACGGCCCGTACGGGACGTATGTGCGCGGTCCGACGACGCGGCGAGGTGCCATGCCGGGCGCCGCGAGCCGGTGAACCTCTGCGGTCACGGCACCGGCCTCGGCGCCCACCCCCGGCGCTGATCAATCCGGTGGCGAAGCACCCCCGGTCATCAGGTATCGTTTACGTCGTTGCCGGGGAGCGCCGCCGCAAGGCGGAAAAAACGGCAGCATCTCTTGGCGGTGTGCCCGAGTGGCCAAAGGGAGCAGACTGTAAATCTGCCGGCTCAGCCTACCCAGGTTCGAACCCTGGCGCCGCCACGCGAGTGGAACCCCCGTTCATCTGCGGAAACGCAGTGAACGGGGGTTCTTTCGCATTCCCGGAAGCGACGCGGGGAGTCGGCCGCATCGTCGGGGGCTCCCGGTCGTTCTCCGGGGGTGAAATGGACATCTGACACGCGGGGGAAGGTCGGCGGCGGGGTGCTGATGGCCCTGCTCGGCGCGGGGATCCCGGCTCTGATGGGAGCCGCCCTGCACACGGACGCGGGGGAGCCCTACCGGGAGACCCGGCTGTACTTCGGCACCGAACGGGCCGACGGCGGGGGCCCGGTCGCGGAAGGGGAGTTCATGCGCTTCCTGGACCGGGAGATCACCCCCGCCTTCCCCGAGGGGCTGACCCTCCACGACGGGTACGGCCAGTGGCGAGGCGCAGACGGCAAGATCGTCCGCGAGACCTCCTACGAAGTGGTCCTGCTGTACCCGGAGAAGGAGGCCGAGGACCGCAGCGTCCGCATCGAGCGGATCCGCGACGCGTACGAGAGCCGCTACCAGCAGGACTCGGTGGGACGCTCCGACGACAAGCTGGAAGCGCAGTTCTGAGCCGCGGGCGGGGAGGCCGGCCGGGAGCCGGCCCCCCCCGCCGGGCCGTCAGTTGCCCGCCACGTCCTTGACGGCCACCTGGACCGGGGTCGAGCCGGAGACCAGCTCCAGGGTCAGGCCCGCCGTCGCGGGCGTCTCCACCAGCTCGGCCAGAACCGCCGCCACGTCGTCGCGCGGCACCGCACCCCGGCCCGTCCGCGCCTCCAGACGGACCTGGCCCTTACCGGCCTCGTCGAGCAGCGAGCCCGGGCGCAGGACCGTCCACTCCAGGCCCAGCCGGGTCCGTACGTGGTCGTCGGCCTCGCCCTTCGCCCGCAGGTAGACGTCGAAGACCTCGTCGCCCTCGTGATGGGCGTCCGCGCCCATCGAAGAGACCATCAGGAAGCGGCGTACGCGCGCCCGTTCGGCCGCGTCGGCGAAGAGCACCGCCGCGCCCCGGTCCACGGTGTCCTTGCGCCCGGCCCCGCTGCCGGGTCCGGCGCCCGCCGCGAACACCGCCACGTCCGCGCCCTGCAGGATCCCCGCCACGTGCTCCACCGTGGCCGACTCCAGATCGCAGAGCACCGGTTCGGCGCCCGCCTCCCTGAGGTCGTCGCCCTGTTCGAGGTCGCGGATGATGCCCGCGACCTCGTACCCGCGCGCGGCGAGCAGGCGCTCCAGCCGCAGCGCGATCCGACCGTGTCCACCCGCGATGACGATGCGCATGCCCCGACGGTACGACGAGCCGGGCGCCCCCGCCCGGGAAGACACCCCCTCAGGGGCCGGGCTCCGTGCGCCCCTGCCGGGGGAGGTCCAGGGCCACCGCGACGGCGGAGTCGCAGTACTCCCGCACCGCGCTGGTCCGGGCCACCACCCGCCCGCGGTGGATCACGATCCGGCTGTACGCGAGGGACAGCACGCCCGCGATCCGGTCGCCGCGCACGGCGAGCAGCTCGGCCGGGAAACCCGCCTCCACCCGTACTTCCGGCAGGCCCATGGCCTCGCGGGCGCAGGCGCTGACGGACTCGTAGGCCTCGCCGGGACGCAGCCCGCCCTGGGAGGCCAGCAGGTACGCGGCCTCCAGCGGGTCGCCGCGGCCGACCGGGTTCCCGGCGTCCCGCAGGGCCCCGCTGCCGGCCGCGACCCGTACGCCGGCGGCCCGCAGGAGCCGTACGGGGGCGGTGCGCAGACCGCGGCGTTCCAGGGCCGCGCAGTCGCCCTGGGGCAGGCAGGTCACCCGTACGCCGGCCGCCGCGAGCTGGTCGCAGGCACGGGCCGCCGCGTCCAGCGGGAGCCGGGAGAGGCCGCCGCAGGGGCCGATGGTCACTCCGGGGCGCAGGCCGCCCGCCATCGCCGCGAGCCGGGAGAGGCGTGCGGGGTCGTCACCGTCCGTGTGCAGGTCCACGGGGCAGCCGTGCTCGTCGGCCAGCTGCAGGACGGCTTCGAGGAAGCCCGTCGGGTCCGGGTCCAGGTCAGGGCAGCCGCCGATGACCGAGGCGCCCATCTTGACCGCGTCCCGCAGCATGGCGAGCCCGTCGGCCCCGGCCGCGCCGGTCAGCAGCCGGGGCACGGCCACCGCGGTCAGGTCGGCGAGCCCGCGCAGGGAGCGCCGGGCCTGGAGCACGGCCTCCAGGGGGCCGAGGCCGTGCACGTCGCCGATGCGCACGTGCGAGCGCATGGCGGTCGCGCCGTGGCCGAGCTGGAGCAGGGCCGCTTCGGTGGCGCGGCGCTGCACCTCGTCGGGGGCGTACGAGACCGGCCCGTCGCCGTCGGCGGTCAGCGCGGTGTCCCCGTGGGCGTGCGGCTCGGCGGGGGCGGGGAGCAGCAGATAGCCGGTGAGGTCCACCCGGGAGAGCACGGGGGAGGAGAGGCTGCCCGTGGTCCCGACGGCCTGGATCCGGCCGCCGCCGAGGCGGACGTCGACGGTACGGCCGTCGTTGAGGCGGGCTCCGGAGAGGAGCAGGGTGGTGGCCTCGGCGGCGGCCGCGTTGCCGTTGCCGTTGCCGCTGCGTGGGGAGTGGGACGGCTGCTGCGGCTGGCTGTCGGACATCGCGCTCCTGCGGTGGCTCGGGCGGTTCCTGGGGCCGTGGCCGCGGCCCGCGGCCCAAGATCACGCAGCGTGCTCAGAGCCTAGGGCGCGGCGCACTCCGCTTCGCGGAAGAGCGCAATAGTCGTACCGGTGTGGTGCCCCCGCGCCACGGCGCCCGCGGGACCCGCGGCGGGCGCGCCCCGTGTGAGCCCGCACACAAACGGGGGGAAAAGCGGGGCGGGAGTGGCCGACGGGTTGATCAAGAGAGGCTTCCGAACCCCCTCGGAGCCCTGTCCCCGCAAAGGATTTGGGCGATCGGCGGGCAACCGTGTAATGTCTTCATCGCTCGCCCCAATAGCTCAGTCGGTAGAGCGTCTCCATGGTAAGGAGAAGGTCTGCGGTTCGATTCCGCATTGGGGCTCTGGTGAGAGAGGCCCCCCACCCTCGGGTGGGGAGCCGATCACATCAAAGCGGCGTAGCTCAGTCGGTAGAGCAAGCGGCTCATAATCGCTGTGTCACCGGTTCAAGTCCGGTCGCCGCTACCCACAGTAGCCGATTGCGGGGTCGGTCTCCCGATCGGCTACTCTTTTATGCGTTCATCCGTCCCATAGTCCGTCAAGGAGCACTCACGTGGCTGCCACCGACGTCCGCCCGAAGATCACGCTGGCCTGCGTGGAGTGCAAGGAGCGGAACTACATCACCAAGAAGAACCGGCGTAACAACCCGGACCGCATGGAGATGAAGAAGCACTGCCCGCGCTGCAACTCGCACACCGCGCACCGCGAGACCCGCTGACCCCAGCGAAGTCTCGAATAACAGGCACCGTCATGAGGTCGTCCCCTTCATTGGGGGGCGGCCTTGTGTCGTTTCCGTGCCCGTTCCCGTGTTTGTCCCTGTGTGTTTCGTGTCCCTTCAACAGGAGGTAGTGAGTCATGGCTCTCGACCAGTCCTTCGTGGGGCGGAGCTACCCGCCCACCGATCCGTACGAGGTCGGCCGGGAGAAGATCCGCGAATTCGCGGTCGCGGTGGGTGACGCCAATCCCGTCTACACCGACCCCGAAGCGGCCAAGGCCTACGGCCACTCCGATGTGATCGCGCCGCCGACTTTCGTGTTCGCCATCACCTTCCAGGCGGCCGGCCAGGTCGTCGCGGACCCGCAGCTGGGGCTGGACTACAGCCGCGTCGTGCACGGCGACCAGAAGTTCGCGTACTCCCGCCCGGTGCGTGCCGGTGACCGCCTGTCGGTGACCTCCACCATCGAGGCCGTGAAGTCGCTCGCGGGCAACGACATCATCGACATCCGCGGCGAGGTCCACGACGAGACCGGCGAGCACGTGGTGACGGCCTGGACGAAGCTCGTCTCCCGCGCCCCCGAGGAGGCCTGACATGGCAGCGCAGATCAAGTACGCCGACGTCGAGGTCGGCACCGAGCTGCCCGCCGCGTCCTTCCCCGTGACGCGCGCCACGCTCGTGCAGTACGCCGGCGCCTCGGGCGACTTCAATCCGATCCACTGGAACGAGAAGTTCGCCAAGGAGGTCGGGCTGCCGGACGTGATCGCGCACGGCATGTTCACCATGGCCGAGGCGATCCGCGTGGTCACCGACTGGGCGGGCGACCCGGGCGCGGTGGTCGAGTACGGCGTGCGCTTCACGAAGCCCGTCGTGGTCCCCAACGACGACCGGGGCGGCCTGATCGAGGTCACCGCCAAGGTCGCGGCGAAGCTGGACGACAACCGGGTGCGCGTCGACCTGACGGCCATGAGCGCCGGTCAGAAGGTGCTCGGCATGTCCCGCGCGGTGGTCGCCCTCGCCTGAGCGGGCAGACGCCGAGGGGGCCGGAACATCCGCCCCCTCGGCGCTCCCGCCTCCGGCCTCCCGCCTCCGGCCTCCCGCCTCCGGCCTCCCGCCTTCCCCCTCCCGCCTCCGTCGGTTGCGGCCGCAGCGGACGCTTGACGAAGTTAGTGATTGAGCACTAACTTCGTCGTATGGCAAGGATGAGCGCAGAAGAGAGGCGCGAGAGCGTCATTCGGGCGGCGATGCACGAGTTCGCCCGGGGCGGGTACTACGGGACGTCCACCGAGGCGATCGCCAAGCGGGTGGGTGTCTCGCAGCCGTACCTCTTCCGGCTCTTCCCCAACAAGCAGGCGATCTTCCTGGCCGCGTCGGAGCGCTGTCTGCGGGACACGCGTGCCGTGTTCGCCGCCGCCGTCGAGGGGCTGAGCGGCGAGGAGGCCGAGCACGCCATGGCCCACGCCTACACCCGGCTGATCACGGAGGATCCCGACAAGCTCCAGATGCAGCTCCAGATGTACGTCACGGTCGCGGCGGCCGAGGCGGCCGGCGATCACGAGCTCGGCGAGCTGGTCCGCCAGGGCTGGATGGAGCTGTGGGACACCGTCCATCTGCCGCTGGGTGCGGACCCGCGGGAGACGACGACCTTCATGGCCTACGGAATGCTGATCAACACGCTGGCCGCGATGGGATTCCCGCCCGGGCACCGGGTGTGGGAGGGGTTCTACCCGTCGGCCCGCACCGCCGGCCGTCAGGAGAAGTGAAGGATGCGCGCGATCTCGCGCGCATCCGCACGGGCAGCAAAGTTAGTCAGCAATAACTAACAAATCGCAGGGGGAAATCGTGCACACGCAAGACGTCGACACCAAGCTCCGCGGGCCCGCCGTCTGGGCCCTCGTCCTCACCGGCGTGGCCAGCTTCATGGCCGCACTCGACAACCTGGTCGTGACCACCGCCCTCCCCGCCATCCGCGCGGACCTCGGCGGCGGGCTGGAGGACCTGGAATGGACGGTGAACGCCTACACGCTCACCTTCGCCGTCCTCCTCATGTTCGGCGCCGCCCTCGGTGACCGCTTCGGCCGCCGCCGGCTGTTCATCGCCGGCCTCGCCGTCTTCACCGCCGCCTCCGCCGCGGCCGCCCTCTCACCCGGGATCGACGAGCTCATCGCCGCCCGCGCCGTGCAGGGCGTGGGAGCCGCCGTGATGATGCCGCTCACCCTCACCCTGCTCACCGCCGCCGTCCCGGCCGCCCGCCGCGGCATGGCCCTCGGCATCTACGGCGCCGTCACCGGCCTCGCCGTCGCCAGCGGCCCCCTCATCGGCGGCAGCCTCACCGAGCACATCTCCTGGCAGTGGATCTTCTGGCTCAACGTGCCCATAGGCCTGGCCCTCATACCGCTCGCCCGCCTGCGCCTCGCCGAGTCCACCGCCCCGGGCGCCCGCCTCGACCTCCCCGGCACCCTGCTCATCAGCGGCGGCCTCTTCGGCATCGTCTACGCCCTGGTCAACGCCAACTCCGAGGGCTGGACCAGCGCCCCCGTCCTCACCGGCCTGATCGTCGGCACCGCCCTCGTCGCCGGCTTCGTCCGCCACGGCTTCACCCACGCCAACCCCATGCTCCCGATGCGGCTCTTCCGTGACCGCGGCTTCCTGGGGATCAACCTGGCCAGCCTGCTGATGTTCCTCGGCATGTTCGGCTCGATCTTCCTGCTCAGCCAGTTCCTCCAAGGCGTCGTCGGCTACTCGCCCACCGAAGCCGGCCTGCGCATGCTCCCCTGGACCGGCATGCCGATGATCGTGGCCCCGCTGGCCGGGATCCTCTCCGACCGCATCGGCGGCCGCCCCGTGGTCGCCGCCGGCCTGGCGTTCCAGGCACTCGGCCTCGGCTGGTTCGCCGCGATCCTGAACACGGACGTCTCGTACGCCGCGCAGCTGCCGCCGCTGATCCTCAGCGGCATCGGCATGGCCCTCTACTTCGCCCCGGCGGCCAACGTCCTGATGTCCACCGTGAGCCCTGCCGACCAGGGCAAGGCCTCCGGCACGAACAACGCCCTGCGCGAGGTCGGCGGAGCCCTCGGTGTCGCCG
Source organism: Streptomyces sp. A0592 (assembly GCF_004795115.1). NCBI lineage: Bacteria > Bacillati > Actinomycetota > Actinomycetes > Kitasatosporales > Streptomycetaceae > Streptomyces > Streptomyces sp. A0592. Next base: position 43,505 of record NZ_SSBM01000005.1, read on the forward strand.
TCCTGGCCTCGGTCTTCTCCGCCCAGGGCGGCTACGAATCCCCGCAGGCCTTCACCGACGGCACCGTCCCCGCCCTGTGGATCGGCGCCGGCGCGGTCGCCCTCGCCGCCGCCCTGGCCCTCCTCGTGCCCCGCAAGGCCAAGGACGCGGCCGCCCCCGCGGCGGTCCCCGCCGCCGCCGTCGCGGCCGGGCCCGCGGACAAGGTCCCGGCCGTCCGATGACCGCCGCTCCCTGATCCGGCCCGACCGACGAGAAGCCCCTTAGCCGCACCACGGAAGGAGAGCACGTCATGCCCGACATCCCCTGGTCCACGCCCACTCCGGCCGCCCCCGGAGCCGAGGTCCACGTCATGGCCTCCCGCTTCGAGACCGCCACCCTCACCGGCGCCGTCAGGTTCCTCCTCAAGGCGCCCGGCATCATCCGCCAGATGCGCCGGGCCCCCGGGGCCCACGGTGTCGCCCTGCGGGCCCGGGTCCTGCGCCGCACCTTCCTCACCCTCTCCGCATGGGAGGACCGGGACGCGCTGTACCGCTTCGCCCGCAGCGAGCCCCACCGCACCAGCTCCCGCGCCGCCGCGGCGTACATGCGGGAATCCGTCTTCACCCACTGGACCGTGCCCGCCACCGAGCTGCCCCTCGGCTGGGCCGAGGCCGAGCGCCGCCTCTCCGAGCAGAAGACGGGCCGCTGACCCCGCCGGCACGGGGGACGAGCGAGGACGGTCCGTGGCCCCGCAGGGATGCGAGGGGCACGGACCGTACTCTTGTCCACGTGCAGGAACTCCACGACGCCCCCCTCGCCCCGCTGACCACCTTCCGTCTCGGTGGTCCCGCCGCCCGCCTGGTCACCGCGACCACCGACGCCGAGGTGGTCGCCGCCGTCCGCGCCGCGGACGAGAGCGGCACCCCGCTCCTGGTCATCGGCGGCGGCAGCAACCTGGTCATCGGCGACCGCGGCTTCGACGGCACCGCCCTGCGCATCGCGACCACCGGCTTCCACCTGGACGGGACGCGGCTGGAGCTCGCCGCCGGCGAGAACTGGAGCGACGCCGTCGCCCGCACCGTGGAGGCCGGCCTCGCCGGCATCGAATGCCTCGCGGGCATCCCCGGCTCGGCCGGCGCCACCCCGATCCAGAACGTCGGGGCGTACGGCCAGGAGGTCTGCGACACCATCACCGAGGTCGTCGCCTACGACCGCACCACCGGCGAAACGGTCACCCTGACCGCCGCCGAGTGCGCCTTCCGGTACCGCCACAGCACCTTCAAGGACCAGCCCGACCGCTACGTCGTCCTGCGCGTGCGCTTCGCACTGGAGGACGCCGGCGGCCTCTCCGCGCCGATCAAGTACCCCGAGACCGCCCGCGCCCTCGGCGTCGAGGCCGGCGACCGGGTCCCCGCCGCCACCGCCCGCGAGACCGTGCTGCGACTGCGCGCCGGCAAGGGCATGGTCCTCGACCCCGCCGACCACGACACCTGGTCGGCCGGCTCCTTCTTCCACAACCCGATCCTGACCGAGGAGGCCTACGCCGCCTTCCTCGCCCGCGTCCAGGACCGCCTCGGCCCCGACACCGCCCCGCCCGCGTACCCCGCCGGCGACGGCCGTACGAAGACCAGCGCCGCCTGGCTCATCGACAGGGCCGGCTTCACCAAGGGCTACGGCACCGGCCCGGCACGCATCTCCACCAAGCACACCCTCGCCCTCACCAACCGCGGCGAGGCCACCACCGAGGACCTCCTCACCCTGGCCCGCGAGGTGGTCGCGGGCGTCCACGCGGCTTTCGGCGTCACCCTCGTCAACGAGCCGGTGACGGTCGGCGTCAGCATCTGAGGAGCTCCGGCCGCCCATGCTCTGTCCCCGTCACGGGGCCGGTACGGACCCCACTCGGCTCGTGGGTCGCACGCTCAGCAGGGTCGTCGCGTCCTGGCACGTCAGTGACGGCGAACGCTCCGAGTCCCCCCTCGACGTCTGGCTGATCGACAGCGTCGGCGACACCATCCGGATCACCACCGGCTCCGACCAGTGCCTCATCGTCGAGTCCGCCCCGCCCCACGCGCCCTACGACATGGGGGAGTGGGGCCGCATCGAGGTCGGCGAGGACCTCGGCGACCACCCCTTCCTGCGGCACCTGGGCGAGACGGTCTCCTCGGTCGCCGAGTTCGCGCTGCCCGAGCAGGGGCGCACCCACCTGGAGATCGGCTTCCCGAACGGCCGCCGGGTGCGCGCCGACTGCTACGAGGGAGACCTGCGGCTCACCCGGTGAGCCACTGGTCGATCCCGGCCAGCAGCTTGGCCTGCACATCGTCCGGCGCGGCGCTCCCGCGCACCGACTGGCGGGCCAGCTCGGCGAGCTCCGCGTCGGTGAAACCGTGGTGGCGGCGGGCGATCTCGTACTGCGCCGCGAGCCGTGACCCGAAGAGCAGCGGGTCGTCCGCGCCCAGCGCCATCGGCACCCCGGCCTCGAACAGCGTGCGCAGCGGGATGTCCTCGGGCCGCTCGTACACGCCCAGGGCGACGTTGGACGCCGGGCAGACCTCGCAGGTGATCTGCCGGTCGGCGAGCCGCTTCAGCAGCCGGGGATCCTCCGCGGCCCGTACGCCGTGGCCGATGCGGGCGGCGTGCAGGTCGTCGAGGCAGTCGCGGACCGAGGACGGGCCGGTGAGCTCGCCGCCGTGCGGGGCCGCGAGGAGGCCGCCGTCGCGGGCGATGGCGAAGGCCCGGTCGAAGTCGCGGGCCATGCCGCGCCGCTCGTCGTTGGAGAGGCCGAAACCGACGACGCCGCGGTCGGCGTAGCGCACGGCGAGCCGGGCCAGGGTGCGGGCGTCGAGGGGGTGCTTCATGCGGTTGGCGGCGATGAGCACCCGCATGCCGAGACCGGTCTCGCGGGAGGCCGCGTCGACGGCGTCGAGGATGATCTCGACGGCCGGGATCATCCCGCCGAGCAGGGGGGCGTAGGAGGTGGGATCCACCTGGATCTCCAGCCAGCCGCTGCCGTCCCGGACGTCCTCCTCCGCGGCCTCGCGGACCAGGCGCCGGATGTCGTCGGGCTCGCGCAGGCAGGAGCGGGCGGCGTCGTAGAGCCGTTGGAAGCGGAACCAGCCGCGCTCATCGGTGGCGCGCAGCTTGGGCGGCTCCCCGGCGGTCAGGGCGTCGGGAAGGCGCACGCCGTACTTGTCGGCGAGCTCCAGGAGGGTCGATGGTCGCATCGACCCGGTGAAGTGCAGGTGGAGGTGGGCCTTCGGCAGAAGCGTGAGATCGCGTACGTGCTCCATCTGGTGATCCTGCCGTACCGCTGCGCCCGGCGGGAGGGGGTTTTACCGATCGGGGCCTTGCGCGAACGTGTGACCGGTCGCCGGAACCGCTGCGCGGGGCCTTCCGGGTGTTGTCCGGACCCGCGCCTCAAACGCCGGCGGGGCCGGGTGAGCCCGCGGGTCCGCACACGCCTGGGCGGCGGCACCCCGCGGGGTGCCGCCGCCCAGTTCGTGCTGCGGGCCGCCCTAGGCCTAGGCCTTGGCCTCGGCCAGGAGCTTCTGGATGCGGGACACGCCCTCGACCAGGTCCTCGTCGCCCAGGGCGTACGAGAGGCGCAGGTAGCCGGGGGTGCCGAAGGCCTCGCCCGGGACGACCGCGACCTCGACCTCGTCCAGGATCAGGGCGGCCAGCTCGACGGAGGACTGCGGGCGCTTGCCGCGGATCTCCTTGCCGATGAGCTCCTTCACCGACGGGTACGCGTAGAACGCGCCCTCGGGGGTCGGGCAGAAGACGCCGTCGATCTCGTTCAGCATCCTGACCATCGTCTGGCGGCGGCGGTCGAAGGCCTTGCGCATCTCGGCGACCGCGTCCAGGTTGCCCGAGACGGCAGCCAGCGCGGCGACCTGGGCCACGTTGGAGACGTTGGAGGTGGCGTGCGACTGCAGGTTGGTCGCCGCCTTGATGACGTCCTGCGGGGCGATGACCCAGCCCACGCGCCAGCCGGTCATCGCGTACGTCTTGGCGACGCCGTTCACGATGATGCACTTGTCGCGCAGGGCTGGAACCAGGACCGGCAGCGAGGTGAACTTCGCGTCGCCGTAGACCAGGTGCTCGTAGATCTCGTCCGTCAGCACCCACAGGCCGTGCTCGGCGGCCCACTCGCCGATCGCCTTCGCGTCGGCCTCGCTGTAGACCGAACCGGTCGGGTTGGACGGGGAGACGAAGAGGACGACCTTGGTGCGCTCGGTGCGCGCGGCCTCCAGCTGCTCGACGGAGACCCGGTAACCGGTGGTCTCGTCGGCGACGACCTCGACCGGGACACCGCCGGCGAGACGGATCGACTCCGGGTAGGTGGTCCAGTAAGGGGCCGGGACGATGACCTCGTCACCCGGGTCCAGGACGGCCGCGAAGGCCTCGTAGATCGCCTGCTTGCCGCCGTTGGTCACCAGGACCTGCGACGCCTCGACCTCGTAGCCGGAGTCGCGCAGCGTCTTGGCGGCGATGGCGGCCTTCAGCTCCGGCAGACCGCCGGCCGGCGTGTAGCGGTGGTACTTGGGGTTGCGGCAGGCCTCGACCGCGGCCTCGACGATGTAGTCCGGGGTCGGGAAGTCGGGCTCGCCCGCACCGAAGCCGATCACCGGGCGCCCGGCGGCCTTGAGGGCCTTGGCCTTGGCGTCCACGGCGAGGGTGGCGGACTCGGAAATGGCGCCGATACGGGCGGACACCCGGCGCTCGGAGGAAGGCGTTGCAGAGGTCATACGAGCAATCGTCCCAGACCGCGCAGAAGCGCCGCACACCGTTTCAGTGAACGGACTGGAGCATGTCAGGCCGGGTGCTGTTCGACGTCACGGCCCAGTTCACGTACACTCACCTGTCGTTGGACCTCGCCAGCCGCTGCAAAGCGTGAGCACTCCGTGCACTCGCCCGGATGCGGTAGGTTGGGGGACGCAAAGGGTCGTAGCTCAATTGGTAGAGCACTGGTCTCCAAAACCAGCGGTTGGGGGTTCGAGTCCCTCCGGCCCTGCTCCACACTCCTTCTCGGACGTGTGTGCGCAGGTACGTACTTAGATGCAACGCCGTGCGGCGCAACCGGGCGCGGTACGGCCACGACCCGGATTCAGGTGAGAGACGTGACGGACGCCCTGGGCTCCATCGACATGCCTGACGCCGAGGACGAGACGCGCGAGAAGAAGGCCCGCAAGGGCGGCAAGCGCGGCAAGAAGGGCCCTCTGGGCCGCCTCGCGCTTTTCTACCGCCAGATTGTCGCGGAACTCCGCAAGGTTGTCTGGCCCACTCGCAACCAGCTCACGACGTACACCACCGTGGTGATTGTCTTCGTGGTCATCATGATCGGTCTGGTGACCGTGATTGACTTTGGGTTCGAAAAAGCCATCAAGTTCGTCTTCGGCTGATCCCCGCGGAGGGCGGCGCCTTGATGGGTGTCGCCCGTTTTCGCATGTTCCACCACCTTTTGTATCCAGGAAGAAGCAGCCACCGTGTCTGACCCGAACCTGAACGCGAGCCACGACTCCGTCGAGTCCGTCGAGGACGAGCTCGACATCGTCGAGGCGGCAGACGCTGTGGACCCCGACGAGGCCGAGCTCGCCGACGTCGAGGCGGATGACGCCGCCGAGGAGGCCGCGCTGCACGTCTCCGACGACGAGGCGGACGAGGTCGAGACGGACGAGGTCGAGGCCGACACCGAGCTCGAAGAGGCCGCCGACGACGACGCCGAGACCGCGGAGGAGGCCGAAGAGGCCGAGCCCGCCGAGCCGGTGGACCCGATCCAGGCCCTGCGCGAGGAGCTGCGCCTCCTCCCCGGCGAGTGGTACGTGATCCACACCTACGCCGGCTACGAGAAGCGCGTGAAGGCCAACCTGGAGCAGCGCGCCGTCTCGCTGAACGTCGAGGAGTTCATCTACCAGGCCGAGGTGCCCGAGGAAGAGATCGTCCAGATCAAGAACGGCGAGCGCAAGAACGTCCGGCAGAACAAGCTGCCCGGCTACGTTCTCGTCCGCATGGATCTGACGAACGAGTCCTGGGGCGTCGTCCGCAACACCCCGGGCGTCACCGGCTTCGTGGGCAACGCGTACGACCCGTACCCGCTGACCCTGGACGAGATCGTCAAGATGCTCGCCCCGGAGGCGCAGGAGAAGGCCGCCAAGGCCGCCGCGGAAGAGGCCGGCCTGCCCGCGCCCGCCGTCAAGCGCACCATCGAGGTCCTGGACTTCGAGGTCGGCGACTCGGTCACCGTCACCGACGGCCCGTTCGCCACGCTCCAGGCGACCATCAACGAGATCAACCCCGACTCGAAGAAGGTCAAGGGCCTCGTCGAGATCTTCGGCCGCGAGACCCCGGTCGAGCTCAGCTTCGACCAGATCCAGAAGAACTGATCCACCCCCTGGATCACGGCTTCTGAGCCACAGCTTCCGGACAGGTCAGACCACCCCTCGAGGGCGGTCTGACCTGCTCGGTTTTTAGCCCCGCACTGATACCCGTTATCGTGGTGCGGTATGCCTCCATCCGGATGACCGGATCGGCGGCTGAAAACTCTCACTAGGACCCGGAGAGAGCAATGCCTCCCAAGAAGAAGAAGGTCACGGGGCTTATCAAGCTCCAGATCAAGGCCGGTGCGGCCAACCCGGCTCCGCCGGTCGGCCCCGCGCTCGGTCAGCACGGCGTCAACATCATGGAGTTCTGCAAGGCCTACAACGCCGCGACCGAGTCGCAGCGTGGCATGGTCGTGCCGGTGGAGATCACGGTCTACGAGGACCGCTCCTTCACCTTCATCACCAAGACTCCGCCGGCGGCGCGCCTCATCCTGAAGCACGCGGGCATCGAGAAGGGCTCCGGCGAGCCCCACAAGACCAAGGTCGCCAAGCTCACGGCTGCCCAGGTCAAGGAGATCGCCGAGCTGAAGATGCCCGACCTGAACGCCAACGACATCGACGCGGCCGTCAAGATCATCGCCGGCACCGCGCGTTCGATGGGCGTCACCGTCGAAGGCTGATCCAGCCCCCCTCGCACCATCAGTGGTAGGACCAAGCGCTGGTCCGCACCACGACTCCATGCCTGAAGCCACAACACAGGAGCAGAAGTGAAGCGCAGCAAGACTCTCCGCGCTGCGGACGCCAAGGTCGACCGGGACAAGCTCTACGCCCCGCTCGAGGCCGTCCGTCTCGCCAAGGAGACCTCCGCCACCAAGTTCGACAGCACCGTCGAGATCGCCTTCCGCCTGGGTGTCGACCCGCGCAAGGCCGACCAGATGGTCCGCGGCACCGTGAACCTCCCGCACGGCACCGGCAAGACCGCCCGGGTCCTGGTCTTCGCGACCGGTGACCGTGCAGCGGCCGCGGAAGCCGCCGGCGCCGACATTGTCGGCGACGACGAGCTGATCAACGAGATCGCCAAGGGCAACCGCCTGAACGAGTTCGACGCTGTCGTGGCCACCCCGGACCTCATGGGCAAGGTCGGCCGCCTCGGCCGCGTGCTCGGTCCCCGTGGCCTCATGCCGAACCCGAAGACCGGCACCGTCACGATGGACGTCGCGAAGGCTGTCACCGAGATCAAGGGTGGCAAGATCGAGTTCCGCGTCGACAAGCACTCGAACCTGCACTTCATCATCGGCAAGGTCTCCTTCTCCGATGAGCAGCTCGTCGAGAACTACGGCGCGGCCCTGGACGAGATCCTTCGTCTGAAGCCGTCCGCCGCCAAGGGCCGGTACCTGAAGAAGGCCGCCCTGAGCACCACCATGGGCCCCGGCATCCAGCTGGACCCGAACCGCACCCGGAACCTCCTCGTCGAGGAAGACCCGGCCGCAGTCTGACTGGGCTGAGCCTCACGGCTCACCGAGTGACTGAACGGGCCCCTCGCCCCCTTCACGGGCGGCGAGGGGCCCGTTTTTCCGTTCCCCGTGAGGCGCCTGTGCCAGTCCTGTGCGTCCGCTGTCGACGCCGGGTCGTACAGTCGTACGGGCAGCGCCGTAGGCGACGAGCGCCGGAGACCATGCGCTGCACCAAAACACGGGGTGGGGAACGCATGAACGCATACCGCAAGAAGACCGTCGTGGCCGTCCTGGCCGCCCTCCTGCTCGCCGGAGGTGCCACGGCCTGCGAGAACGGCGACGGCGCGAAGAAGGACACGGGGGCGTCCGCACCGGCCAAGGCCGCGGAGAAGCCGGCGGAGGTCACGCCGGCCGCGTACCTGGAGAAGACGAAGAAGAAGTCCGAGGAGATCACCTCCCTGCGCTACTCCATCGCGGGCGAGGCGGCGGGCCAGAAGATCACCGGCGAGGCCGCCATGCGGATCAAGCCGACGGTGGCCATGTCGATGACGATGGACTCGCCCGAGAAGCCGGGCGAGAAGGTGGACATCCGCCTCATCGACGGGGCCATGTTCATGGGCGCCGAGGGCAAGTGGCTGAAGTTCGACCTCAAGGCCCTGGCCCCGGAGCAGGCCAAGCAGCTGGACTCGCTCGGATCCTCCCAGCAGGGCCAGAACCCGGCCGACACGGCCGACAGCCTGAGCGCCGCCAAGGACCTCAAGACGGTCGGCGAGGAGACCGTGGACGGCCAGAAGACGACGCACCTGAGCGGCACCGTCTCGGTCGACGAGCTGCGGGCCCGCAGCGCCGCCGCCACCCCGGAGGCCAAGGAGCGCCAAGAGAAGAACATCGCGGCACTGGAGGCCCAGGGCATCAAGACCCTGACCATGGACCTCTGGATCGACGAGAACGACCAGGCGAAGCAGGTCCGCACCAGGGGCACCGGCACCTCCGGCCCGATGGACATCACCATCAAGTTCCTGGACGTGAACAAGCCCGTCGAGGTCACCGCGCCGCCGGCCGAGCAGGTCATGGACCTCGCCGAGATGATGAAGGGCGGCGAGGGCTCCGCCTGACCGCCGCCGCAGCAGCACCGTACGACCGCAGTACCGCCGCGCCGCCGCCGATCCACGGCGGCGGCGCGGCGCGCAGCAATCATTCATGGGGGAGAAGCAGATGAACAGCGCTGTCCGGACCCGGGCCGGCGTGGCGATGGCCGGTACCGCACTTCTGGTGGGCGGCCTCACGGCCTGCGGCGGGGCCGACGGGGGCAAGGGGGCCGACGCGAAGGCGCACAACCCCGTGGAGGCCGTGAAGGCGTCCTACCTGAAGACGGTGGCCGCCAGGTTCGCCAAGGCGGACGTGGCCACCACCGGGACCGACGGCAGGACCGTCCGCGAGTCCGGTACGAAGGGCTGGTATCCGGCCGCCCACGACGTGATGCTCAAGGACAGGGGTGAGGGCAAGCCCGACACCCGCTCGATCATGATGGGCGACACCATCTACAGCCAGCTGGCCAAGCCCCTCAAGGGCAAGGCCTGGATGCAGATGGACCTGTCCCAGGACGGCAAGCCGGGGGTCCGGCTGAACCAGGATCCGGCCGAGTACCTCGCGATCCTGCTCGGCCAGGAGAAGCTCGCGCACGTCGGGGCGGAGAAGACCGACGGCGTCGACGCCCAGCACTACAAGGGCAGCTTCACCAACGCGGACCTGCTCATGGCGGACGAGTCCACCAGGGCCATGGAGGAGAAGAACCGCCAGTACCTCCACGAGGCCGTGAAGCACATCACCGCCTTCGAGGTGGACCTCTGGATCGGAGCGGACGGCTACCCGGTCCGCGTCGACAGCTCCAGCACGGACGGCAAGGGCACGTCGAAGACCACGGCGAAGTTCTCCGACTTCGGCAAGGCCGCCGCCGTCCAGCCCCCGCCGGCCGACCAGGTCGTCACCTTCGACGCCGTGATGAACGGCGTCGATGCCGACCTCGAACAGGTCGACAAGGACCTCGCACAGGCCGACAAGGACCTGGAGGAGGCCGACAAGACGCTGCGGGACGCCGGGCTGCCCGGCCTTCGCCAGTGACCGGCCGCTGACCGATTTGCCTCGACCGGAACCCTTCACGTAGTCTTCCCCGGAAGCCAAAGACCGCTGGTCGTTGCCGTGCTCGCAAGGGTGCGGTGGCCGAAGGATCCGCTGGATGCGGACGACCCGCGCAGGTGACTGTGGAAGGTTCCCGGAATTCGTTCCGGTTGAGCCACGCCCTGGCGCCTGCGCCGGGGCGTTTCGTCTTTCCAGCCCCTTCTGAGCGGTCCTCATCACCCGGAAGGAGGCGAACGCACCATGCCGACGCCCAACAAGGCTGCATCGGTGGCCGAGCTCAAGGACGCGTTCCAGAGCTCCAACGCCGCCGTGCTGACCGAGTACCGGGGTCTCACCGTCGCGCAGCTCAAGACGCTGCGTCGCTCCCTTGGTGAGAACGCCCAGTACGCCGTGGTGAAGAACACGCTGACCAAGATTGCGGCCAACCAGGCCGGGATCACCGCGCTGGACGAGCACTTCGCTGGTCCGACCGCGGTCGCCTTCATCACCGGTGACCCGGTGGAGTCGGCGAAGAGCCTGCGTGACTTCGCCAAGGACAACCCCAACCTGATCATCAAGGCGGGTGTCCTTGATGGTAAGGCGCTCTCCGCCGATGACATCAAGAAGCTTGCGGACCTCGAGTCCCGCGAGGTTCTGCTCAGCAAGCTGGCCGGCGCGTTCAAGGGCAAGCAGTCCCAGGCTGCCTCGCTCTTCCAGGCGCTGCCGTCGAAGTTCGTCCGCACCGCGGAAGCGCTTCGCGTCAAGCTCGCCGAGCAGGGCGGTGCCGAGTAATTCGGCTCGCGCATTGATCCGCGCCGCCTAGTGCGCGGGTCGTAGCGGGCCGTTACGCCCGCCTCTATAGACACATCGGCACCTGCCGAATTAGTGGAAGGATCGCCCATCATGGCGAAGCTCTCTCAGGACGACCTCCTCGCCCAGTTCGAGGAGATGACCCTCATCGAGCTCTCCGAGTTCGTGAAGGCCTTCGAGGAGAAGTTCGACGTCACCGCCGCCGCGGCCGTCGCCGTTGCCGGCCCGGCCGGCCCGGGTGCCGTTGCCGAGGCCGAGGAGGAGAAGGACGAGTTCGACGTCATCCTCACCGGTGCGGGCGACAAGAAGATCCAGGTCATCAAGGTCGTGCGTGAGCTGACCTCCCTGGGTCTGAAGGAGGCCAAGGACCTCGTGGACGGCGCCCCGAAGCCGGTCCTCGAGAAGGTCGCCAAGGACGCCGCCGAGAAGGCCGCCGAGGCCCTCAAGGGCGCCGGTGCGGCCGTCGAGGTCAAGTAACACCTCTGAGGCCTTCCTGAGGCCTCAGCCGAGGGCGATCACCCGTAAGGGTGGTCGCCCTTTGGCGTATTCGCAGTGCCTGACTTGCCCTGGTCTCGTTGGGGAGTAGGGTGATCATCGTTGCCCCGACGCAGGGTCCGGAGATGATCCGCTCGGAGCAGGGGGCCTTGACGAACGGGTCGCGGCGCGCAATTCTCAGACCCGTCGAGAGGTCGGCCGCCTCGATCCGAGATCCGAGGCATGGATCGACTACGAAGAGGGCAGTACTGATACGCGCTCTGTGCACGAGAGCGGCAGCGTTGGACGCAGGGTTTAACGACATGGGGAAGGCCTGTTGCCGGTTTCCGGAAACCTGGTCTGGACATCAGTGAGCCGAGTGGCTACACTGACCCTTTGCGCTGCCTGTTAGCTGTCCCCTGCCCGTCGCCAGGGACATGCCCACGCTTGAGCACACTTGATTGATCCACCCTGACCTGGCCTTTTCGGTTGGATTCGGGGGGCTTGTCTTCTGTGTCTGCTGGGACCGGTACGCGCGTAGTGAGTCCGAGCCCTCGGAAGGACCCCCTCTTGGCCGCCTCGCGCAACGCCTCGACCAATACGAACAACGGTGCCAGCACCGCCCCGCTGCGCATCTCCTTTGCAAAGATCAAGGAGCCCCTCGAGGTTCCGAACCTCCTGGCGCTGCAGACCGAGAGCTTTGACTGGCTTCTCGGCAACGCCGCCTGGAAGTCTCGCGTCGAGTCGGCGCTTGAGAGTGGACAGGACGTCCCCACCAAGTCCGGTCTGGAAGAGATCTTCGAGGAGATCTCGCCGATCGAGGACTTCTCCGGGTCGATGTCGCTGACCTTCCGCGACCACCGTTTCGAGCCGGCGAAGAACTCCGTCGACGAGTGCAAGGAGCGCGACTTCACGTACGCGGCTCCGCTGTTCGTCACTGCCGAGTTCACGAACAACGAGACCGGAGAGATCAAGTCTCAGACGGTCTTCATGGGCGACTTCCCGCTCATGACCAACAAGGGCACCTTCGTCATCAACGGCACCGAGCGTGTCGTCGTGTCGCAGCTTGTCCGCTCCCCCGGTGTCTACTTCGACTCCTCCATCGACAAGACGTCCGACAAGGACATCTTCTCCGCCAAGATCATCCCTTCCCGGGGTGCCTGGCTGGAGATGGAGATCGACAAGCGCGACATGGTCGGCGTCCGCATCGACCGCAAGCGCAAGCAGTCCGTCACCGTCCTCCTGAAGGCTCTCGGCTGGACCACCGAGCAGATCCTCGAGGAGTTCGGCGAGTACGAGTCCATGCGCGCCACCCTGGAGAAGGACCACACCCAGGGTCAGGACGACGCGCTGCTCGACATCTACCGCAAGCTGCGCCCGGGCGAGCCGCCGACCCGTGAGGCCGCTCAGACGCTGCTCGAGAACCTCTACTTCAACCCCAAGCGCTACGACCTCGCCAAGGTCGGCCGCTACAAGGTGAACAAGAAGCTCGGCGCCGACGAGCCGCTCGACGCCGGCGTGCTCACCACCGACGACGTCATCGCCACGATCAAGTACCTGGTCAAGCTGCACGCCGGCGAGACCGAGACGATCGGCGAGTCCGGCCGTTCGATCGTGGTCGAGACCGACGACATCGACCACTTCGGCAACCGTCGTCTGCGCAACGTCGGCGAGCTCATCCAGAACCAGGTCCGCACGGGTCTGGCTCGTATGGAGCGCGTCGTCCGCGAGCGCATGACCACCCAGGACGTCGAGGCGATCACGCCGCAGACCCTGATCAACATCCGGCCGGTCGTCGCCTCCATCAAGGAGTTCTTCGGCACCAGCCAGCTGTCGCAGTTCATGGACCAGAACAACCCGCTCTCGGGCCTGACCCACAAGCGCCGCCTGTCGGCGCTGGGCCCCGGCGGTCTGTCCCGTGAGCGGGCCGGCTTCGAGGTCCGAGACGTCCACCCGTCGCACTACGGCCGCATGTGCCCGATCGAGACCCCCGAAGGCCCGAACATCGGTCTGATCGGCTCGCTCGCGTCCTACGGCCGCGTCAACGCGTTCGGTTTCGTCGAGACCCCGTACCGCAAGGTCATCGACGGCGTCGTCACCGACGAGGTCGACTACCTGACGGCCGACGAGGAAGACCGCTTCGTCATCGCGCAGGCCAACGCGGCCCTGTCCGAGGACATGCGCTTCACCGAGAACCGCGTCCTGGTCCGCCGTCGTGGCGGCGAGATCGACTACATCGCCGGCGGCGACGTCGACTACATGGACGTCTCCCCGCGCCAGATGGTGTCCGTCGCGACCGCGATGATCCCCTTCCTGGAGCACGACGACGCCAACCGTGCCCTCATGGGCGCGAACATGATGCGCCAGGCCGTTCCGCTCATCAAGGCGGAGGCCCCGCTCGTCGGCACCGGCATGGAGTACCGCTGTGCGGTCGACGCCGGTGACTCGATCCGTGCGGAGAAGGACGGTGTCGTCCAGGAGGTCTCGGCCGACTACATCACCGTCGCCAACGACGACGGCACGTACACCACGTACCGCGTCGCCAAGTTCTCCCGCTCGAACCAGGGCACCTCGGTCAACCAGAAGGTCATCGTCAACGAGGGCGACCGGATCATCGAGTCCCAGGTCCTCGCCGACGGACCGGCGACCGAAGAGGGCGAGATGGCCCTCGGCAAGAACCTGCTCGTCGCGTTCATGCCGTGGGAAGGCCACAACTACGAGGACGCGATCATCCTGTCGCAGCGCCTCGTGCAGGACGACGTCCTCTCCTCGATCCACATCGAGGAGCACGAGGTCGACGCCCGTGACACCAAGCTCGGCCCCGAGGAGATCACCCGGGACATCCCGAACGTCTCCGAGGAGGTCCTCGCGGACCTTGACGAGCGCGGCATCATCCGCATCGGTGCGGACGTCGTCGCCGGCGACATCCTGGTCGGCAAGGTCACGCCCAAGGGCGAGACCGAGCTGACCCCGGAGGAGCGTCTGCTCCGCGCGATCTTCGGTGAGAAGGCCCGCGAGGTGCGTGACACCTCGCTCAAGGTCCCCCACGGTGAGATCGGCAAGGTCATCGGCGTCCGCGTCTTCGACCGCGAGGAGGGCGACGAGCTTCCCCCGGGCGTGAACCAGCTGGTCCGCGTCTACGTCGCCCAGAAGCGCAAGATCACCGACGGTGACAAGCTCGCCGGCCGTCACGGCAACAAGGGTGTCATCTCCAAGATCCTCCCGATCGAGGACATGCCGTTCCTTGAGGACGGCACCCCGGTCGACATCATCCTGAACCCGCTGGGTGTCCCGTCCCGAATGAACCCGGGACAGGTCCTGGAGATCCACCTCGGCTGGCTCGCCAGCCGCGGCTGGGACGTCTCCGGTCTGGGTGAGGAGTGGGCCGAGCGACTGAAGGCCATCGGCGCCGACCGCGTCGAGCCCGGCACCAACGTCGCCACCCCCGTGTTCGACGGCGCCCGCGAGGACGAGCTCGCCGGCCTGTTCGAGCACACCATCCCGAACCGCGACGGTGACCGCCTGGTCCTCCCGTCCGGCAAGGCGCGCCTGTTCGACGGCCGCTCCGGTGAGCCGTTCCCGGACCCGATCTCGATCGGGTACATGTACATCCTCAAGCTCCACCACCTGGTCGACGACAAGCTCCACGCCCGTTCGACCGGTCCGTACTCGATGATCACGCAGCAGCCGCTGGGTGGTAAGGCACAGTTCGGTGGCCAGCGATTCGGTGAGATGGAGGTGTGGGCGCTCGAGGCGTACGGCGCCGCCTACGCCCTCCAGGAGCTGCTGACCATCAAGTCCGACGACGTCACCGGCCGCGTGAAGGTCTACGAGGCCATCGTCAAGGGCGAGAACATCCCCGAGCCGGGCATTCCCGAGTCCTTCAAGGTGCTCATCAAGGAAATGCAGTCGCTCTGCCTCAACGTGGAGGTGCTGTCCTCGGACGGCATGTCCATCGAGATGCGCGACACCGACGAGGACGTCTTCCGCGCGGCGGAGGAGCTCGGTATCGACCTGTCCCGGCGCGAGCCGAGCAGCGTCGAAGAGGTCTGACGGGCCTGACGGGGGGCTCACGAACAGAGCCCCCCGTCATCCCCGGGACCGTTCAGACCACTGATCAAGAGACACGACCCCGAAAGAGGGATTGACGCACAGTGCTCGACGTCAACTTCTTCGACGAGCTGCGGATCGGCCTTGCCACCGCGGACGACATCCGAACCTGGTCGCACGGCGAGGTCAAGAAGCCGGAGACCATCAACTACCGCACCCTGAAGCCCGAGAAGGACGGACTCTTCTGCGAGAAGATCTTCGGTCCGACCCGGGACTGGGAGTGCTACTGCGGCAAGTACAAGCGTGTCCGCTTCAAGGGCATCATCTGTGAGCGCTGTGGCGTCGAGGTCACGCGTGCCAAGGTGCGCCGTGAGCGGATGGGCCACATCGAGCTTGCCGCTCCCGTTACCCACATCTGGTACTTCAAGGGCGTCCCGTCGCGCCTGGGCTACCTGCTGGACCTCGCGCCGAAGGACCTCGAGAAGGTCATCTACTTCGCCGCGTACATGATCACGTTTGTCGACGACGAGCGCCGTCAGCGCGACCTGCCGTCGCTGGAGGCCCACGTCTCCGTCGAGCGCCAGCAGATCGAGAACCGCCGCGACGCCGACCTCGAAGGCCGTGCCAAGAAGCTCGAGTCCGACCTGGCCGAGCTCGAGGCCGAGGGTGCGAAGGCCGACGTGCGCCGCAAGGTGCGCGAGGGTGCCGAGCGCGAGATGAAGCAGCTCCGTGACCGCGCCCAGCGCGAGATCGACCGCCTCGACGAGGTGTGGGCCCGCTTCAAGAACCTCAAGGTCCAGGACCTCGAGGGCGACGAGCTGCTCTACCGCGAGCTGCGTGACCGCTTCGGCACGTACTTCGACGGCTGCATGGGCGCCGCCGCGCTGCAGAAGCGTCTCGAGTCCTTCGACCTGGAGGAGGAGGCCGAGCGCCTCCGCGAGATCATCCGTACCGGCAAGGGCCAGAAGAAGACCCGTGCGCTCAAGCGCCTCAAGGTCGTCTCCGCGTTCCTGCAGACCAGCAACAAGCCCAAGGGCATGGTTCTGGACTGCGTCCCGGTCATCCCGCCGGACCTGCGTCCGATGGTGCAGCTGGACGGTGGCCGCTTCGCGACCTCCGACCTGAACGACCTGTACCGCCGCGTGATCAACCGCAACAACCGCCTGAAGCGCCTTCTCGACCTCGGTGCCCCCGAGATCATCGTGAACAACGAGAAGCGCATGCTCCAGGAGGCCGTGGACGCCCTCTTCGACAACGGTCGTCGTGGTCGTCCGGTGACCGGTCCCGGCAACCGTCCCCTGAAGTCCCTCAGCGACATGCTGAAGGGCAAGCAGGGTCGATTCCGTCAGAACCTTCTCGGCAAGCGTGTGGACTACTCCGCGCGTTCCGTGATCGTCGTCGGTCCGCAGCTGAAGCTGCACCAGTGCGGTCTGCCCAAGGCCATGGCGCTGGAGCTCTTCAAGCCGTTCGTGATGAAGCGCCTGGTCGACCTGAACCACGCGCAGAACATCAAGAGCGCCAAGCGGATGGTCGAGCGCGGCCGCACGGTCGTCTACGACGTCCTCGAAGAGGTCATCGCCGAGCACCCGGTTCTGCTGAACCGTGCGCCCACGCTGCACCGCCTCGGCATCCAGGCCTTCGAGCCCCAGCTGGTCGAAGGCAAGGCCATCCAGATCCACCCGCTCGTCTGCACCGCCTTCAACGCGGACTTCGACGGTGACCAGATGGCCGTGCACCTGCCGCTCTCCGCGGAGGCGCAGGCCGAGGCCCGCATCCTGATGCTGTCCTCGAACAACATCCTCAAGCCGGCCGACGGCCGTCCGGTCACGATGCCGACGCAGGACATGGTCCTGGGTCTGTTCTTCCTGACCACCGACGGTGAGCTCCGTGACACCAAGGGCGAGGGCCGCGCGTTCGGCTCCACGGCCGAGGCGACCATGGCGTTCGACGCCGGCGAGCTCGCGCTGCAGTCGTCCGTCGACATCCGCTTCCCGGTGGGCACCATCCCGCCGCGCGGCTGGGTGCCGCCGGTCGCCGAAGAGGGCGAGCAGGAGTTCCAGCCGGGCGACAGCTTCCGTCTTCGCACCACCCTGGGCCGCGCGCTCTTCAACGAGCTGCTGCCCGAGGACTACCCGTTCGTCGACTACTCGGTGGGCAAGAAGCAGCTCTCCGAGATCGTCAACGACCTGGCGGAGCGCTACCCCAAGGTCATCGTGGCGGCGACGCTCGACAACCTGAAGGCGGCCGGCTTCCACTGGGCGACCCGTTCGGGCGTCACCGTGGCCATCTCCGACGTCGTCGTGCCCGAGGCCAAGAAGGCCATCGTCGCGGGCTACGAGGCGCAGGACGAGAAGGTCCAGAAGCAGTACGAGCGCGGTCTGATCACCAAGGACGAGCGCACGCAGGAGCTCATCGCGATCTGGACCAAGGCGACCAACGAGGTTGCCGAGGCGATGAACGCGAACTTCCCCAAGACGAACCCCATCTTCATGATGGTTGACTCGGGTGCCCGAGGAAACATGATGCAGATGCGACAGATCGCCGGTATGCGTGGTCTGGTGTCGAACGCGAAGAACGAGACCATCCCGCGTCCGATCAAGGCGTCCTTCCGTGAGGGCCTCACCGTTCTGGAGTACTTCATCTCCACGCACGGTGCCCGTAAGGGTCTGGCGGACACCGCCCTGCGTACCGCCGACTCGGGTTACCTGACCCGTCGTCTGGTGGACGTCTCGCAGGACGTCATCATCCGCGAGGAGGACTGCGGCACCGAGCGCGGTCTGAAGCTGAAGATCGCCGTTCGCGGTGAGGACGGCGTGCTGCGCAAGGCCGACGACGTCGAGACCTCGATCTACGCCCGCATGCTGGCCGAGGACGTCGTCATCGACGGCAAGGTCATCGCGCCGGCCAACGTCGACCTCGGTGACGTGCTCATCGACGCCCTGGTCGCCAACGGCGTCGAGGAGGTCAAGACCCGCTCGGTCCTGACCTGCGAGTCCGCGGTCGGCACCTGTGCCTTCTGCTACGGCCGCTCCCTCGCCACCGGCAAGCTGGTCGACATCGGTGAGGCGGTCGGCATCATCGCCGCCCAGTCCATCGGTGAGCCCGGTACCCAGCTGACGATGCGTACCTTCCACACCGGTGGTGTGGCCGGTGACGACATCACGCAGGGTCTGCCGCGTGTCGTCGAGCTCTTCGAGGCCCGTACCCCGAAGGGTGTCGCCCCGATCTCCGAGGCCGCCGGCCGCGTGCGGATCGAGGAGACCGAGAAGACGAAGAAGATCGTCATCACGCCCGACGACGGCAGCGACGAGACGGCGTTCCCGATCTCGAAGCGCGCCAAGGTCATCGTGCACGAGGGCGACCACGTCGAGGTGGGCCAGAAGCTCACCATGGGTGCCACCAACCCGCACGACGTGCTGCGCATCCTCGGTCAGCGTGCCGTCCAGGTCCACCTGGTCGGCGAAGTCCAGAAGGTCTACAACTCGCAGGGCGTGTCGATCCACGACAAGCACATCGAGATCATCATCCGGCAGATGCTGCGCCGCGTGACGATCATCGAGTCCGGCGACGCGGAGCTCCTGCCGGGCGAGCTGGTCGAGCGGTCGAAGTTCGAGACCGAGAACCGTCGCGTGGTCACCGAGGGCGGTCACCCCGCCTCCGGCCGTCCGCAGCTGATGGGTATCACCAAGGCCTCGCTCGCGACCGAGTCGTGGCTGTCGGCGGCGTCCTTCCAGGAGACGACCAGGGTGCTGACGGACGCGGCGATCAACGCCAAGTCCGACTCCCTGATCGGCCTCAAGGAGAACGTCATCATCGGTAAGCTCATCCCGGCCGGTACGGGCCTCGCCCGCTACCGCAACATCCGGGTGGAGCCCACCGAGGAGGCGAAGGCCGCGATGTACTCGGCCGTCGGCTACGACGACATCGACTACTCGCCCTTCGGCACCGGCTCCGGCCAGGCTGTCCCGCTGGAGGACTACGACTACGGCCCGTACAACGGCTGAGTCGGACACGAGCAGTAACCGCAGGGCGGTCACCCGAGAGGGTGGCCGCCCTGCGGCGTTTCCCGCCTGCGCAGGACGTCAGGAGCCGTTGCCGGCACCCCACAGGACGAACCCGTCGGTGCCGCCCACGGGCGCGATGCTCTCGCTGATCGACCCCGTCAGCGTCGGGCGCAGCTTCCAGTCGCCGTCCTCCCACACCGCGGAGGCGGTGAGGGCGCCGTACGTCCCGTCCGCCGTCCGCACCAGGATCATGGCCGTGACCTGGTCCTTCGAGGCGGTCAGGAACCTGAATCCGAGGAGGCTGCCGTCGCTGCCGGGGGCGCCGGTCCTGTCGGTGTCAGGGAGCTTGCCGCGCCTGGCGACGCACTCGTCCCGGCCTGGTCGGCGAGGCGGGCAGGAGGTCCGTCTGGTGCGTCATCCACTTAAGGCGGCGGGGACCAGTGGGCCGCGGCGGTGCCGGAACGGCTGTGCCTTCGTGCCGTCCGTTCACGGACCGTGCTGAGCATGCGATCTTCGGTTGCCGCCGACATCACGGCAGGGGATATCGAAAGAACGATCGGATGAGTCCGGTTCGCGAACGGGTGCGGGCCGGGACGGATCAGGATCCGGACCTGCGGTGGCGGCGCAGGCGGCGCAGGGCGGGGGGCGCCGCGACGGCGGCCAGGGCCAGGAGGGCCAGGGCGGCGCCGGCCAGGCCGGCCGTGAAGCCCTTCGGGGTGAAGGTGCAGGAGATCTCGGTCGTTCCCGGGGGGAGGTCCACGGCCAGGAGGCCGTGGAAGGGCTTGATCGGGGCCGAGCAGCTCCAGCCGGGGACCGCGGTGGTGGCGACGACCGCCGTGCCCCGCGTGTCCGCGGGGAGGGCGGCACGCAGGGAGTGGCCGCCGACCTCGACCGCGGTGGCGCCGGTGGCCTTCAGCCGGTCGACGGACGCGGCGAGGGCCGCGCGGTCCAGGCAGCCCAGCGGGTGGGCGCCCGCGTCGGCGCCCTGCGTACGGGTCCGCACGGTGACCTCGACCCTGCCGGAGGCCGGGACGGGGCCGAGCGGGGTCACCCCGGTCATCTCGTCCTCCAGCGGCTTCTCGGTCGCGCCAGCGCGGAGGGAGCCGTACAGGGCGGGGGAGTACCAGTAGGCCTCGGAGCCGGGCCGGCACTGGGCCGTGTACGTCTGGACCTCGGCGCCACCTCCGCGGGTGACCTGCGGGACCTCGTAGACGGTGGAGCCCAGGACGGTCTCCTGGCGGGCGTAGACGCTGTCCGCCGGGTTCGGGGAGGCGTACGGGCCGGTGCGGACGGTGACGAGCGGGGGCGCCGGGAACCGCTCGGCCGTCCAGCTGTCCGGTTCGGCGCCCGGGCGGACCCGCGCACCGATCGAGAAGATCGCGTCGAGCACCGGGTTGTCGGCGCCGAAGAAGGTCCGGCCGTCGTTCTTGAAGCCGTACCCGAGGGGTTCCAGCGCCCGGTAGGTGGCCTCCGGGAGGTAGCTGCTGTAGTACTGCGGCCCCTCCGCCCGGAGCGCCAGGGCGTCGTTGTACGCGGTCTGCGGCGCGCCCGAGTCGGTCCGGTAGGCGGGCCAGCCCTGGGCCCCGCGTACGGCGTCGAAGTGCCGGGCGATCGACTGGTTCGAGGTGGGGATCGGCTTGGCCCAGCGCTCGCGCGCCCGGCGGGCGTCGGCGCCGGCCGCGGCCGCGGTGGACTCCGCGAGGACGACGCCGATCATCAGCACAGCGGCGACCGGGACCAGGAAACGGCGCTTCTCGCCGAGCCGCAGCAGGACCAGCGCCAGCAGCGAGACGCCCCCGCCGCCGAGCACCGCCGGCCAGGTCCAGCCGCCGAAGTCGTCGGTGTGGCGCAGTACGAAGGCGGCTGCGACCAGCAGGGCGGCCATCAGGGCCAGGTGCCGCGGGCGCGGCCGGTTGGCCAGCGCCAGCCAGGCCAGCACCACCACCATCCCGCTGAAGACGAAGGTCTCGCGGTACGGGTTGCCGTTCGGCACCGCCAGCCCGTGCCACACGTACTGCGTGGGCGGGAACTGGAAGGAGGCGAGGACCAGCGCGGTGGCCCCCGCCCACACCAGGCGGGTGCGGCGCGCGACGGCGGTGTTGAGCAGGAACGAGCCGGCCAGGATCAGGCCGAGCGAGGCCACGTACAGCCTGGGGCGGCCGCCCCACAGGTGGGTGGCCGGCAGCATGCCCGCGAAGAAGACCTCGATCCGCACGGGGTCGAAGGCGGCGGCCTTGGTGGGCTGCGCGGCGCCGCTCGACAGGAAGGACGGCAGCAGCAGCGGGAGCGTGAGCAGGATCCCGGTCCCGGCGGCCGCCGCGGCCCGCCACAGGGCCAGCAGCCGCTCCCGGGCCGTCGTGTCGCGGGTCGCGAGGCGGATCGCCAGCAGGACGCAGGCCGCCATCGTGGCCATCATCGCCGTGTAGAAGTTCCCGAACCAGGCCAGCGAGACCAGCAGCGCCGCTCCCGGCCAGCGGCGGCCCTCCAGGCACCACTCGACGGCGATGCCGAGCATGGGGAGGGCGACCAGGCCCCAGAGCCACATCGGGATGTACGAGGCGTCGCTGAGCGCCCAGCCGCACAGGCCGTACGTCGCCCCGAGCACGCCCCGCTGCCACCACGGGCCGGCGTGCAGCTTGCCGAGGTACACCGTCATCACGGCGGCGGCGGCGCCCATCGTGACCGGCGTGACCGCGAAGACGGCGAGGTCGACGTGGGCGCGGGGGACGAGGACGGCCAGCCAGGAGAACGGGTTGCCGAGGTAGGTGTGGTAGTCGGACAGGAACTGCTGTCCGAAGCCGCCGCGCCAGGTGAAGAGCAGGTCGCCGGCGGCCTGCCCGTGGACCAGGTCCCACAGCGCCCGGTGGAAGGGCACGTACTGGTTGGCCTGGTCGTTGAGGGCCCGCCCGGTGTTGCCGAAGGGGAACGTGCCGCGCGCCGCCCAGGCCGCGCAGAAGGCGGTCGCGGTCAGGAGGAAGGCCAGCAGGGGGCCGCGCAGGCGGGTGGAGCGGCGGACGGACCGGCGGACCGCCGACGGGCGCTCCGGGGCGGGGGGCCGGGCATCGACTGTGGTCGGCTCGGGTGCCACGGTCCCCAATGTGCTGCTCCCTGCTGATCGACTCGCGGGCGCCCAGCGCCCGGGCAAGCTGTCAGTTTAGGGCGCCGGGGCGGGCCGCCGGGCCGAACGGCCCCCGTCCCGCTTGCGCGCGGCGGGTTTTCGTGCTGGGCATTTGTTTTGACCTACCTCCATGAGGTAGGTACGCTCTGACCTTGTGCCTGGGGTGTGCCCTGGGCTCCCGCGCGCGCTTCAGACCCGCGGTGAGCCGAGAAGACCACACTGCGATCCGCGCCTCTCTCCACCTCGGTGGAAGTGTGCAGGATCCGACACACCCGACCGCGTGGGTCGGCAAAGTTCCAGGTTAGCTTCACTACACGGCACACAGAAACCGGAGAAGTAGTGCCTACGATCCAGCAGCTGGTCCGTAAGGGCCGGCAGGACAAGGTCGAGAAGACAAAGACTCCCGCGCTCGAGGCCTCGCCCCAGCGTCGCGGCGTCTGCACGCGTGTGTTCACGACCACCCCGAAGAAGCCGAACTCGGCGCTCCGTAAGGTCGCGCGTGTGCGTCTGACCTCCGGCATCGAGGTCACCGCTTACATTCCGGGTGAGGGACACAACCTGCAGGAGCACTCGATCGTGCTCGTGCGTGGTGGCCGTGTGAAGGACCTGCCGGGTGTTCGTTACAAGATCATCCGCGGTGCGCTTGACACCCAGGCTGTCAAGAACCGCAAGCAGGCCCGCAGCCGCTACGGCGCCAAGAAGGAGAAGTAAGAATGCCTCGTAAGGGCCCCGCCCCGAAGCGCCCGGTCATCATCGACCCGGTCTACGCATCTCCTCTGGTGACGTCGCTCATCAACAAGATCCTCCTGAACGGCAAGCGCTCCACCGCCGAGCGCATCGTCTACGGCGCCATGGAAGGCCTCCGCGAGAAGACCGGCAACGACCCGGTCATCACGCTGAAGCGCGCGCTGGAGAACGTCAAGCCGTCCCTCGAGGTCAAGTCCCGCCGTGTCGGTGGCGCGACCTACCAGGTCCCCGTCGAGGTCAAGCCGGGTCGCCAGTCGACCCTGGCCCTCCGCTGGCTCGTGGGCTACTCCCGCGCCCGTCGTGAGAAGACCATGACCGAGCGCCTCATGAACGAGCTGCTCGACGCCTCCAACGGTCTTGGCGCTGCCGTCAAGAAGCGCGAGGACACGCACAAGATGGCCGAGTCCAACAAGGCCTTCGCGCACTACCGCTGGTAGTCCCACCCCACATCGAGACCGAGAGAAGACCGAAGCCTTATGGCTACCACTTCGCTTGACCTGGCCAAGGTCCGCAACATCGGGATCATGGCCCACATCGACGCGGGCAAGACGACCACCACCGAGCGCATCCTGTTCTACACCGGTGTGTCGTACAAGATCGGTGAGGTCCACGACGGCGCCGCCACGATGGACTGGATGGAGCAGGAGCAGGAGCGTGGTATCACCATCACGTCTGCCGCGACGACCTGCCACTGGCCGCTCGAAGATGTTGACCACACCATCAACATCATCGACACCCCGGGTCACGTCGACTTCACCGTCGAGGTGGAGCGTTCGCTCCGCGTCCTCGACGGTGCCGTCACCGTCTTCGACGGTGTGGCCGGCGTAGAGCCGCAGTCCGAGACCGTTTGGCGTCAGGCGGACCGCTACGGCGTGCCGCGCATCTGCTTCGTCAACAAGCTCGACCGCACCGGCGCCGAGTTCCACCGCTGTGTCGACATGATCAAGGACCGCCTCGGTGCGGTTCCGATCGTCATGCAGCTCCCCATCGGTGCCGAGGCCGACTTCCAGGGTGTCGTCGACCTCGTCACGATGAAGGCGTTCGTCTGGTCCGCCGAGGCGACCAAGGGCGAGATGTACGACATCGTCGACATCCCGGCCACGCACACCGAGGCCGCTGAAGAGTGGCGCGGCAAGCTGGTCGAGACCGTCGCCGAGAACGACGACGAGATCATGGAGCTGTTCCTGGAGGGCAACGAGCCCACCGTCGAGCAGCTGCACGCCGCCGTCCGCCGGATCATCCTGAACTCCGGCAAGGGCAAGGGCGAGCCCACGATCACCGCGGTGTTCTGTGGCACGGCGTTCAAGAACAAGGGCGTTCAGCCCCTGCTCGACGCCGTCGTCCGCTACCTGCCGTCGCCGCTGGACATCGAGGCCATCGAGGGCCACGACGTCCGCGACGCCGAGGTGGTCGTGAAGCGCAAGCCGTCCGACGAGGAGCCCCTCGCCGCGCTCGCGTTCAAGATCATGAGCGACCCGCACCTCGGCAAGCTCACCTTCGTCCGGGTTTACTCGGGCCGCCTGGAGGCCGGCACTGCGGTGCTGAACTCCGTCAAGGGCAAGAAGGAGCGCATCGGCAAGATCTACCGCATGCACGCCAACAAGCGTGAAGAGATCGACGCGGTGGGCGCCGGCGACATCGTCGCCGTCATGGGCCTGAAGCAGACCACCACCGGTGAGACGCTGTGTGACGACAAGCAGCCCGTGATCCTGGAGTCCATGGACTTCCCGGCTCCGGTCATCCAGGTCGCCATCGAGCCCAAGTCCAAGGGTGACCAGGAGAAGCTGGGTGTCGCCATCCAGCGTCTCGCGGAGGAGGACCCCTCCTTCCACGTTCACTCGGACGAGGAGACGGGCCAGACCATCCTCGGCGGTATGGGCGAGCTGCACCTCGAGGTGCTGGTCGACCGTATGAAGCGCGAGTTCAAGGTCGAGGCCAACGTCGGCAAGCCGCAGGTCGCGTACCGCGAGACGATCCGCAAGGCCGTCGAGCGTCACGACTACACGCACAAGAAGCAGACCGGTGGTACCGGTCAGTTCGCCAAGGTGCAGATCGCGATCGAGCCCATCACCGAGACCGACGGTCCGGCGTACGAGTTCGTGAACAAGGTCACCGGTGGACGCGTCCCGAAGGAGTACATCCCTTCGGTCGACGCCGGTGCGCAGGAAGCCATGCAGTTCGGCATCCTGGCCGGCTACGAGATGACTGGCGTTCGCGTCACGCTTCTCGACGGTGGCTACCACGAGGTCGACTCCTCGGAGCTCGCCTTCAAGATCGCCGGTTCGCAGGCCTTCAAGGAGGCCGCGCGCAAGGCTTCTCCCGTGCTCCTTGAGCCGATGATGGCCGTCGAGGTCACCACGCCCGAGGACTACATGGGTGACGTCATCGGTGACATCAACTCCCGCCGTGGCCAGATCCAGGCCATGGAGGAGCGTCACGGTGCTCGCGTCGTGAAGGGCCTCGTGCCCCTTTCGGAGATGTTCGGCTACGTCGGAGACCTCCGCAGCAAGACCTCGGGTCGCGCCAGCTACTCGATGCAGTTCGACTCCTACGCCGAGGTTCCCCGGAACGTCGCCGAGGAGATCATCGCGAAGGCCAAGGGCGAGTAACTCTTCCGAGTACACGCTTTAGGCTTGTCACCGGAACCTCTGGGGCAACAGGAGTCACACTCCGTTGCCCCGGGGGCCGGCTTTCCAGCAAAGATCACCTGGCGCCGATCTGTAAGGCGTACAGAACCACTCTCCAGGAGGACCCCGTGGCGAAGGCGAAGTTCGAGCGGACTAAGCCGCACGTCAACATCGGCACCATCGGTCACATTGACCACGGTAAGACGACCCTCACGGCCGCCATTACCAAGGTGCTGCACGACGCGTACCCGGACCTGAACGAGGCCTCGGCCTTCGACCAGATCGACAAGGCTCCTGAGGAGCGCCAGCGCGGTATCACCATCTCGATCGCGCACGTCGAGTACCAGACCGAGGCGCGTCACTACGCCCACGTCGACTGCCCGGGTCACGCCGACTACATCAAGAACATGATCACCGGTGCCGCGCAGATGGACGGCGCGATCCTCGTGGTCGCCGCCACCGACGGCCCGATGCCGCAGACCAAGGAGCACGTGCTCCTGGCCCGCCAGGTCGGCGTCCCCTACATCGTTGTCGCCCTGAACAAGGCCGACATGGTGGACGACGAGGAGATCCTGGAGCTCGTCGAGCTCGAGGTCCGTGAGCTGCTCTCCGAGTACGAGTTCCCGGGCGACGACCTGCCGGTCGTCCGCGTCTCCGCGCTGAAGGCGCTCGAGGGCGACAAGGAGTGGGGCGAGAAGCTCCTCGGCCTCATGTCCGCCGTCGACGAGGCCATCCCGACCCCGCCGCGTGACACCGAGAAGCCGTTCCTCATGCCCGTCGAGGACGTCTTCACGATCACCGGTCGCGGTACGGTCGTCACCGGCCGTATCGAGCGTGGTGTCCTGAAGGTCAACGAGACCGTCGACATCATCGGTATCAAGGAAGAGAAGACCACCACCACGGTCACCGGTATCGAGATGTTCCGCAAGCTGCTCGACGAGGGCCAGGCCGGTGAGAACGTCGGTCTGCTCCTCCGTGGCATCAAGCGCGAGGACGTCGAGCGCGGCCAGGTCATCATCAAGCCCGGTTCGGTCACCCCGCACACCGAGTTCGAGGCCCAGGCCTACATCCTGTCGAAGGACGAGGGTGGCCGTCACACCCCCTTCTTCAACAACTACCGTCCGCAGTTCTACTTCCGTACCACGGACGTCACGGGTGTCGTCACCCTGCCGGCCGGCACGGAGATGGTCATGCCGGGCGACAACACCGAGATGACGGTCGCGCTGATCCAGCCGGTCGCCATGGAGGAGGGCCTGAAGTTCGCCATCCGTGAGGGTGGTCGTACCGTGGGCGCCGGCCAGGTCACCAAGATCTCGAAGTAATTCGAGTTCTGACCTGGTAGCCCGTTGACCGGGCACCAAGTTGCACCGGAGGGCCCCGGCCCATCGCTTCGGCGGTGGGACGGGGCCCTTCGGCGTTGCCGGTCCGGTCGCCGCGGTGCGCGTGCGCCGCGGCGACCGGACCGGCAACGCCGAAGGGCCGCACCCCGTCGCGGGGTGCGGCCCTTGTGCCGTGCGGGGGCGGTGCGTCAGTTCACGCGCAGGGACTCGGTGAACTCGATGCAGGCCGCGTGGTCGGGCAGCAGCCCGGTCGAGATGGCCTCGGCCAGCGACGGGGCGGCCTCGTCGCGCGCGGACAGCTGCGGGACGTCGGCCGGCCACTCGATGCCCAGGTCCGGGTCGAGCGGGTGCACCGAGTGCTCGCCGGTCGGGTTGTACGTCTCCGAGCAGAGGTACGACAGCGTCGCGTCGTCGCTCAGGGCGCAGAAGCCGTGGCCGAGACCCTCGGGGATGTAGACGGCGCGGCGGTCTACGTCGTCGAGGCGCACGCCCTCCCACTTGCCGAAGGTGGGGGAGCCGACCCGGAGGTCGACGATGACGTCGAGCACGGCGCCGCGCACGCAGGTCACGTACTTGGCCTGGCCGCGCGGCACGTCGGCGAAGTGGATGCCGCGGACTACGCCGGCGGCGGAGACGGAGAGGTTCGCCTGCGCCAGGTTCAGCGGGTGGCCGACGACCTCCGCCAGGCGGTCGAAGCGGTACCACTCGGTGAACAGGCCGCGCGGGTCGCCGTGCAGCTGCGGGGTCACCTCGAAGGCGCCCGCGATGGAGAGCTCGCGGAACTTCACTTGCCCTCCTCCTCGTCGAGCAGGGCCAGGAGGTAGGTGCCGTAACCGCTCTTGGTCAGCGGCTCGGCGAGCGCGCGCAGCTGGGCCGAGTCGATCAGGCCGGCCCGCCAGGCCGCCTCCTCGATGCAGCCGATCTTGAAGCCCTGACGCTCCTCGATCACGCGGACGAACTCGGAGGCCTGGACCATCGAGACGAAGGTGCCGGTGTCGAGCCAGGCGGTACCGCGGTCCAGGATCGTGACGTTGAGCTCGCCGGCCTGGAGGTACGCGTCGTTGACGGCGGTGATCTCCAGCTCGCCGCGGGCGCTGGGCTTGAGGCCCTTGGCTATCTCCACGACCTGGTTGTCGTAGAAGTACAGACCGGGCACCGCGTAGCGGGACTTGGGCTTGACCGGCTTCTCCTCGATGGAGATGGCCTGGCCCTTCTCGTCGAACTCCACGACGCCGTAGGCGGTCGGGTCCGCCACCGGGTACGCGAACACACGGCCGCCCTTGGCGTCGGTGTGCTGAGCGAGGCGGGTGCCGAGGCCGCTGCCGTGGAAGATGTTGTCGCCGAGGATCAGCGCGACGGACTCGTCACCGATGAAGTCGGCGCCGAGCACGAACGCCTGGGCGATGCCCTCCGGGCGCTCCTGGACGGCGTACTCCAGCCGCAGTCCGAACTGCGAACCGTCGCCGAGCAGGCGCTCGAACTGGTCGCGGTCTTCAGGGGTGGTGATGATCAGGATCTCGCTGATGCCCGCCATCACCAGGGTGGAGAGCGGGTAGTAGATCATCGGCTTGTCGAAGACGGGCAGCAGCTGCTTCGAGACGGCCCGAGTCAGCGGCCAGAGTCGCGATCCGGTGCCACCGGCCAAAAGGATTCCACGCATGGGTGAACCCTATGCGAGAGGGCCGGGGCGGTCCGACCGTCCGGCGTGTGACGTTCGGCAGGCGGCTAGACTCTTCGTATTATGCGCATCCTCGTGACCGGCGGCGCCGGCTTCATCGGTTCAGAATTCGTCCGCCAGCAGCTCGGTGCAGACGCCACGGCGCAGATCACCGTCTTCGACAAGCTGACCTACTCGGGCGTCGAGGCCAACCTCGCCCCGGTCGCGGACCACTCCGGATACCGCTTCGTCCAGGGCGACATCTGCGACGCCGAGGCCGTCGACCAGGTGATGGCCGGCCACGACGTGGTCGTGCACTTCGCCGCCGAGTCCCACGTGGACCGGTCGATCGCCGGCGCGGGCCCCTTCGTCATGACGAACGTCGTCGGCACCCAGGTGCTGCTGGACGCCGCCCGCAAGCACGGCGTCGGCCGCTTCGTCCACATCTCCACCGACGAGGTCTACGGCTCGATCACCGAGGGCTCCTGGACCGAGGAGTGGCCGCTGGTGCCCAACTCCCCGTACTCCGCCTCCAAGGCGTCCTCCGACCTGCTGGCGCTGGCCTACGCGCGCACGCACGGCATGGACGTGGTGGTCACCCGCTGCTCCAACAACTACGGGCACTACCAGTTCCCGGAGAAGGTCATCCCGCTGTTCGTCTCGAACCTGATGGACGGCAGGAAGGTCCCGCTGTACGGCAACGGCGGCAACGTCCGCGACTGGCTGCACGTCTCCGACCACTGCCGCGGTATCGACCTGGCCATGCGCAAGGGCCGCGCCGGCGAGGTCTACAACATCGGCGGCGGCACCGAGCTCACCAACAAGGAGCTCACCGGCGTCCTGCTGGAGGCCGCGGGCCTCGGCTGGGACATGGTCGAGCACGTCGAGGACCGCAAGGGCCACGACCTGCGCTACTCCATCGACATCAGCAAGATCGGCGCCGAGCTGGGCTACGCGCCGCAGGTCACCTTCGAGGCCGGCATCAAGGCCACCATCGACTGGTACCGCGAGAACCGCGCCTGGTGGGAGCCGCTGAAGGCGAAGGCGGCCCTGCAGAAGTGAGCACCAACACCTCGGCCGGGCGCTGGCTCGTCACCGGCGCCGGCGGGATGCTCGGCCAGGACGTCCTGGCCGTCCTGGAGCACGCCGGGATCGAGGCCGTGGGCCTGCGCCGCGCCGACCTCGACATCACCGACCCGGCAGCCGTCCGGGCCGCGGTCGAGGGCGCCGCCGTGGTCGTGAACTGCGCCGCCTGGACGGACGTCGACGGCGCCGAGACCGCAGAGGAGGCCGCGACCGCCGTCAACGGCACCGCCGTGCGCGTCCTCGCCGGTGCGTGCGCCGCCGCCCACGTCCGCCTGGTCCACGTCTCCACCGACTACGTGCTGCCCGGCGACGCCTCGGAGCCGTACCGCGAGGACGCCGGGACCGGCCCGGTCAACGCCTACGGGCGTTCCAAGCTGGTCGGCGAGCAGGCCGTCACCGAACTGCTGCCGCAGGACGGCTACGTCGTACGGACCGCCTGGCTGTACGGCGAGCACGGGCCGAACTTCGTCGCCACCATGCTGAAGCTCGCCGCCCAGCGCGACACCCTCGACGTGGTCGACGACCAGCACGGACAGCCCACGTGGTCCTACGCGCTGGCCCGCCACCTGGTCGACCTCGGCCGGGCCGCCCTCAAGGGCGGGGCCACGGGCGGGATCTACCACGGCACCGCGAGCGGCCGGACCACCTGGATGGGACTGGCCCGCGAGACCTACCGGCTGAGCGGTCTGGACCCCGAGCGGATCCGCCCGACCACCTCGGAGGCGTTCGTCCGTCCTGCAGCCCGCCCCGCCTTCAGCGTGCTGGCGCACGACGCGTGGAAGGTGGAGGCAGGACTGGAGCCGCTGCCCGACTGGCGCGAACAGCTGGCCCAGGCGCTGGCCACCCCCGGCTTCGCCGCACTCGCGAAGGCGGCCCGGGACGGCCGCACGGGATGAAAACCCTGCTGAACAAGCTGACCGCGGCGCTGCCGCCGGGCACCGTCGCGGTGGCCGGCGGCACCGTCGTGCTCGGCGCCGCCTCCTACGTCCACCTGGGCGTGGCCGGGCACAGCCTGTCGACGGAAGCCCTGGCGAACGTCTCGGTGCTGTGGACGATCGTCATGTCCATCGGCATCGGCGTCTTCTTCCCCATCGAGCAGGAGCTCACCCGGATCGTGTCCGCCCGGGCGGTCCTCGGCCACGGCGCCGGCCCGGTGCTGCGCCGCGCCACCCTCCTCACCGCCGGGATCCTCGGCGCGACCCTGCTGGTCCTCGTCCTCGCCGCCGGCCCCATAGCCGACCTGCTCTTCCACGGGGACCGAGCCCTGGTGGCCGCGCTCGGCGGCGCCTTCACCGGCATGGCCGTCTGCTACCTCACCCGCGGTGTGCTGGCGGGCCTCGGCCGCTTCGGCGCGTACGGCACCCAGCTCGCCGTCGACGGCGGCCTGCGCATCGTGCTCGCCTTCGGGTGCGCCGCCTTCGGACTGCACTCGGCACTGGCCTTCAGCCTCATCCTGGGCGTCGCGCCCGTCGTCGCGACGCTGGTGACGCTGCCGGCGCTGCTGCGCGCGGTCGGTCCCGGCGAGCCGATCGCCTGGCGGGAGCTGTCGGGCGGCCTCGGCCTGCTCGTCTGCGCGACCCTGCTGTCCCAAGTGGTCGTGAACGCGGCCGTGATGAGCACCAAGCTGCTGGCCCCGTCCGACAGCGCGCTGATCGCCTCGCTGCTGAGCGCCCTGGTCCTCGCGCGGGTGCCGCTCTTCGTCTTCGGCTCGCTGCAGGCCTCGCTGCTCAGCGGTCTGACCGCCGCCTTCACCGCCGGCGACCGCGCGGCCTTCTGGGCGATGCTGCGCCGGATCGCCCTGGTCGTCGGAGCGCTGGGCCTGCTCGGCGGCGTACCCGCCACGGCCCTCGGCCCCTGGCTCATCGAGGTGCTCTTCGGCATCGCGGATCCGGTGCTGGGACACTTCGACTTCTTCCTGCTGTCCGCAGGCACCGTGGCATACATGTTCGCGATGGTCCTGGGACAAGCGCTCATGGTATTCAAGCGGCACAACCTGCAGCTGCTCTGCTGGGCCCTCGGTACCGCGGTCCTGGTGGGCATCACCCTGATCCCGGGCGAGGTGGCCGTGCGCGTGATCGTCGCCTACGCCCTGGGCTCGACCGCCACAGTGGTCGCTATGCTGGCAGCCCTCAGGCTGAGTTTCCCCGGAGCCGCGGCCGCAGCCGGTGAAGCACCCCGGCAGACGGCCGACACCGACGCCCCGGGCGTGGGCGCGGTCGGGAGATGACCATGCCGGCCCAAGACGTCACACCGATCACCGTGCACTCGTACGTGCCACATTCCGCTGGAGCTACCGTGTCCCAATACGACGATGTCTGGCTGGTCATACCGGCCTATAACGAGGGCCAGGTGATCGCCGACGTGGTCGAGGGGGCCCGCAAGACGTTCCCCAACATCGTCGTCGTCGACGACGGCAGCACCGACGACTCGGCCGAGCACATAGCCACCACCGGCGCCCACCTGGTCCGCCACCCGGTCAACCTCGGTCAGGGCGCTGCCCTCCAGACCGGTCTGAAGTACGCGCTCTCCCAGCCCGGTTCCCGCTACTTCGCGACCTTCGACGCCGACGGCCAGCACCAGACCAAGGACGTCGAGACGATGGTCGGCGTGCTGCGGCGGGACGAGGCCGACGTGGTGCTCGGTTCCCGCTTCATCGAGCAGAACGGCCAGGTGCCGTGGATCAAGCAGGTCGTCCTGCGCACGGCCGCCGCCGTCAGCCCCACCGCCCGCAAGCTCAAGCTCACCGACGCGCACAACGGTCTGCGCGTCCTGAGCCGCAAGGCCGCCGAGCAGTTGAACATCACCATGAACGGCATGGCGCACGCGTCCGAGCTCGTCGGTTTCCTCGCGGGCTCCGACCTGCGGGTCACCGAGGTCCCGGTGGACATCCTCTACACCGAATACTCGCGCTCCAAGGGCCAGTCCCTCATCAACGGCGTGAACATCATCTTTGACATTTCGCTGCGGGAGCGTGGGCGTCGATGAAGTACTTCTGGATCCAGCTCGTCCTGATCGTCGGCTCCGTGTCGATGGCCCTGGTCTTCATCCGAACGTGGAGCCAGGCGAAGAACCGGGCGTGGAAGCGCATCGCGTTCTCCCTGTTCGTCATCGTCAACGTGTACGCAGTGCTCCGCCCGACGGACGTGACCTGGCTGGCCCACCAGCTCGGCGTCGGCCGCGGTACCGACCTGGTGCTGTACGTGATGGTCCTCGGGATGGGCTTCCTCACGCTCAACACTTTCCTGCGGTTCCGCTCGCTGGAGAAGAAGATCACCGACCTCGCCCGGACGGTGGCCATCAACGAGGGCATGCGGCACAACGACGAGCGTCTGGGTGCCGAGCCCGTCGCCGGCGGCGACGCCCATGCCGAGGCGGACGCCGACTCCGACTCCGTGAAGGCCTGACGCCGCATGGTGACCTTCGACTTCATGCTCCCCTACTACGGGGACGTGCAGCTGATGCAGGACGCCGTCCGCAGCGTCCTGGCGCAGACGGACCGGGACTTCCGCCTCGTCGTGATCGACGACGGCAAGGAGCCCGAGGTACCGGGCTGGTTCGCCGGGCTCGGCGACGACCGCGTGCACTACACGCGCAACGAGCAGAACCTCGGCATCACCAAGAACTTCCAGAAGTGCGTGCGGCTGTCCGAGGCCGACTACGTGGTCATCATGGGCTGCGACGACGTGCTGCACCCCCACTACCTGGAGACCGTCCGCTCGATCATCGAGGAGCGGCCGGGCATCGGGATGGTCCAGCCCGGCGTCGAGGTCATCGACGGCACCGGCCAGGTGACCCAGGGCCTGGCCGACAACACCAAGAAGCGGCTGTACGCACCGCAGGTGAAGGGCCGCCGCCTGATGGGCGGCGAGGAGCTGGCCGCCAGCGTGCTGCGCGGCAACTGGCTCTACTTCCCGTCGATCGCCTGGCGCGGCGAGGTGCTGCGCAAGGTGAACTTCCGCGACGACTACTCGGTGATCCAGGACCTCGCGCTCGTCGTCGACCTGCTCGAAGGCGGGGAGCAGATGGTCATCGACAACTCGACGACCGTCTTCCAGTACCGCCGGCATGCCGTCAGCGAGTCGTCGGTCCAGGCCTTCTCCGGCACCCGCTTCGCCGAGGCCGAGCGCTACTTCTCCGCCGTGGCCGACCGCATGGACGCCCGCGGCTGGCCGAAGGCGGCCCGCGCGGCGCGCTTCCACAGTGCCTCCCGGCTGCACGCGCTGACGATGCTCCCCGGAGCCCTCCGTAGCGGCAACAAGGCGGGCGCCCGCACGCTGGCGAAGCACGCCTTCACCTCCGGCCAGAACTGATCAGAGCCCGCCCACCACGAAACGGACCGAGATGACACACCTGGCCACCGAGGCGGTCGGCGAGGCCGGCGCCCCGGACCGGCGTCCTGGCGAACCGGCGAAGGCCGCGAGCCGCCCGTCCCCCTCACGGGGCGAGGCGTGGCTCTCCCGTAGGTGGGTGCTGGTCCTGGCCGAGGTGGTCGTCAGCGTGGTGGCGGCCCTCGGCTACACGCTGCTGAGCCGCCACATCGGCGTCAACCCGATGAACCGCATCGGCCAGGTCAGCGGACTCGCCAGGCTCCAGCTGCACGTCGCCGTCATCGGGCTCCCGCTGCTCGCACTGCTGCTCTACACGGCCTACCGGGGCTCGGACCGGCGTCACCGGATCGTCAAGCGGCTGGTCTGCGGCGCCCTGGCCGGGCTGGCCACCGGCGTCGTGGCCGGCGGCATCGTCGTCGCGCTGCGCGGCACCCCGCACCCGCTCGGCGGCCAGGAGGGCGACCCGAGCGTTCTGGTGGAGATGGCCAACTCGTTCCTGTCGGGCGAGGGCATGTCGGGCATCTACCCGCCCGCGTTCCCGGCGCTGATGGCCCTGTGGGCCAAGGTCCGCTACGACGGCCTCGGCAGCGCGGGCTTCGCCCTGCACGACCTCCAGATCATCTGCAGCGCCCTGGTCGGCCCGATGGCCTACCTGTCCTGGCGCCTGCTGCTCCGCCCCCTCTGGGCGCTGCTGATCGCCGTCCCGGCGGCCGTGCTCTTCCTCGACCCGGTCCGCCCGTACAGCCACGTCGTGATGATCGTGCTGCTGCCGCTCCTCGGGTACTGCTTCCGCGAGCTGCGCAGGTCGGCCGGCCGCACCCCGAAGTCCCTGGCGCTGCGCGGCGCCGGCCTCGGCGCGGTCTTCGGCGTGCTCTTCCTCTGGTACTCGGGCTGGTTCGTCTGGGCCGCGCCCGGCGCCGCCGTGCTCTTCCTCTTCCTCTTCCCGTGGCGGGCCGGCGCCCCCGCGGTGAAGCGGGCGGCGCTGTTCGTCGGGTCCGTACTCGTCACCGCCGGGATCATCGGCGCCCCGCTGCTCTACCAGATGGCACGGCTGGGCTCGCAGACCCCGGACCGGTACGCCTACCTCGGCGTGTACGCGGACCCGGGCTACGTGCTGGGATGGATCTCCGACCGGACCGGCTACATCAAGTACAACCAGTGGCCGGTCTCCGGGGAGATGGCCGGTCAGACCGGGTTCGCGCTGCTGCTGATCCTGGGTGTGGGCCTCGGAGTCGGCCTGGGCCTGCGGAACATCATGGTCCGTACCGCTGCGGCGGTCCTCGCGGGCGCCTGGCTCGCCCGCTTCTGGTTCGCCTCGCACATGGAGCACGACAAGGCGGTCCAGCTCTTCCCGCGGACCACCTGGATCATCATGTACTCGCTGATGATCCTGGCCGTCCTCGGCGTGATGGTGGCGGTCCAGCGGGGCTCGGGCTGGACCGAGCGGACCCTGCGCCCGGCCTCCGCCGCCCCGTCGGCGCGGGTCCTCCCGCGCCGGACGATCCGTCAGCTCTCGGCCGGCATGGTGTGCGCGGTCGCGCTGTTCGCCACCATGGGCGCCTCCTGGTCGGTCAACCGCTACATGCCGACGCACGAGGACACCGACCTCATGGGCCTCGACGCCTGGCGCGCGCACGACATCAAGCTGCCCAACGGCAAGTGCCCGCGCTTCGCGCCGAACAAGGGCTGCGAGGACCTCGACGTCAAGCTGTGGAAGCAGTTCAAGGACGACGGCGAGATCTGGTGCGCCAACATCGTGGCCAAGGACTGGCCCGCGATCTGCGGCCGCAAGGCGCCATTCAAGGACAAGTCGGTGGAATAGCACTCGCGTGCGACCCGACTGCGATGCGCATCACGCCCGCACCCCCCGTCCCGCCCTGATCGGCCGTCATCCCGGCCAGTAAGATCCCGTCGGCCAGTGCTCTCACCTGGCGGGTTCTCTATAGGGGTTGGGGACAACTTGAAACTAGGTCGTGCGCGCGGGACGGCTCTGGCCGCCGCGCTCGGCGTCGTGGCGGTCCTGGGCATACAGGGCGTCGCGAACGGCACGGGCGGCTCCGACGAGGGCGAGGTGTCGCCCTACAGCGCCCGCGCCCGCGAGAAGGGACCGGTCGAGGGGGAGGTGCACAAGCTCGCCCTCAAGCCCAAGGGCAGGGGCGAGGCCGTCCTCTCCCAGCAGGACACCGAGCCGTTCGGGCTCCTCGGCGTCTCCTGGACCGACCCCGAGGCGGAGGTGACGGGCAAGATCGAGGCCCGCACCCGTGACGCCGACAGCGGAAAGTGGTCGAAGTGGGTCGTGCTGGAGCAGGCCGAGTCCGGCCTCGACGGCAAGCGCCCGGGCCTGCGCGGCGCCACCGAACCGGTCTGGGTCGGCCCGTCCGACGGCGCCGAGGTACGGGTGACCGGGGGCGGCGCACTGCCCGCCGGCATGGAGCTGAACCTGGTGGACCCGGGCGCCGGCGCCGCCCAGGCCAAGAAGAAGAACGACCTGGGCCTCGGCCCGGCCGCCTTCTCCCTCCCCGCCGTCGACCCCGCGCCGACGACGCCGGGACCGGAATCCACCGCCCCGCGGCCGGACGTGGTCTCCCGCGTGCAGTGGGGCGCCGACGAGTCCCTGAACAACGAGGGACCGATCTACCTGCCCGGCGCGAAGATCAAGGCCGTCTTCGTCCACCACACGGCGGCCACCGCGCCCTACGAGTGCTCCGAGTCCGCGGCCATCGTCCGGGGTCTGCACGTCTACCACGTGAAGACCAACGGCTGGCGCGACCTCGGCTACAACTTCCTCGTCGACAAGTGCGGCACCCTCTTCGAGGGCCGCCAGGGCGGCGTGGACCAGCCTGTCCAAGGCGCCCACACCTACGGCTGGAACGCCGAGTCGACCAGCGTCTCCGTCCTCGGCGACTACACGAACGGCGGCGCCTCCGCCGCCGCGCTCGAAGGCATCTCCAAGGCCGCGGCGTACAAGCTGGGCCAGTACGACGGAGACATGAACGGCACCGCGACGCTGACCGCGGGCGACACGCAGAAGAACTACTTCGGCACCTCCTTCACCAAGGGGCAGCAGTACCAGTTCAAGTCGCTCTCGGGTCACCGCGACGGCTTCAACACCCAGTGCCCGGGCAACTCGCTCTACCCGCAGCTGGAGGCGCTCCGCCAGACGGGCCCCGCGGCCCAGCTGAAGATCGCCTCGGTGAACGGCGCGACGGCGGCGCCGGGCGCCACCCTCCCGAGCGGCGCCGCCCTCACCGTCGACTGGACCACCAGCACGGCCACCGGCCGGCTGGCCAAGTTCGAGCTCCTCGTGGACGGTGAGGCCGCCGCGGTGACCGACGGCGCGGGCCGCAAGGCGACCGCGGTCGTGACCGACGGCAAGCACGAGGTCCGGGTCCGGGCGACCGCCGCGAACGGCAAGGTCTCCACGAGCCTCGCGGTCACCGTCGAAGCGGACGTCAAGGGCGCCAAGTTCGTCCCCCTGACCCCGAAGCGGTTGATGGACACCCGCGAGGGCCTCGGCGTCCGCAAGGGCCCCGTCGGCAGCGGCGAAGTGGTCACCCTGCCGGTGGCCGCGGCCACCGGCGGCACGCCCACCGCGGTGGTGCTGAACGTGACGGCGACGAACCCGACGCAGCCGAGCTTCGTGTCGGTGTACCCGAGCGGCACGACCCGCTCCAGCGCGTCGAACCTGAACTTCACCCCGGGCCGGACGATCCCCAACCTGGTGGTCGTGCCGGTCATCAACGGGAGCGTCAGCTTCTACAACAACCAGGGCACCGTCGACCTGATCGCGGACATCACCGGCTACTTCACCTCCACCGGTGACGGCGCCACGCAGACCAACTTCGGCCCGAAGCGCCTGATGGACACCCGCACGGGCGCCGGCGTCCCGGCCGCCCCGGTCGGCACCGGCGGCGTGGTCACCCTGCCCGTGGCGGGCGTCGACGGCATCCCGGCCACCGGCGTCAAGGCCGTGGTGCTGAACGTGACGGCGACGAACCCGACGCAGCCGAGCTTCGTGTCGGTGTACCCGAGCGGCACGACCCGCTCCAGCGCGTCGAACCTGAACTTCACCCCGGGCCAGACGATCCCCAACCTGGTCGTCGTGCCGGTCGTGGACGGCAAGGTCAGCTTCTACAACAACCAGGGCACCGTCGACCTGATCGCGGACATCACCGGCTACTTCTCCGACAGCGACACGGGCGCCACGCACGCGAACTTCGGCCCGAAGCGCCTGATGGACACCCGCACGGGCACCGGCGTCCGCCAGGGCCCGGTCACCGGCGGCAGCGTCGTCACCCTGCCCGTGGCGGGCATCGGCGGCATCCCGGCCACCGGGATCAAGGCCGTGGCGCTGAACGTGACCGCGACGAACCCGACCGAGGCCAGCTTCGTGTCGGTCTTCCCGAGCGGCACGACCCGTACGAGCGCCTCGAACCTGAACTTCACCCCCGGCCTGACCATCCCCAACCTGGTGGTCGTGCCCGTGGTGGACGGCAAGGTCAGCTTCTACAACAACTCGGGATCCGTGGACCTCATCGCGGACATCACGGGGTACTTCCGCTGAGCGTGTGAACACACCTTTGCGCAGGTGAGGGGGCTCCGCACCGAAAGGTGCGGGGCCCCTCACGCATGTCGGGCAGACAAGGGGAGGACAGGGCATGGGGAAGAACGACCACCACGACAGACCGGGCGTCTCCGACGAGGAGTGGGCGCGGTTCATGGAGCAGGCCGCCCAGGGGGCGGGGGACGCGCCGAAGGAGCCCTCGGCCCGGGCGCGCATGGTCACCGCGCGGCTGCGCTCCACGCAGGGCCAGGAGCCGCCCGGCTGGCGCACCGGCCCCGCACCGCGGCAGCGCCGCCGCCCGGGCAGGCTGGGAGCCGTCCTGGCCGTCCTCGGCATCGCGGGGCTCGCGCTGATCGCCGTACGACCCGAGCTGGTGATCGACCGGCTCACCGGCAAGACCGCAGCCCGTGAGGAGGCCGCGAAGGCCGGCCCACTGGCACCGGAGACCGAGCGCCCCACCGCCCCGCCGCCCTCGCTGGACCCGGACCGCCCGACCCTGAAGGAGCCCTTCCGGGGCTCCCCGGCCCTCCAGTGGGCGGACGGCGCCGCCGGCATCGAGATACCGGAGGCCACCGCAGTGAACGGGGTCAGCCGCGAGCTGGTCGCCCAGGGGCTGGAGCGGACGAAGCAGTTCCTGGTGCTCGCCAACCTGGACCCGGCGACGCTGCGCGGCGAGCGCCCCACCGCGGCCCTGCAGATGATCGACCCCGGCCAGCGGGAGATGGTGGACCGGCTGGAAGGGGCCCTGGCCCGCCCGGGCCGGGACGCGGACCCGCTCCAGGTGTTCACCCGCGCCGACCCGGCACAGGTGCGCCTCGCCGGCGACGTGGTGAAGGTGCGCGGCCGGATGACGGTCGAGCCCGGCGCGAGCCCGGGCCAGATCGACGTCATGACCGACTACACCTTCGTCTACCCGCTGGTCCAGGCGAAGAGCGGTGCCGAGGAGGTCAGCCGCACCATCGTGCGCAGGCAGATGGAGTTCACCTTCGCCGACCCCCGCAAGTGGCGGGTCGAGGCGGGGATGATGCAGGTCGGGCCCTACCAGTACGACATCGCGAACTCGGAGTGCTTCGTCCACGACGGGTACCTGCATCCGATGTTCCAGGACGCCCCGACCGACGGCCCCGAGCCGACGGGGCCGCCCAGGGACCCGTACGACCGCAGCCAGGCCCTGGAACAGCCCGAGAAGGAGGGCTGCGGAACGGTCTCGCGGACCTGACGCCGCCGGGGGAGGGGCCCCGCCGGGCACAGGGCGCGGCGCAGTTTGACCACTCAGCGTGGCGGGGTATTCTCTTCCGCCCGATTGGCCAGGTACGTGTCTCGTATGGCAGACTGTTCAAGTTGCTCGGCTGAGTGCCGATGCTGCGCGCCTCCCGCCGGGAGGACCGGAAGCGAGTCCCACAGTACTCGTCGTCCTTAATCTGCCCCTCGGGGCAGCAATGGGGACGGACGTACGGGAATCTTCTGGGAAGTGTCAGCACGGTGCACACCAGGCACTCGGTGGGTGTTTCTCCCCCGAAGCGCGGTCTTGGGACCGCACCCCCTTGGACGAGGGAATTTCCGTATGGGAATTTTCTGTGGAGGGAGTGCGACACGCCCGACCGCGTGGGTCGGAGGAGAGGCAGCGGGACCCCGTCCCGCAGCCGACCGGGAGCCAGAGCGTTTCCACACAGAGACAGGACTACGGAGTAGCCATGGCGGGACAGAAGATCCGCATCCGGCTCAAGGCCTACGACCACGAGGTCATCGATTCCTCGGCGAAGAAGATCGTCGAGACGGTGACGCGCACTGGTGCGTCGGTCGCGGGCCCGGTGCCGCTGCCCACTGAGAAGAACGTGTACTGCGTCATCAAGTCGCCGCACAAGTACAAGGACTCGCGCGAGCACTTCGAGATGCGCACGCACAAGCGCCTGATCGACATCCTCGACCCGACCCCCAAGACCGTTGACTCGCTGATGCGCCTGGACCTTCCGGCCGGCGTTGACATCGAGATCAAGCTCTGAGAGGCGTCGAGAAGATGGCAAAGCAGATCAAGGGCGTCCTGGGCGAGAAGCTCGGCATGACCCAGGTCTGGGACGAGAACAACCGTGTCGTCCCGGTGACCGTGGTCAAGGCCGGACCCTGCGTCGTTACCCAGGTCCGTACGAACGACATCGACGGCTACGAGTCGGTCCAGATCGCCTTCGGCGAGATCGACCCGCGCAAGGTGAACAAGCCCCTCAAGGGCCACTTCGCCAAGGCCGACGTGACCCCCCGCCGCCACCTGGTGGAGCTCCGCACCTCCGACGCCAGCGAGTACACGCTCGGCCAGGAGATCACTGCTGAGGTGTTCGAGTCCGGCGTCAAGGTTGACGTCACGGGCAACAGCAAGGGCAAGGGCTTCGCCGGTGTCATGAAGCGGCACAACTTCCGGGGCCTCGGCGCCGGTCACGGTGTGCAGCGCAAGCACCGCTCCCCCGGTTCGATCGGTGGCTGCGCCACCCCTGGGCGTGTCTTCAAGGGCATGCGCATGGCCGGTCGCATGGGTAACGAGCGCGTCACCACCCAGAACCTGACCATCCACGCGGTTGACGCGGAGAAGGGTCTGCTCCTCATCAAGGGCGCAGTCCCCGGTCCGAACGGCGGCCTCGTCCTGGTCCGTACCGCGGCCAAGGGGGCTTGAGGTAATGAGCACCATTGACATCCTTTCGCCGGCAGGCGACAAGGCCGGTACCGTCGAGCTCCCCGCGGAGATCTTCGACGCCAAGACCAGCGTTCCGCTGATCCACCAGGTCGTTGTCGCTCAGCTGGCTGCTGCCCGTCAGGGCACGCACAAGACCAAGACCCGTGGCGAAGTCCGTGGTGGTGGCCGCAAGCCGTACCGCCAGAAGGGCACCGGCCGCGCCCGTCAGGGTTCGACCCGCGCTCCGCAGTTCGCCGGCGGTGGCGTCGTCCACGGCCCGCAGCCGCGTGACTACTCGCAGCGGACCCCCAAGAAGATGAAGGCCGCCGCCCTCCGCGGTGCCCTCTCGGACCGTGCGCGTCACTCCCGCATCCACGTCGTCACCGGCGTGGTCGAGGGTGCCGCCTCCACGAAGGCCGCCAAGACGCTGTTCGGCAAGATCTCGGAGCGCAAGAACCTGCTCCTGGTCGTCGAGCGTGCCGACGAGGCCGCGTGGCTGTCCGCCCGCAACCTGCCCCAGGTTCACATCCTGGAGCCGGGCCAGCTGAACACGTACGACGTGATCGTCTCTGACGACGTGGTCTTCACCCAGGCCGCGCTCGAGTCCTTCGTGTCTGGCCCCAAGGCCGATGAGACCGAAGGGAGCGACGCCTGATGTCTGAGGCGACCGTTACCAGCAAGACCTTCACCGACCCGCGCGACCTGCTGATCAAGCCGGTTGTCTCGGAG
This sequence comes from Streptomyces sp. A0592, assembly GCF_004795115.1. Taxonomy (NCBI): domain Bacteria; kingdom Bacillati; phylum Actinomycetota; class Actinomycetes; order Kitasatosporales; family Streptomycetaceae; genus Streptomyces; species Streptomyces sp. A0592. The sequence goes on from NZ_SSBM01000005.1 coordinate 85,569, forward strand.
AAGAGCTACGCACTGCTGGACGAGAACAAGTACACGTTCATCGTCGCGCCTGGCTCCAACAAGACCCAGATCAAGCAGGCCGTGGAAGCGGTCTTCGGGGTCAAGGTCACCGGGGTCAACACGATCAACCGTCAGGGTAAGCGCAAGCGCACCAAGACCGGTTTCGGCAAGCGCGCTGACACCAAGCGCGCCATCGTGACCCTCGCTGAGGGCGACCGAATCGACATCTTCGGCGGCCAGGCCTCCTAACGGAGGTCTAGTCGTCCGGAATCGGACGAGGACTGAGAAATGGGTATCCGCAAGTACAAGCCGACGACCCCGGGCCGTCGTGGCTCCAGCGTCGCCGACTTTGTCGAGATCACGCGGTCCACGCCGGAGAAGTCGCTGGTTCGCCCCCTGCACAGCAAGGGCGGCCGTAACAACACCGGTCGGATCACCGTTCGCCACCAGGGTGGTGGACACAAGCGCGCCTACCGCGTGATCGACTTCCGTCGTCACGACAAGGACGGCGTGCCGGCCAAGGTCGCGCACATCGAGTACGACCCCAACCGCACCGCGCGCATCGCGCTCCTGCACTACGCGGACGGCGAGAAGCGCTACATCATCGCGCCGAAGGCTCTGAAGCAGGGCGACCGGATTGAGAACGGCCCCACGGCCGACATCAAGCCCGGCAACAACCTTGCGCTCCGCAACATCCCGGTCGGTACCACGATCCACGCGATCGAGCTCCGTCCCGGTGGCGGCGCCAAGTTCGCGCGCTCGGCCGGTGCCTCCGTGCAGCTGCTGGCGAAGGAGGGCACGATGGCCCACCTTCGTATGCCGTCGGGCGAGATCCGTCTCGTCGACGCGCGCTGCCGCGCCACCGTCGGTGAGGTCGGCAACGCCGAGCAGTCGAACATCAACTGGGGCAAGGCCGGCCGCATGCGCTGGAAGGGCGTTCGCCCCTCCGTCCGCGGTGTCGCGATGAACCCGGTTGACCACCCGCACGGTGGTGGTGAGGGCAAGACCAGTGGTGGTCGCCACCCGGTCTCCCCGTGGGGTCAGAAGGAGGGTCGTACTCGCTCGCCGAAGAAGGCTTCGAGCAAGTACATCGTCCGCCGCCGCAAGACGAACAAGAAGCGCTAGGAGCGGGTTTAGATGCCGCGCAGTCTCAAGAAGGGGCCCTTCGTCGACGACCACCTCGTAAAGAAGGTGGACGTCCAGAACGAAGCCGGCACCAAGAACGTCATCAAGACCTGGTCCCGTCGCTCGATGATCATCCCCAGCATGCTGGGTCACACCATCGCGGTGCACAACGGCAAGACCCACGTCCCGGTGTTCGTCACCGAGTCGATGGTCGGCCACAAGCTCGGCGAGTTCTCGCCGACTCGCACCTTCCGCGGCCACGTCAAGGACGACCGGAAGTCGAAGCGCCGCTAAAGGCGGGGTGGTTACGACTATGACTTACACCGAAGGGACAACCATGGAAGCCAGGGCCCAGGCGCGGTACATCCGCGTCACGCCCATGAAGGCCCGCCGAGTGGTGGACCTTATCCGTGGCATGGATGCCACGGAGGCTCAGGCGGTCCTGCGTTTCGCCCCGCAGGCCGCGAGCGTGCCGGTTGGCAAGGTGCTGGACAGCGCCATTGCCAATGCCGCACACAACTACAACCACCCGGACGCCTCCACGCTGGTCATCAGCGAGGCGTTCGTGGACGAGGGCCCGACCCTGAAGCGGTTCCGTCCGCGTGCGCAGGGCCGTGCCTACCGGATCCGCAAGCGGACCAGCCACATCACCGTGGTCGTCAGCAGCAAGGAAGGTTCCCGGTAATGGGCCAGAAGGTAAACCCGCACGGGTTCCGGCTCGGCATCACCACCGACTTCAAGTCGCGTTGGTACGCCGACAAGCTGTACAAGGACTACGTCAAGGAAGACGTCGCCATCCGTCGGATGATGACGTCCGGCATGGAGCGCGCCGGCATCTCGAAGGTTGAGATCGAGCGCACCCGTGACCGCGTGCGTGTGGACATCCACACCGCTCGTCCGGGCATCGTCATCGGCCGCCGTGGCGCCGAGGCCGACCGCATCCGCGGTGACCTCGAGAAGCTCACGGGCAAGCAGGTCCAGCTGAACATCCTCGAGGTCAAGAACCCCGAGCTCGACGCTCAGCTCGTTGCCCAGGCCGTTGCCGAGCAGCTCTCCTCCCGCGTCTCCTTCCGTCGTGCCATGCGCAAGAGCATGCAGGGCACGATGAAGGCCGGCGCCAAGGGCATCAAGATCCAGTGCGGCGGCCGCCTCGGCGGCGCCGAGATGTCCCGCTCCGAGTTCTACCGCGAGGGTCGTGTGCCGCTGCACACGCTGCGCGCGAACGTGGACTACGGCTTCTTCGAGGCCAAGACCACCTTCGGCCGTATCGGTGTGAAGGTCTGGATCTACAAGGGCGACGTCAAGAACATCGCCGAGGTTCGCGCCGAGAACGCTGCGGCCCGTGCGGGTAACCGCCCGGCCCGTGGTGCCGGCGCTGGCGACCGTCCCGCCGGCCGTGGTGGCCGTGGTGGCGAGCGCGGCGGCCGTGGTGGCCGCAAGCCGCAGCAGGCTGCTGGTGCCGAGGCCCCCAAGGCCGACGCTCCCGCCGCCGCTCCGGCTGAGAGCACCGGAACGGAGGCCTGACCGACATGCTGATCCCTCGTAGGGTCAAGCACCGCAAGCAGCACCACCCGAAGCGCCGCGGTATGGCCAAGGGCGGTACTGAGGTCTCGTTCGGCGAGTACGGCATCCAGGCGCTGACCCCGGCGTACGTGACGAACCGCCAGATCGAGGCGGCTCGTATCGCGATGACCCGCCACATCAAGCGTGGCGGCAAGGTCTGGATCAACATCTACCCGGACCGCCCGCTCACGAAGAAGCCCGCCGAGACCCGCATGGGTTCCGGTAAGGGTTCTCCCGAGTGGTGGATCGCCAACGTGCACCCGGGCCGGGTCATGTTCGAGCTGTCCTACCCGAACGAGAAGATTGCTCGTGAGGCGCTCACCCGCGCTGCTCACAAGCTTCCGATGAAGTGCCGGATTGTTCGGCGCGAGGCAGGTGAGTCGTGATGGCGACGGGAACCAAGGCGTCCGAGCTGCGTGAGCTCGGCAACGAGGAGCTCGTTGGCAAGCTGCGCGAGGCCAAGGAGGAGCTGTTCAAGCTCCGCTTCCAGGCGGCCACGGGTCAGCTGGAGAACAACGGCCGGCTCAAGTCCGTCCGTAAGGACATCGCTCGCATCTACACCCTGATGCACGAGCGTGAGCTCGGTATCGAGACGGTGGAGAGCGCCTGATGAGCGAGAACAACGTGACTGAGAAGACCGACCGCGGCTTCCGCAAGACCCGTGAGGGTCTGGTCGTCAGCGACAAGATGGACAAGACCGTCGTCGTCGCCGTCGAGGACCGCGTCAAGCACGCCCTGTACGGCAAGGTCATCCGCCGTACGAACAAGCTCAAGGCGCACGACGAGCAGAACGCTGCCGGCGTCGGCGACCGCGTCCTCATCATGGAGACGCGTCCGCTGTCGGCGAGCAAGCGCTGGCGCATCGTCGAGATCCTCGAGAAGGCCAAGTAAGCACCTGAGGGGTTTCCCTCAGGTTCGTTCCGCCAGGCTCGGTGGGGGCGACGCTCTCCGGAGTGAAGCCCCCGCCGGGAACCGGCAGACAAACAGGAGATACACGTGATCCAGCAGGAGTCGCGACTGCGTATCGCCGACAACACTGGTGCCAAGGAAATCCTTTGCATCCGTGTTCTCGGTGGTTCCGGTCGCCGCTACGCGGGCATCGGTGACGTCATCGTCGCCACCGTCAAGGACGCGATCCCCGGTGGCAACGTGAAGAAGGGTGACGTCGTCAAGGCGGTCATCGTTCGCACCGTCAAGGAGCGTCGCCGCCAGGACGGCTCGTACATCCGCTTTGACGAGAATGCCGCCGTCATTCTGAAGAACGACGGCGACCCTCGCGGCACCCGTATCTTCGGCCCGGTGGGCCGTGAGCTGCGCGAGAAGAAGTTCATGAAGATCATCTCGCTCGCGCCGGAGGTGCTGTAAGCATGAAGATCAAGAAGGGCGACCTGGTTCAGGTCATCACCGGTAAGGACAAGGGCAAGCAGGGCAAGGTCATCGTCGCCTTCCCCGCCGACAACCGCGTCCTCGTCGAGGGTGTCAACCGGGTCAAGAAGCACACCAAGGCTGCGCAGAACCAGGCCGGTGGCATTGTGATCACCGAGGCCCCGGTCCACGTCAGCAACGTTCAGCTGGTTGTGGAGAAGGACGGCAAGAAGGTCGTCACCCGCGTCGGCTACCGCTTCGACGACGAGGGCAACAAGATCCGCGTTGCCAAGCGGACGGGTGAGGACATCTGATGGCTACCACTCCGCGTCTCAAGACGAAGTACCGCGAGGACATCGCGGGCAAGCTGCGTGAGGAGTTCTCCTACGAGAACGTCATGCAGATCCCCGGCCTCGTGAAGATCGTGGTCAACATGGGTGTGGGCGACGCCGCCCGCGACTCCAAGCTGATCGACGGCGCCATCCGCGACCTGACGACGATCACCGGTCAGAAGCCGGCCGTCACGAAGGCCCGCAAGTCCATCGCGCAGTTCAAGCTGCGCGAGGGTCAGCCGATCGGCTGCCACGTCACCCTCCGTGGTGACCGCATGTGGGAGTTCCTGGACCGTACGCTGTCGCTCGCGCTGCCGCGTATCCGTGACTTCCGTGGTCTGTCGCCGAAGCAGTTCGACGGCCGTGGCAACTACACCTTCGGTCTCACGGAGCAGGTCATGTTCCACGAGATCGACCAGGACAAGATCGACCGTACCCGGGGTATGGACATCACCGTGGTCACCACGGCGACCAACGACGCTGAGGGCCGCGCGCTCCTTCGTCACCTCGGCTTCCCCTTCAAGGAGGCGTAAGCGAGATGGCGAAGAAGGCTCTCATCGCGAAGGCTGCCCGCAAGCCCAAGTTCGGTGTGCGTGCGTACACCCGCTGCCAGCGCTGCGGTCGTCCCCACTCCGTGTACCGCAAGTTCGGCCTCTGCCGCGTGTGCCTCCGTGAGATGGCTCACCGTGGCGAGCTGCCGGGCGTGACCAAGAGCTCCTGGTAAACACCCTCGTCCGCAAGGACTTGGGCGTCACCAGGCACTCTCGGTAAGCATCTGGACGGTGGGTGCCCAGCCGCGCATGCCTTAGGCTTGTGTGGTTGGGCGTCCGCCGCCCTATCGACTTACTACGCCGTAGGTCCCCGCACCGCACCCGTCCCGCCACTGAGTGGGGAGAGGGATGGCGCATACAGGAAACCCCGGCGAGAGAGGCCGAAGGCCACTTCATGACCATGACTGACCCGATCGCAGACATGCTGACCCGTCTGCGTAACGCTAACTCGGCGTACCACGACACCGTCGTGATGCCGCACAGCAAGATCAAGTCGCACATCGCGGAGATCCTCAAGCAGGAGGGTTTCATCACCGGCTGGAAGGTCGAGGACGCCGAGGTCGGCAAGAACCTCGTCCTTGAGCTGAAGTTCGGGCCGAACCGTGAGCGCTCCATCGCGGGCATCAAGCGGATCTCGAAGCCCGGTCTGCGCGTGTACGCGAAGTCCACCAACCTGCCGAAGGTCCTTGGCGGCCTGGGCGTGGCGATCATCTCCACGTCCCACGGTCTCCTGACCGGCCAGCAGGCAGGCAAGAAGGGCGTAGGTGGGGAAGTCCTCGCCTACGTCTGGTAGTCGGGAACGGAGGAAAAGCAATGTCGCGAATCGGCAAGCTCCCCATCCAGGTTCCCGCCGGTGTGGACGTCACCATCGATGGCCAGACGGTCAACGTGAAGGGCCCCAAGGGTTCCCTCGCGCACACCGTTAAGGCGCCCATCGCAGTTGTCAAGGACGAGGACGGCGTTCTGAACGTCACCCGTCCGAACGACGAGCGTCAGAACAAGGCCCTGCACGGCCTGTCCCGCACGCTGGTGGCGAACATGATCACCGGTGTGACCACGGGATACGTCAAGGCTCTCGAGATCAGCGGTGTCGGTTACCGCGTGGCCGCGAAGGGCTCCAACCTGGAGTTCCAGCTCGGCTACAGCCACCCGATCCTGGTGGAGGCGCCCGAGGGCATCTCCTTCAAGGTCGAGTCGCCGACCAAGTTCTCGGTCGAGGGCATCGACAAGCAGAAGGTCGGCGAGGTCGCCGCCAACATCCGCAAGCTGCGGAAGCCCGACCCGTACAAGGCCAAGGGTGTCAAGTACGCCGGCGAGGTCATCCGCCGCAAGGTCGGAAAGGCTGGTAAGTAGCCATGGCATACGGTGTGAAGATCGCCAAGGGCGACGCGTACAAGCGCGCTGCCAAGGCTCGCCGCCACATCCGCATCCGCAAGAACGTCTCGGGTACGGCGGAGCGTCCGCGCCTCGTCGTGACGCGTTCCAACCGCAACATCGTTGCTCAGGTCATCGACGACCTCCAGGGTCACACCCTGGCGTCGGCGTCGACCCTGGACGCTTCGATCCGCGGTGGCGAAGGCGACAAGAGCGCCCAGGCCCAGGCCGTCGGCGCGCTCGTCGCCGAGCGTGCCAAGGCCGCGGGTGTCGAGACCGTCGTCTTTGACCGCGGTGGCAACCGATACGCCGGGCGCATTGCCGCTCTGGCTGACGCCGCCCGCGAAGCCGGGCTGAAGTTCTAAGCCCCGGTTCCGGGACTCACGGACGTAACAGAGAGAGGTAATCCAATGGCTGGACCCCAGCGCCGCGGAAGCGGTGCCGGTGGCGGCGAGCGGCGGGACCGGAAGGGTCGCGACGGTGGCGCTGCCGCCGAGAAGACCGCTTACGTTGAGCGCGTTGTCGCGATCAACCGTGTCGCCAAGGTTGTCAAGGGTGGTCGTCGCTTCAGCTTCACCGCGCTCGTCGTGGTGGGTGACGGTGACGGCACGGTAGGTGTCGGTTACGGCAAGGCCAAGGAAGTTCCCGCGGCCATCGCCAAGGGCGTCGAGGAAGCCAAGAAGAACTTCTTCAAGGTTCCCCGCATCCAGGGCACCATCCCGCACCCGATCCAGGGCGAGAAGGCGGCCGGCGTTGTCCTGCTGAAGCCTGCTTCCCCCGGTACCGGTGTTATCGCCGGTGGCCCGGTGCGCGCCGTTCTGGAGTGCGCCGGCGTTCACGACATCCTGTCGAAGTCCCTGGGCTCCGACAACGCGATCAACATCGTGCACGCGACCGTGGCGGCCCTCAAGGGCCTGCAGCGTCCCGAGGAGATCGCGGCTCGCCGTGGTCTGCCCCTCGAGGACGTCGCCCCCGCGGCTCTCCTTCGTGCACGTGCCGGGGCGGGTGTCTGATGGCCCGCCTCAAGATCACGCAGACGAAGTCGTACATCGGCAGCAAGCAGAACCACCGCGACACGCTGCGTTCGCTCGGGCTCAAGCGCCTGAACGACGTCGTCGTCAAGGAGGACCGCCCCGAGTTCCGCGGAATGGTGCACACCGTCCGCCACCTCGTGACGGTTGAGGAGGTTGACTAATCATGGCTGAGAACAGCCCGCTGAAGGCCCACAACCTCCGTCCCGCCCCCGGCGCCAAGACCGCGAAGACCCGTGTCGGTCGTGGTGAGGCGTCGAAGGGTAAGACGGCCGGTCGTGGTACGAAGGGCCAGAAGGCCCGTTACCAGATCCCGCAGCGCTTCGAGGGTGGGCAGATGCCCCTCCACATGCGCCTGCCGAAGCTCAAGGGCTTCAAGAACCCGTTCCGCACCGAGTTCCAGGTCGTGAACCTGGACAAGCTCGGCGCTCTCTACCCCGAGGGTGGAGAAGTCACGGTGGCCGACCTGGTCGCCAAGGGCGCGGTTCGCAAGAACAGCCTCGTCAAGGTCCTGGGCCAGGGCGAGCTCTCCGTGGCGCTGCAGGTTTCGGTTGACGCCGTTTCCGCCTCCGCCAAGGAGAAGATTGCCGCTGCCGGCGGCACTGTCACCGAGCTCGTCTAAGACGATTTCAGTGGCTGAATAGCTCAAAACCCGACCGGGGATGCCTCACATATGGGGCATCCCCGGTTGGTCGTTCCACGGGGGGCACACTCGCCGGTAAGGTGGCGTGCACCATTGCTTTGTCGTATACGTCGATCCCTCAGACCGTCACCTCTGACGCAGTAGCGCGGGGGTCGCAGGAGGCACCGTGCTCACCGCGTTCGCCCGGGCGTTCAAGACGCCCGACCTGCGCAAGAAGCTGCTCTTCACGCTCGGCATCATCGTGCTGTTCCGGCTCGGGTCACATGTCCCCGTTCCCGGCGTGAGCTACAAGAACGTACAGATCTGCGTTGAACAGGCCGGAAGCAGCAATGGTCTGTTCGGCCTCGTCAACATGTTCAGCGGTGGCGCGCTGCTGCAGATCACGATCTTTGCGCTCGGCATCATGCCGTACATCACGGCGAGCATCATTCTGCAGCTGCTGACCGTGGTCATCCCGAAGCTGGAGACCCTCAAAAAAGAGGGCCAGTCCGGCACGGCGAAGATCACTCAGTACACGCGCTATCTGACGGTCGCGCTCGCGATCCTCCAGGGCACCGGCCTCGTCGCCACCGCCCGGACGGGCGCCCTGTTCCAGGGGTGCCAGGTCGCCAGCCAGATCGTTCCCGACCGGTCGATCTTCACCACGGTCGTCATGGTGATCACCATGACCGCCGGTACCTGCGTCGTCATGTGGCTCGGTGAGCTCATCACCGACCGCGGCATCGGCAACGGCATGTCGATCCTCATGTTCATCTCGATCGCCGCCGGCTTCATCGGCGCCCTGTGGCAGATCAAGCTCCAGGGCAAGATCGCTGACGGCTGGGTCGAGTTCGGCGTCGTCATGCTGGTCGGCCTCGCGATGGTCGGCCTGGTGGTCTTCGTCGAGCAGGCGCAGCGCCGGATCCCGGTCCAGTACGCGAAGCGCATGATCGGCCGCCGTGCCTACGGCGGTACCTCCACCTACATCCCGCTCAAGGTGAACCAGGCGGGCATCATCCCCGTCATCTTCGCCTCGTCGCTGCTCTACATCCCGGCACTGGTCGTGCAGTTCAGCGGGTCCACCGCGGGCTGGGCCACCTGGATCCAGAAGCACTTCGTCAAGGGCGACCACCCGTACTACATCGCTGTCTACTTCCTCCTGATCGTCTTCTTCGCGTTCTTCTACGTGGCGATCTCGTTCAACCCCGAGGAAGTTGCAGACAACATGAAGAAGTATGGTGGGTTCATCCCCGGTATCCGCGCCGGTCGACCCACCGCCGAGTACCTGAGCTACGTGCTCAACCGGATCACCTGGCCGGGGTCGCTGTACCTGGGTCTCATCGCTCTTGTGCCGACGATGGCGTTGGCCGGCTTCGGAGCGAACCAGAACTTCCCGTTCGGCGGGACGAGCATCCTCATCATCGTGGGTGTGGGTCTGGAAACCGTGAAGCAGATCGAGAGCCAGCTCCAGCAGCGTAACTACGAAGGGTTCCTCCGCTGATGCGAATCGTCCTCGTCGGACCGCCCGGTGCGGGCAAGGGCACGCAGGCCGCGTTCCTTGCCAAGAACCTGTCGATCCCGCACATCTCCACGGGCGACCTGTTCCGGGCCAACATCAGCCAGGGCACCGAGCTGGGCCTGCGCGCCAAGGCGTTCATGGACGCGGGCGACCTCGTCCCGGACGAGATCACCATCGGCATGGCGAAGGACCGGATGGAGCAGTCCGACGCCGCCGGCGGCTTCCTGCTCGACGGCTTCCCGCGCAACGTCTCCCAGGCCGAGGCCCTCGACGTGATGCTGCAGGAGTCGGGCATGAAGCTCGACGCCGTCCTCGACCTGGAGGTCGAGGAGGACGAGGTCGTCAAGCGCATCGCCGGCCGCCGCGTCTGCCGCAACGAGTCCGCGCACGTCTTCCACGTGGTGTACGCCGCCCCGAAGACCGAGGGCGTCTGCGACCACTGCGGTGGCGAGCTCTACCAGCGCGGTGACGACTCCGAGGCCACGGTGCGCAACCGGCTGGAGGTCTACCACACGCAGACCGAGCCGATCATCGACTACTACAAGGCCCAGGGCCTGCTGGTGACCATCCCGGCCCTCGGTGAGGTCGCGGACGTCACGAAGCGCGCCATGGACGCCCTGCAGAAGTAGTCCCCAGTAGTACAGGTACGGCCGCGGTGTCCCCAGGGCATCGCGGCCGTACTGTTGAGAAGACCCGTTTCGAAGCTGGAAGGCACGCCCCTATGGTGCAGATCAAGACCCCCGAGCAGATCGCGAAGATGCGCGAGGCGGGGCTGGTCGTCGCCGCGATCCATGCGGCGACGCGTGAGGCGGCCGTGCCGGGCGCCACCACGCGGGATCTGGACATGGTGGCCCGCAAGGTCATCGCGGACGCCGGGGCGAAGTCGAACTTCCTCGGCTACGGCGGCTTCCCCGCGACGATCTGTACCTCGGTGAACGAGGTCGTCGTCCACGGCATCCCGGACGACAAGACCGTCCTCAAGGACGGCGACATCATCTCGATCGACGCCGGCGCGATCGTGGACGGCTGGCACGGGGACGCCGCGTACACGGCCTTCGTGGGCACCGGTCACGCTCCGGAGCTGGTGGAGCTGTCCCGGGTCACCGAGGAGTCCATGTGGGCCGGCATCGCCGCCATGAAGCTGGGCAACCGCCTCGTGGACATCTCCAAGGCGATCGAGACGTACATCAAGCGCCAGCCCCGCCCCTCCACCGGTGAGCACAGCCTCGGCAAGTTCGGGATCATCGAGGACTACGGCGGCCACGGCATCGGGTCCGAGATGCACATGGACCCGCACCTGCTGAACTACGTCTCGCGCAAGCGGGGCAAGGGGATCAAGCTGGTTCCGGGCGTCTGCCTGGCGATCGAGCCCATGGTCTCCCTGGGCACCGCCCAGACGGAGGTCCTCTCCGACGACTGGACGGTCATCACGACGGACGGCACCTGGTCCTCGCACTGGGAGCACTCCATCGCGCTGACGGAGGCCGGTCCGATCGTCCTGACCAGCCCGGACTGCGGCAAGGCGAAGCTGGCGGAGTACGGGGTCACCACGGCCCCGGACCCCCTCGGTTAATGATCTAGACTCTGGGGCAAACTTTCCGGATTCGTCTTTCTGGGTGCCCTGACGTAGACTGACTCGTCGGCTCTCGTGCACTTCCATGTCTGCATGGCGCACGGAGCCGATCAAGGTAGCCGATTCGAAAGGCGAAGCGTGGCCAAGAAGCAAGGTGCCATCGAAATCGAGGGCACCGTGATCGAGTCCCTCCCGAACGCCATGTTCAAGGTGGAACTCCAGAACGGTCACAAGGTCCTCGCGCACATCAGCGGGAAGATGCGCATGCACTACATCCGCATCCTGCCCGATGACCGGGTCGTTGTGGAGCTGTCTCCGTACGACCTGACGCGTGGCCGGATCGTCTACCGATACAAGTAGATCTTGCTCTCACTCCTGCCTGGGCGTCCGTCCCGGTGCGGGTGGTGGCACTGACCCGGAGAACCTCACCAACATGAAGGTCAAGCCGAGCGTCAAGAAGATCTGCGACAAGTGCAAGGTGATCCGCCGTCACGGCCGGGTCATGGTCATCTGCGACAACCTGCGCCACAAGCAGCGCCAGGGCTGACGCACGCCGACCGACCTGCCTTAACGCAGTTCTTCGCGCGACGTAAGAAAACGTACATACGCAGAACCCGCCCAGCCCCGCAAGGGCCGGCGGCACCTCCGGCGGGGGCCGGGGACCCGGACGTACCATCGCCCACTCGGGTGGTCGGCGGTCGGGATCGGTTCTGTGGAAGACCCCCGAACACACAGGAGCCATTGAATGGCACGCGTTTCCGGTGTTGACATCCCGCGCGAAAAGCGTGTGGAGATCGCACTCACCTACGTCTTCGGTATCGGGCGCACCCGGTCCAAGGAGATCCTCGCCTCCACCGGCGTGAACCCGAACACCCGCGTTCGTGACCTGGCCGAAGAGGACCTCGTCAAGATCCGCGAGTACGTGGACGCCAACCTCCGTACCGAGGGTGACCTCCGCCGCGAGATCCAGGGCGACATTCGCCGCAAGATCGAGATCCAGTGCTACCAGGGTATCCGCCACCGTCGCGGCCTCCCGGTGCACGGCCAGCGCACCAGCACGAACGCGCGTACCCGCAAGGGCCCGCGTCGCGCGATCGCCGGTAAGAAGAAGCCGGGCAAGAAGTAGTCCTGTTCAGCGGTCTTGCGCTGTAGGACCGACCACCTCCCGTAGGAGATTTAGATGCCCCCCAAGGGTCGTCAGGGCGCTGCCAAGAAGGTGCGCCGCAAGGAAAAGAAGAACGTCGCTCACGGGCACGCCCACATCAAGAGCACGTTCAACAACACCATCGTTTCGATCACGGACCCGTCCGGCAACGTGATCTCCTGGGCCTCCGCCGGCCACGTCGGCTTCAAGGGCTCGCGCAAGTCCACCCCCTTCGCCGCGCAGATGGCCGCCGAGTCGGCCGCCCGCCGCGCGCAGGAGCACGGCATGCGCAAGGTTGACGTCTTCGTCAAGGGTCCGGGCTCCGGCCGCGAGACCGCGATCCGCTCCCTCCAGGCCACCGGCCTCGAGGTCGGCTCGATCCAGGACGTCACCCCCACCCCGCACAACGGCTGCCGCCCGCCGAAGCGCCGCCGCGTCTGACGCAGCGGACGCACAGTTGCGTTCTTGAGTGTCCGGGCGGTACGACCCCTTCGGGGGACGTACCGCCCGTACCCTTGCAGTAGCCGTACCCGGGTCACCCCGGTACGGCCCCCGTCGGGCGTCAAATAGTGGGCGTCCACGAATGAAGGAACACAGACATGCTTATCGCTCAGCGTCCGTCGCTGACCGAAGAGGTCGTAGACGAGTACCGCTCGCGGTTCGTGATCGAGCCCCTGGAGCCGGGCTTCGGTTACACCCTCGGCAACTCCCTGCGCCGTACCCTTCTGTCCTCCATCCCGGGTGCCGCTGTCACCAGCATCCGCGTGGACGGCGTCCTGCACGAGTTCACCACCGTGCCGGGTGTCAAGGAAGACGTCACGGACATCATCCTGAACATCAAGCAGCTGGTCGTCTCCTCGGAGCACGACGAGCCGGTCGTGATGTACCTGCGCAAGCAGGGTCCCGGCCTGGTCACCGCCGCCGACATCGCGCCCCCGGCCGGTGTCGAGGTGCACAACCCGGACCTGGTCCTCGCCACGCTCAACGGCAAGGGCAAGCTGGAGATGGAGCTGACCGTCGAGCGCGGTCGCGGCTACGTCTCCGCCGTCCAGAACAAGCAGCTGGGCCAGGAGATCGGCCGCATCCCGGTCGACTCCATCTACAGCCCGGTCCTCAAGGTCACCTACAAGGTCGAGGCGACCCGAGTCGAGCAGCGCACCGACTTCGACAAGCTGATCGTCGACGTCGAGACCAAGCAGGCCATGCGCCCGCGCGACGCCATGGCGTCCGCCGGAAAGACCCTGGTCGAGCTGTTCGGTCTGGCCCGCGAGCTCAACATCGACGCCGAGGGCATCGACATGGGCCCGTCCCCGACGGACGCCGCCCTGGCCGCCGACCTGGCGCTGCCGATCGAGGAGCTCGAGCTCACCGTTCGGTCGTACAACTGCCTCAAGCGCGAGGGCATCCACTCCGTGGGTGAGCTCGTGGCCCGCTCCGAGGCCGACCTGCTCGACATCCGCAACTTCGGTGCGAAGTCGATCGACGAGGTCAAGGCGAAGCTGGCCGGCATGGGCCTGGCCCTCAAGGACAGCCCGCCCGGATTCGACCCGACCGCCGCCGCCGACGCCTTCGGCGCCGACGACGACGCGGACGCCGGTTTCGTCGAGACCGAGCAGTACTGAGAAAGCTTGCGGGGGGCTCACGCCCCCCGCACCCACCCTCTCGCGACCGCTTGAGGGAACTGACTCCGGTACCTGACACGGCCGGTGCAGATTTGAAGGAGTAACAATGCCGCGTCCCGCAAAGGGTGCCCGCCTGGGCGGCTCCGCCGCGCACGAGAAGCACCTCCTCGCGAACCTCGCGAAGGCGCTCTTCGAGCACGGCCGCATCACCACCACCGAGGCCAAGGCCCGCCGCCTGCGTCCCTACGCCGAGCGTCTGGTCACCAAGGCCAAGAAGGGCGACATCCACAACCGTCGCCTGGTGCTGCAGACGATCACGGACAAGAGCATCGTGCACACGCTCTTCACCGAGATCGCCCCGCGCTACGAGAACCGCCCCGGTGGTTACACGCGCATCACCAAGATCGGCAACCGTCGTGGCGACAACGCCCCGATGGCCGTGATCGAGCTGGTCGAGGCCCTCACGGTCGCCCAGCAGGCCACCGGTGAGGCCGAGGCCGCCACCAAGCGCGCGGTCAAGGAGGCGGAGGCCGTCGAGACCCCCGCCGAGGAGACCAAGGAGGCCTGATCCCCCGGGATCACGCTTGCTTGAACGGCTCTGAACGGGCCCGCCCCCTTCCGGGGCGGGCCCGTTCTGCATATGGGTGATTCTGAGAGGATCGGTCACGTGAGTGACGAGGTGGAGCCCGGGCACGTCCGGGTACGGCTGGACCTGAGCTACGACGGCAAGGACTTCTCCGGCTGGGCGAAGCAGCGCACGCTGCGGACCGTCCAGGGGGAGCTGGAGAGCGCCCTGCAGACCGTGATGCGGCTGACGGAGCCGGTCGAGCTGACCGTGGCCGGGCGCACGGACGCGGGCGTGCACGCCCGCGGGCAGGTCGCGCAGTTCGACCTCGCCGAGGAGGTCTGGGCCGAGCACCACGACAAGCTGCTGCGCCGCCTCGCCGGCCGCCTGCCGCACGACGTACGGGTGTGGAGGGTCGCCGAGGCCCCCGAGGGCTTCAACGCGCGCTTCTCGGCCATCTGGCGCCGCTACGCCTACCGCGTCGGCGACCACCAGGGCGGCGTGGACCCGCTGCGCCGCGGCCACGTCCTCTGGCACCAGTGGCCCCTCGACGTGGATGCCATGAACGAGGCCGCCGCCGCGCTGCTGGGCGAGCACGACTTCGCCGCCTACTGCAAGAAGCGCGAGGGCGCCACGACGATCCGCACGCTTCAGCAGCTCAGCTGGGAGCGCGCCGAGGACGGCATCATCACCGCGACCGTCCGCGCCGACGCCTTCTGCCACAACATGGTCCGCTCCCTGGTCGGCGCCCTGCTGCACGTCGGCGACGGCCACCGGCCCACCGACTGGCCCGGCAAGGTGCTGGCCGCCGCCGTACGGGACTCCTCGGTGCATGTGGTCAAGCCGCACGGGCTGACCCTGGAGGAGGTCGGCTACCCGGCCGACGAGCTGCTGGCCGCCCGCAGCAAGGAGGCGCGCAACATGCGGACCCTGCCGGCCGCCGGCTGCTGCTGAGCCGCGGCGAAATCGTTTGGGCGGATCGCGCGCCGACCTGGACAATGCCCGGCATGGGACATCTCGAAGCCAGCCACCTGGAGTACTACCTTCCCGACGGGCGGGTCCTGCTCCCCGACGTCTCCTTCCGCGTGGGGGAGGGGGCGGTGGTCGCCCTGGTGGGGGCGAACGGCGCCGGCAAGACCACCCTGCTGAAGCTGATCTCCGGCGAGCTGCAGCCGCACGGCGGCGGCGTCGCCATCAGCGGCGGCCTCGGCGTGATGTCCCAGTTCGTGGGCTCCGTACGCGACGAGACGACCGTACGGGACCTGCTGGTCTCGGTGTCCCAGCCGCGGATCCGGGAGGCCGCGAAGGCCGTCGACCGCGCCGAGCACCTGATCATGACGGTGGACGACGAGGCCGCGCAGATGGCCTACGCCCAGGCCCTCAGCGACTGGGCCGACGTGCAGGGCTACGAGGCGGAGACCCTGTGGGACGTCTGCACGATGGCCGCGCTGGCCATCCCGTACGACTCCGCGCAGTTCCGCGAGGTGCGCACGCTGTCGGGCGGGGAGCAGAAGCGGCTCGTGCTGGAGGCGCTGCTGCGCGGGCCCGACGAGGTGCTGCTGCTCGACGAGCCGGACAACTACCTCGACGTCCCCGGCAAGCGGTGGCTGGAGGAGCAGCTGAGGGCGACCCGCAAGACGGTGCTCTTCGTCTCCCACGACCGGGAGCTGCTGACCCAGGCCGCCGAGAAGATCATCAGCCTGGAGGCGAGCCCGACGGGCTCCGACGTGTGGGTGCACGGCGCCGGCTTCGCCACCTACCACGAGGCCCGCAAGGAGCGCTTCGCCCGCTTCGAGGAGCTCAAGCGGCGCTGGGACGAGGAGCACGCCCGCCTCAGGGCCCTGGTGCTGCGGCTGCGCAACCAGGCCGCGAGCAGCCCCGACATGGCCTCGCGCTACCGGGCGATGCAGACCCGCTTCCAGAAGTTCGAGGAGGCCGGGCCGCCGCCGGAGCCGCCGCGCGAGCAGGACATCAAGATGCGGCTCAAGGGCGGCCGGACCGGCGTGCGCGCGCTGACCGTGGAGAAACTGGAGCTCACCGGTCTGATGAAGCCGTTCTCCCTGGAGATCTTCTACGGGGAGCGCGTCGCGGTGCTCGGCTCGAACGGCTCCGGCAAGTCGCACTTCCTGCGGCTGCTGGCGGGCGAGGACGTCAAGCACACCGGTGCCTGGAAGCTGGGCGCACGGGTGGTTCCCGGCCACTTCGCGCAGACGCACGCCCACCCGGAGCTGTTCGGCCGCACCCTCGTCGAGATCCTGTGGACGGAGGCCGCCAAGCCGCTGGGGCAGGCGATGGGGGCCCTGCGCCGCTACGAGCTGGAGCGCCAGGCCGAGCAGCCCTTCGAGAAGCTCTCGGGCGGCCAGCAGGCGCGGTTCCAGATCCTGCTGCTGGAGCTGGCGGGCACCACGGCGCTGCTGCTGGACGAGCCCACGGACAACCTGGACCTGGAGTCCGCGGAGGCCCTTCAGGACGGCCTGGAGTCCTACGACGGGACCGTGCTGTGCGTGACGCACGACCGCTGGTTCGCGCGCACATTTGACCGTTACCTGGTCTTCGGTTCGGACGGTGTTGTGCGGGAGACTCAGGAGCCCGTCTGGGACGAACGCAGGGTCGAACGCAAGCGCTGAGCGGTGGCTGAGCGATGAGGGAGGGGCGTCGTGGGCCTGAGGCCTGGCATCTGGCTCATGAGGTGGGAGGCGGCGGCCCCGGGGAACCGGCTGATCGCGTGGCTGCTGCGGCCGGCCCCCCGGTCCTGGCGGGTGCTCTCCCTGGCGGTGCTCCTGGGGATCTGCGTCTCCACGAGCCTGCGGGCGAACTGGGGCTCGGACAACGCCTTCGTCGTCAAGGCGGCGCAGACGCTGCTGGAGGGCGGGTCGCCGTACGAGGACAAGCGCTTCCTGTACCTGCCCAGTGCCGTGCTCATGGCGGTGCCGGAGGCGCTGGTGCCGCGGGGCGTGCTGCGCTGGATCCTGCCGGTCGGGATGGCGGGTCTGCTGGGCGTCGGCTGGCTGGCGGCCCTGCGGCTGTTCTCGGTGCCGCTGCGCTCGCGGTTCGCGGTCGGCGGGTTGGCCGTGTTCGCCCTCGCGTACAAGCCGTGGGTGAACCTGGTGCTGATCGGCAACTGGACGGCCGTCTCGGCGGCCGCGCTGCCCGTGGCGCTGCTGCTCGCGCACCGCGGGTCGTGGGGGCGGGCCGGGCTGGTGGTCGGGCTGGCCATCGCCTGCAAGCCGATGCTGGTGCCGATCGGGCTGCTGTTCCTGCTGGCCCGCCGGTGGCGGGGGCTGGCCGCGGCGGTGCTGGTGCCGCTGGGGCTCTCGCTGGCCGGGGCGCTGCTGATGCCGAGCCCGTCGCTGTTCTTCACCAAGACCCTGCCGTTCCTGCTCCAGGGGCAGGACGCGTACGCGCTGCCCTGGGACGCCTCGCCGATAGCGGTGCTGCCGCGGCTGGGGGTGCCGCAGCCGCTGGCGGTGCTGGTGGCCTTCGCCGGGGCCGCGGCCGGGCTGTGGGCGGCCTGGGTGCGGTGGCGGCGTACGGAGCAGGACGCGGACGCCGGTGAGCTGCGTCTCGTGGAGACGGCCTGCATGGTGATGCTCGCCGCATTCCTGGTGTCGCGGCCGTCCTTCGACCACTACCTCCTCGTGGTGCTGCCGCTGCTGCTGGCCTCGGCGGTACGGCCGGGTTCGATGCCCCGATCGCCCTGGTTCTGGCTGGCGTTGACACCCCAGCTGGCCCTGGTGCCGTGGCCCTCGGAGCTGGCCCACAAACGGCGTGCCTTCAAGGACTGCGCCACCCTCTGCGGGCTCGCGTTTGTGCTTGCGCGTCGTGCACTGCGCTCCGGGCGGGTTACTCTGGAGCCCGTAACAACTGCGGGGTCCCCATCCAGGACCGAACCGGAGTGCGCCGCGACGCCAGCAGCATCGGCATCGCGGACCGCGTTTTGACCCGTACGGGTCTGCTTGGGTATCCTGCTGGTTTGTTATGCGTATTGGCTTTCTCATTCTCACGTGAAAGGGCCTTACGCCGGTCCACCGGACCGATGACCAGCAGTTGGCCGTTCACTCGGGTTGCGTCCCCGATGTGAGCGAGGGCTGTCGTGATCGTCCGTGGTGACCCTGTCAGGACCTTCCCGCCGGGCTAGCGCCCGTGGGATACCACCACTGAAGAAGCGAAGGCATACGCGTGCGTACGTTCAGCCCCAAGCCCGGCGACATCTCGCGCCAGTGGCTCGTCATCGACGCCCAGGACGTTGTCCTCGGCCGTCTGGCGACCCAGGCCGCAGCCCTCCTGCGCGGCAAGCACAAGCCGACTTACGCCCCCCACATGGACATGGGCGACTTCGTCATCATCGTCAACGCCGACAAGGTTCACCTGTCCGGCAACAAGGCGTCGCAGAAGATGGCCTACCGCCACTCCGGCTTCCCGGGTGGTCTGCGCTCCGTGCGTTACGACGACCTGCTGGCGAACAACCCGGAGAAGGCCGTCGAGAAGGCCGTCAAGGGCATGCTCCCCAAGAACACCCTGGGCCGTCAGATGCTCTCGAAGCTGAAGGTCTACTCGGGCGATGTGCACCCCCACGCTGCCCAGCAGCCGGTGCCGTTCGAGATCACCCAGGTCGCGCAGTAGTTCCGGCCACCCCCTAAGACGTAGAAAATTCTGAGGAGCATCGTGGCCGAGACCACCGCCGAGACGACCGTCGAAGAGTTCGAGGGCAACGTCGAGGAGTACACCAGCGAGTCTGAGGTCGCCGTCGAGGGCGACTACACCTCCGAGTCCCTTGCCGGTCGCTTCGGCGACCCCCAGCCGGCTGCCGGCCTGGGCCGTCGCAAGAACGCCATCGCCCGCGTCCGGATCGTTCCGGGCACCGGCAAGTGGAAGATCAACGGTCGCACCCTTGAGGACTACTTCCCCAACAAGGTGCACCAGCAGGAAGTCAACGAGCCCTTCAAGCTCCTCGAGCTTGACGGCCGCTACGACGTCATCGCCCGCATCTCGGGTGGCGGCGTCTCCGGCCAGGCCGGCGCCCTGCGCCTCGGTGTGGCCCGTGCGCTGAACGAGGCGGACGTGGACAACAACCGCCCGGCGCTGAAGAAGGCCGGCTTCCTCTCCCGCGACGACCGTGCGGTCGAGCGCAAGAAGGCCGGTCTCAAGAAGGCCCGTAAGGCTCCGCAGTACAGCAAGCGTTAATCTGCGCCTGCTGTTCTGCAACGAAACCGCCCCGGCAGCACTCTCTGTGCTGCCGGGGCGGTTCGTTTACCGCCACAAGCGGCAAATACCTGACACAAGCGGTCATACGCGAAGCGCAAACTCGGGAGGACAACAGTGGGACGACTCTTCGGGACGGACGGTGTACGCGGCGTCGCCAACGCGGATCTGACGGCGGAGCTCGCGCTCGGCCTCTCCGTGGCGGCTGCCCACGTACTCGCCGAGGCGGGCACTTTCGAGGGCCACCGGGCGACCGCCGTGGTCGGCCGGGACCCCCGGGCCTCCGGCGAATTCCTCGAGGCCGCCGTCGTGGCCGGCCTGGCGAGCGCGGGCGTGGACGTCCTGCGCGTCGGTGTGCTGCCCACCCCGGCGGTGGCGTATCTCACCGGTGCGCTGGGCGCCGACCTCGGCGTGATGCTCTCCGCCAGCCACAACGCCATGCCCGACAACGGCATCAAGTTCTTCGCCCGCGGCGGCCACAAGCTCGCCGACGAGCTGGAGGACCGCATCGAGTCGACGTACGAGCAGCACCGCACCGGTGCGCCCTGGGACCGGCCCACCGGGTCCGGTGTCGGCCGCGTCTCGGACTACACCGAGGGCTTCGAGAAGTACGTCTCCCACCTCATCGGCGTCCTCCCGAACCGTCTCGACGGCCTGAAGATCGTCCTCGACGAGGCGCACGGCGCGGCCTCCTACGTGTCGCCCGAGGCGTTCGCCCGGGCCGGCGCGGAGATCGTCACGATCGGCGCCGAGCCGGACGGCCTGAACATCAACGACGGCTGCGGCTCCACCCACCTCGGCCTGCTCAAGGCCGCCGTGGTCGAGCACGGCGCCGACCTGGGCATCGCGCACGACGGCGACGCGGACCGCTGCCTGGCCGTGGACGGCAACGGCGCGGAGATCGACGGCGACCAGATCCTCGCGGTGCTGGCGCTGGCCATGCGCGAGGCCGGCCAGCTGCGCGAGAACACCGTGGTCGGCACCGTGATGTCCAACCTGGGCTTCAAGCTGGCCATGGAGGGCGAGGGCATCCAGGTCGTGCAGACCGGGGTCGGCGACCGGTACGTGCTGGAGTCGATGAAGGAGCACGGCTACGCGCTCGGCGGCGAGCAGTCCGGCCACGTGATCATCCTCGACCACGCGACCACCGGCGACGGCACGCTGACCGGCCTGCTGCTCGCGGCGCGGGTCGCGGCCACCGGCAAGTCCCTCGCCGAGCTGGCGGGCGTCATGCAGCGGCTGCCGCAGGTCCTGATCAACGTTCCCGACGTGGACAAGTCCCGGGTGACGACCTCGGCCGAGCTCGCGGTCGCGGTGACGGATGCCGAGCGCGAGCTGGGCACCACCGGCCGGGTGCTGCTGCGTTCGTCCGGTACGGAGCCGCTCGTACGGGTGATGGTCGAGGCCGCCGACATCGAGCAGGCCCGCGCCGTCGCCGGCCGGCTCGCGGACGCCGTGAAGTCGGCGCTCGGCTAGACGGCCTAGAGGACGCCTCCACCAGGTCTGCGTGGCGCACCCGGCTTCCGGATCATCCGGTTCTGCTGGGTGCGCCACAGCAGTTTCCAGGCCATGAGGGTGAGCGTCCCCGAGAGGATGATCCCGCCGAGGTTGAGCGCCAGCTGGATGCCGGAGCCCCACATCTGGCCGAGGTCGCCGTAGCCGAGGGCCACGGCGGCGTTGGCGGCCGCCGGGACGGTGGTCACGGAGATCGCCACGCCGACCAGGGCGCCGGCCTTCGCGGACGTCAGCGAGAGCATGCCGGCCACGCCCGCGAGCAGCGCCACGACGAACGAGAACGGGTCGGGCTGCCAGATGAAGCTGGTGTTCGGCCGTTCGTTCTCCAGCAGGTGCTCGTGGAAGAGCCCGAGGGCGTCCATGGCCAGGCTGAAGGCCGTCGTCGCGACGATCGCCGCCGTGAATCCGACCGCCAGCGCGATGAACGAGCGCCAGGCCAGCCGGGGCCTGCGCTGCACGAGGCCGGTGCAGATGCCGGCGAGCGGGCCGAACTCGGGGCCCACCGCCATCGCGCCCACGATCAGCACGGCGTTGTCGAGCACGACACCGCACGCCGCGATCATCGTCGCCAGGATCATGAAGGCGGCGTAGGTGATGGTGAGGGTGGACTCCTCGTGCGTCGACTCCGCGAGCTGTTCCCAGACCACCGCGTCGGCCGCCTCGCCCGGCGCTTCTTCCTCGGCCTCGTCGGCCCGCGTGGAGATCGACAGGTCGATGTTCTCGACGGCGATCGAACCGGTCCTGTCGATACCGAGGGAACGCATCTCCTGGAGCAGCTCGTCGGCCGCCTCGCGGGCGACGTCGCAGAGGACGAGGTCGCCCGCCGGGTCGCGGGCGGCGCCGGCGAGGACGACGAGGTGGGTGGTGCCGACCGTCCGGTCGATCACCTCCACCACCTGCTCGGTGAGGTGGTGCGGGGTGATCATCCGCAGATGCAGCATGCCCGCACCCTAACCACTACAGCTTGCGCAGGCTCAGCTTCTGGACCTTGTGGTCCGGTCCCTTGCGGACGACGAGGGTGGCCCGGCCGCGGGTGGGGGCCACGTTCTCCAGCAGGTTGGGCCGGTTGATCGTCCGCCACATCGTCTGCGCGTACTCCATGGCCTCCTCCTCGGAGACCTGCGTGTACTTGCGGAAGTACGAGAACGGGTTCTGGAAGGCGGTCTCGCGCAGCTTCCGGAAGCGGTTGAGGTACCAGCGCTCGATGTCCTCGGGGCGGGCGTCCACGTACACGCTGAAGTCGAAGTAGTCGGCGAGGGCGACGCGGGTCCGGCCGTCGGTGCCGGGCAGCGCAGGCTGGAGCACGTTGAGGCCCTCGACGATGAGGATGTCCGGGCGGCGTACGACGAGCTCCTCGCCCGGCACGATGTCGTAGATCAGGTGCGAGTAGACCGGGGCCCGCACCTCGTCCTTGCCGGCCTTGATGTCGGCGACGAAGCGGGTGAGCGCGCGGCGGTCGTAGGACTCGGGGAAGCCCTTGCGGGAGGTGAGCCCGCGCCGCTGGAGCTCCTTCATCGGGTACAGGAACCCGTCGGTGGTGACCAGCTCCACGCGGGGGTGCTCGGGCCAGCGGGCGAGCAGTGCCTGGAGCAGGCGCGCCACGGTGGACTTGCCGACGGCGACCGAGCCGGCGACCCCTATGACGAAGGGGGTGCCCGCTTGTGAACCGTGGCCGTTGCCGGCGTCGCCGAGGAAGGTGTTGAGGGTGCCCCGCAGGTTGCTGGTGGCGCCGACGTAGAGGTTCAGCAGGCGCGAGAGCGGCAGGTACACGTCGCGGACCTCGTCGAGGTCGATGACATCGCCGAGGCCGCGCAGGCGCTCCACCTCGTCGGCGGTCAGCGGCAGCGGGGTCCGCTCGCGCAGGGCGCTCCACTCGGCCCGGGTGAGGTCGAGGTAGGGCGAGGCCTCGGGGCCCCGGCGGTGCGCGGTCCGCGGGGGCTGCGCGTCCCGGCCGGTGTGCTCCGTTGCACCCTCGGGCGTGTTGCTTCGTGGCGGCGAAGTGATCACACCGCCATTGTCGGGGCTGGGGGGCGGTTGTGGGTGGTGGGGTCGGTCACGTGACCAAGGGGACATCTGGCCACGGGGTCTCGATTCGGGGGCCGCACGGTCTCGCCCCGGTCACGATCGACTTCGGACGGCGTTTTCGGGCGAGTCGCTGTCGGTGGGGGCACGTACCGTTGATCACCGCGGTTCCGGCGAGCCCCTGGGGAGGGGGTGCCGTACGAGCCCGTATCGACCGTCATCGCATCACCCTGTGGGGGAGATTTTCCGTGCGCAGCACCCTGATCCGCCGTTCCGTCATCGCCGCCTCCGCCGTCTCGCTGGCCCTCATGGCCACCGCCTGCGGCTCCGACAAGGCCGACACCGGGGCCGACGCCAAGCCGTCGGCTCCCGCCTCGTCCGCCCCCGCCGCCGCGGCGGCCAAGGGCAAGACGGACGCCGAGCTGGCGTCCCTCCTGATCACCCAGGCCGAGGCCCCGAAGGACACCGTCGTCAAGGCGCCCACCGCGGCCCAGGTCGCCGCCCTCGCGGCCACCACCGACAAGGCCGAGTGCAAGCCGATCGTCCAGGCCTCCTCGATGGCGCCCCAGGGCACCTCCACCGGCGTGGCCCGCACCAACGTCGGCGGCACCTCCGGCAAGCCCGCCGACCCCAACGCCTCGGAGGCGGACAAGCTGAAGGCCGGCCTGGAGATGCTCACCGGCGTCACCGGCACCGCCGTGACCCTGACCTCCTACGACGGCAAGGGTGCCGAGGAGGCGTTCGCCGCCTTCAAGACGGCGGGCACCGCCTGCGCCGGCGGGTACACGATGACGCAGGACGGCGAGACCGTGAAGATCAACAAGGTGACGCCGGGCGACGCCGTCACGGCCGGCGACGAGGCCGTGTCCCTCATCGCCGACTTCAGCGACGCCGAGGCCTCGATGGCCGCCCAGCTGATCGTGGTCCGCAAGGGCAACACCCTCGCGACGTTCTCCGTGCAGAACCTCTCGGGCAAGCCGG
Source organism: Streptomyces sp. A0592 (assembly GCF_004795115.1). Taxonomy (NCBI): domain Bacteria; kingdom Bacillati; phylum Actinomycetota; class Actinomycetes; order Kitasatosporales; family Streptomycetaceae; genus Streptomyces; species Streptomyces sp. A0592. The sequence goes on from NZ_SSBM01000005.1 coordinate 109,675, forward strand.
AGTTCCCGAAGGCGGTCGTCGACGCGCAGGCCAAGAAGCTCGGCTGACCCCGGCCGGCCCGCACCCCGACCCCGTTCCGGCAGCTCTGCCGGGGCGGGGTTTTCGGCGTGTTCAGGTACGGGGCAGACGGCCGACCACGGCGTACGCTGCGCCCTATGTGCGGAATTGTGGGTTACGTGGGAGCGCAGTCTGCGCTCGATGTGGTCATCGCCGGACTCAAGCGACTGGAGTACCGCGGCTACGACTCGGCAGGGGTCGCCGTACTCGCAGACGGCAGCCTGGCCGCCGCCAAGAAGGCCGGCAAGCTCGTCAATCTGGAGAAGGAACTGGTCGCGCACCCGCTGCCGGCCGGTTCCACGGGACTCGGGCACACCCGGTGGGCGACCCACGGAGGGCCCACCGACGTCAACGCCCACCCGCACCTCGACAATTCGGGGCGCGTGGCCGTCGTCCACAACGGCATCATCGAGAACTTCGCCGCGCTGCGGGCCGAGCTCGCCGAGCGCGGACACCGGCTGGAGTCCGAGACCGACACCGAGGTCGTCGCGCACCTGCTGGCCGAGCAGTTCTCGGCCACCGGCGACCTCGCGGAGGCCATGCGCCAGGTGTGCCGGTGCCTCGAAGGCGCGTTCACCCTGGTGGCCGTGCACGCGGACGAACCGGACGTGGTGGTCGGCGCGCGCCGCAACTCCCCCCTGGTGGTGGGCGTCGGCGAGGGGGAGAACTTCCTCGCCTCGGACGTCGCCGCGTTCATCGCCCACACCCGGTCCGCGATCGAGCTGGGCCAGGACCAGGTCGTCGAACTCCGGCGCGAAGGGGTCACGGTCACCAACTTCGACGGCACGGCCGCCTCCGTGCGGGCGTACCACGTCGACTGGGACGCCTCGGCGGCCGAGAAGGGGGGATACGACTACTTCATGCTCAAGGAGATCGCCGAGCAGCCGAAGGCCGTCGCCGACACCCTCCTGGGCAGGATCGACGGGAGCGGCTCGCTCAGCCTGGACGAGGTGCGCATCCCCGTCTCGGTCCTCAGGGAGGTCGACAAGGTCGTGATCGTGGCCTGCGGTACGGCCTACCACGCGGGCATGATCGCGAAGCTGGCCATCGAGCACTGGACCCGCATCCCGTGCGAGACGGAGCTGGCGAGCGAGTTCCGCTACCGCGACCCGATCCTGGACCAGCGGACGCTGGTCGTGGCGATCTCGCAGTCCGGCGAGACCATGGACACCCTGATGGCGCTGCGCCACGCACGCGAGCAGGGCGCCAAAGTGCTGGCCATCTGCAACACGAACGGCTCGACGATCCCGCGTGAATCGGACGCCGTGCTCTACACGCACGCCGGTCCCGAGGTCGCCGTCGCCTCGACCAAGGCCTTCCTGACCCAGCTCGTGGCCTGCTACCTGGTCGCGCTGTACCTCGGGCAGGTCCGCGGCACCAAGTGGGGCGACGAGATCGAGGCGGTGATCCGCGAGCTGTCGGACATCGCCGCCGCCGTGGACACCGTCCTGGAGACCATGGAGCCGGTACGGGAGCTCGCGCGGTCCCTCGCCGACAAGAACACCGTGCTCTTCCTCGGCCGGCACGTGGGCTACCCGGTGGCTCTGGAGGGCGCGCTCAAGCTCAAGGAGCTGGCGTACATGCACGCCGAGGGCTTCGCGGCGGGTGAGCTCAAGCACGGGCCCATCGCACTCATCGAGAAGGACCTGCCGGTGGTCGTGGTCGTCCCCTCGCCGCGCGGCCGCTCGGTGCTCCACGACAAGATCGTGTCGAACATCCAGGAGATCCGGGCGCGCGGGGCGCGGACCATTGTGATCGCGGAGGAGGGCGACGAGGCGGTCGTCCCGTACGCGGACCACCTGATCCGCATCCCGGCGACGCCGACGCTGCTCCAGCCGCTGGTGTCGACGGTCCCGCTGCAGGTGTTCGCCTGCGAACTGGCCACGGCCCGCGGCAACGAGGTGGACCAGCCGCGTAACCTCGCAAAGTCCGTGACCGTGGAGTAGTCGGGTAGTGGGGTAGGCCTCGTGATTGTCGGCGTCGGGATCGATGTGGCGGAGATCGAGCGGTTCGGGGCTGCGCTGGAGCGCACGCCGGGCCTGGCCGGGCGGCTGTTCGTCGAGGCCGAGCTGACGCTGCCGAGCGGCGAGCGGCGCGGGACCGCGTCGCTCGCCGCTCGGTTCGCCGCCAAGGAGGCGCTGGCCAAGGCGCTCGGCGCGCCCGCCGGCCTGCTGTGGACCGACGCCGAGGTCTACGTGGAGGACAGCGGGCGGCCCCGGCTGCGGGTGTCGGGGACGGTGCAGGCGCGGGCTCTGGCGATGGGCGTGAAGTCCTGGCACATCTCGCTGAGCCACGACGCAGGTGTGGCCTCCGCGGTGGTGATCGCGGAGGGTTGACCCCATGCGTACTGCTTACAGCGTGGAGACCGTACGGGCCGCAGAACGGGAGCTGATGGCCCGGCTGCCGGAGGGCGCCCTGATGCTGCGGGCGGCGGCCGGACTGGCCGCCGTCTGCGCGGGCCTGCTGACGCGGCGGCGCGGCCGGGTCTACGGGGCGCGCGTGGTGCTGCTCGTCGGCCCCGGCGACAACGGAGGCGACGCCCTGTACGCCGGCGCCCGGCTGGCGCGCCGCGGCGCCGGGGTGACGGCCGTGCCGATGGACCCCGAACGGATGCACGCCGGCGGCCTGGCCGCGCTGGGGGCCGCCGGCGGGCGGGTGGCGCAGGCCGTACCGCAGCGGGCGGACCTGGTGGTGGACGGACTGCTCGGGATCGGCGGGCGGGGCGGGCTGCGGCCCGCGGGCGCCGCGCTGGCGGAGCGGATCCCGCCGGGGGTCCCCGTGGTCGCCGTGGACCTGCCCAGCGGGGTGGACGCCGACACCGGGGAGGTGGCGGGACCGGCCGTCACCGCCGACGTGACGGTGACGTTCGGGGCGTACAAGCCGGGTCTGCTGATCGACCCCGGAGCCTCCCGCGCGGGCGCGGTGCACCTCGTGGACATCGGTCTGGAGCTGCCGGAGCCCGAGGTGGAGGCCCTTCAGCACGCGGACGTGGCCGGGCTGCTGCCGGAGCCGACGGCGTCGAGCGACAAGTACCGGCGCGGCGTCGTGGGGATCGTCGCCGGATCGGGGCAGTACCCGGGAGCGGCGGTGCTGGCCGTGGCGGGAGCCCTCCGAGGCGGCGCGGGCGCGGTGCGCTACGTGGGCCCGGCGGCGGACTCCGTCCTGGCGCGCTACCCCGAGACGCTGATCGGGCCCGGACGGGTCCAGGCGTGGGTGATCGGCCCGGGCCTGGGGGAGGGGCGCGCCGGCGAGGTCGCGGACCTGCTCGCGGGCGACGCGGCGGTACTCGTCGACGCCGACGGGCTGCGCGGTCTGGACCCGGCGGTGCTGCGCGCGCGGACGGCCCCGACCCTGCTGACCCCGCACGCGGGGGAGGCGGCGGCCCTGCTGGGGGTGGCGCGGGAGTCGGTGGAGGCGGGCCGGCTGGCGGCCGTACGGCGGCTGGCCGAGCGGTACGGGGCCACCGTCCTGCTGAAGGGTTCGACGACGCTGGTCGCCCCCGCGGGCGCCCGGCCGGTCCGGGTGAACCCGACGGGAACGCCGTGGCTGGCCACGGCGGGCAGCGGGGACGTGCTGTCCGGACTGGCCGGGTCCCTCCTGGCGGGCGGGCTGTCCGGCGCGGACGCCGGCGCGGTGGGCGCGTACCTCCACGGCCTGGCGGCCCGCCGTACGGGCGGGCCCCTGCTCGCCCACCAGGTGGCCGAAGCCCTTCCCGCCGCCTGGCAGGACACCGCCCACCCCTGACCCCGCTCACCGGAGCTCGGACCCGCACCCCGCGGGGGAGGAATTGTCCGCCTCTTCGGCCGCCCGCACCAGTGCCGGGCGGGGATTCTGAGAGACTGGGGGCGATGAACGAGACACCGACGCGCGTGTACGCGGAGATCGATCTTGACGCCGTGCGGGAGAACGTGCGCGCACTGCGCGAGCGGGCGCCCCGGGCCGAGTTGATGGCCGTCGTCAAGGCGAACGCCTACGGGCACGGGGCAGTGGAGTGCGCCAGGGCCGCCCAGGAGGCCGGTGCCGCCTGGCTGGGGACCGCCACCCCGGACGAGGCCCTCGCGCTGCGCGCCGCCGGGATCGAAGGCCGGATCATGTGCTGGCTGTGGACCCCCGGCGGGCCCTGGCGGGAGGCCGTCGAGGCCGACCTGGACGTCTCCGTCAGCGGCATGTGGGCCCTGGACGAGGTGCGCGAGGCCGCCCGCGCGGCCGGCCGCACCGCCCGCATCCAGCTCAAGGCGGACACCGGCCTCGGCCGCAACGGCTGCCAGCCCGCCGACTGGGAGGCCCTGGTCGGGGCGGCCGTCGCCGCCCAGGCCGAGGGCACCGTCAAGGTCACCGGCCTCTGGTCGCACCTCGCCTGCGCCGACGAGCCCGGCCACCCCTCGATCCGGCTCCAGCTCGACGCCTTCCGCGAGATGCTCGCGTACGCCGAGAAGGAGGGCGTCGACCCCGAGGTCCGGCACATCGCCAACTCGCCGGCCACCCTCACCCTGCCCGAGTCCCACTACGACCTGGTGCGCTGCGGGCTGGCCGTCTACGGGGTCTCGCCGGCGCCCGAGCTCGGCACCCCGGCCCAGCTGGGCCTGCGGCCCGCGATGACCCTCAAGGCCTCCCTCGCGCTGGTCAAGACGGTCCCCGCCGGGCACGGGGTGAGCTACGGCCACCACTACACCACCAGCGGGGAGACGAGCCTGGCGCTGGTTCCGGCCGGCTACGCCGACGGCATCCCGCGCCACGCCTCGGGGACCGGCCCGGTGCTCGTCGGCGGCAAGGTCCGCCACGTCGCCGGACGCGTCGCCATGGACCAGTTCGTGGTCGACTTGGGAGAAGACCGCGCCCGCGCCGGCGACGAGGTCGTCATCTTCGGCGACGCGGAACGCGGTGAACCCTCCGCCGAGGACTGGGCACAAGCGGCACACACGATCGCGTATGAGATCGTCACCCGTATCGGTGGCCGCGTGCCCCGGGTGTACCTGGGCGGCTGAGCGGAGTGAGGGCGGCGGCGTGAGCGAGAACTGGCGCAGGGCCGGCTGGGCCGGCGCCGCCATCGGCGTGATAGCCGCGGGTGCGGCGGCCGGTGTCGCGGTCGAGCGGATCACCGTCGGACGCGGCATGCGCAGGAAGGCCCGCCTGGCCCTCGACGCCGCGGGGGACTACGGCTCCCTGCGCGGCACCGAGGGCACCTGCCGGGCCGAGGACGCCACCGAGCTCTACTACGAGGTCGACGAGCTCCCCGAGGAGGGCAAGCGGCGCCGGCTGCGGCGCAAGGCAGAACCCCCGGCGACCGTCGTCTTCTGCCACGGCTACTGCCTCGCCCAGGACTCCTGGCACTTCCAGCGGGCGGCCCTGCGCGGAGTGGTCCGCGCGGTCTACTGGGACCAGCGCAGCCACGGGCGCAGCGCGCGCGGCCTGGCCCAGGCGGACGGCGAACCGCTCACGATGGAGCAGCTCGGCCGGGACCTGAAGGCCGTCATCGACGCCACCGCCCCGGAGGGCCCGCTGATCCTGGTGGGTCACTCGATGGGCGGAATGACCATCATGGGATTCGCCGAGCAGTACCCGGACCTCGTGCGCGACCGCGTCGTCGGCGTGGCCCTGGTCGGGACCTCCAGCGGCCGCCTCGGCGAGGTGACGTACGGGTTGCCCGCCGCCGGCGTGGGCGCCGTGCGCAGGATCCTGCCGGGCGTGCTGAAGGCGCTCGGATCGCAGGTGGAACTGGTCGAGAAGGGCCGGCGGGCCACCGCGGACCTCTTCGCCGGCATGATCAAGATGTATTCGTTCGGCTCCCGGGACGTGGACCCGGGCGTCGCGCGCTTCGCGGAGCGGCTCATCGAGGCCACCCCGATCGACGTCGTCGCGGAGTTCTACCCGGCCTTCCAGACCCACGACAAGACCGCCGCGCTCCAGCAGTTCGCCGGCGTACCGGTCACCGTCATCGCCGGGGACAAGGACATGATCACCCCGCCGGGGCACAGCGCGGCCATCAAGGACGTGCTGCCCGCCGCCGAACTCGTCGTCCTGGAGTCCACCGGGCACCTGATGATGCTGGAGCGCCCCGAGACCGTGACGCGGCTGCTGACCGAGCTGCTGGCCCGCACCGGGGCGGTGCCGGTCCCGGTAGCGACTAACGTTGGCGCGCATGGAAGAAGTACCGCTGGAAGCACAGCGCAGCCAGGCCCCGGAAGCTGAGTCCGGGCGCGGCGCGCAGACCCTGATCACCGTCGACTCCCCCGGGGCGATGCAGGAGTTGGGCCGCCGGATCGCCGGCCTGCTGCGCCCCGGCGACCTCGTCCTGCTGACCGGCGAGCTGGGCGCGGGCAAGACCACGCTGACCCGGGGCCTGGGCGAGGGGCTGGGCGTGCGCGGGGCCGTGACCTCGCCGACCTTCGTGATCGCCCGGGTGCACCCCTCGCTGACCGGCGGGCCCGCGCTGGTGCACGTGGACGCGTACCGCCTGGGCGGCGGGCTGGACGAGATGGAGGACCTGGACCTCGACGTCTCGCTGCCCGAGTCCGTGGTCGTCGTGGAGTGGGGTGACGGCAAGGTCGAGGAGCTCTCCGACGACAGGCTGCACGTGGTGATCGCGCGGGCCGTCGGCCACGAGGAGGTCCTGGACGACGTACGGGAGGTCTCGGTGCGGGGGGTCGGAGCGCGCTGGGGCGCCGGAGCGGGGCTGGAGGCCCTGGCCGGAGCGTTCTCGGAGTAAACGTGCCGACAACTCGTCGGCAAGATATTGCGTTGGCGGCAGCCCTCGTGATGACATGGTACCGAGAGTTTCTTAGGTATGCCTAAGTACGGCGTCCCGGGGTCCAGGAGGCAGCCATGTCGGCACCAGCAGGAGCACAGCGCCACCCCCGCCCGTCCACCGTCTCCATGTACGCGCTGCTGGCCGCGGGCGTGGCCGCCACCGCCGTCTCGACGCCGCCCTCGCGCGAAGAACGCCTCCCGCGCGAGGCCGAGCCGCAGGCCTGCGTACGCGAACAGGCCGCTCCGGAATCCGAAGCGGCCTGAAAGGACCCCGAACGGGGCCGGAGGGCTCGTCCCGGGCACCCGGCCTCGGCCGGTCGCCCGTACGGGTGAAGGAAGCGCGTACCGTCAGGGAACGACGACGACCTTGGAGTTGATCGTCGCGAAGGCCCACATCGCGTCGCCGTCGGCCCGCGACATGCGGATGCCGCCGGTCTTCTTGTTCGGGTCGGGCTCCGGCGTCGAGCCGTCCACGCGGGCGCTGAAACCGACCGCCACACCCTCCTGGGTGGCGAACCGGACCACGTGCTCGATCGGCACCCCGTCCGAGCCCGTGACCGAGCCCGAGCGCGAACCGACGAGGTAGGTGCCCGGCTTCGGGTGCACCGTGCTCGGCATCACCGTGAACGACCTGAGCTGCTGTTGCTGCGCGGCGTCCCCCACCAGCCACACCCGCTTCTGCCCCACCGAGTACACGACGCGCACACCCGTGCCGGAACCCTCGGGCACGGACACCGGCTTCGCCGGGTCCTGCTTGCCCGCGGCCGCCGGGCTCGCCGCCGGGGCCGGCTCCTGCGCGGCCGCCTGCGGGGGATGCGCCGGCGCCGTCGCGGAAGCCTGGTAGCCGAGGAAGCCGACGGCTGCGATCGCCGCGGCGGTGAGCCCGGCCACGATTCCCGAGCTGCTGCGTGCCACCTTGCTCCACCTCTCCGCGCTGACGCGATCCCTTGTGATCCCTCTGTGATCCCTCGGTCGAAAGGTAGCAGCCGCCCCGCTCCACGACCGGGCGCAAGGGGTGCGGCCGCCGGAGTCGTAGGCTGTTCGCGTGCTCTTGCTCGCTGTAGATACCGCCACGCCCGCCGTCACCGTCGCCCTGCACGACGGCGAGTCCGTCCTCGCCGAGTCCGACCAGGTCGACGCCCGCCGCCACGGGGAGCTGCTGATCCCCTCCGTGGACCGCGTCCTCGCCGAGGCCGGCCTGAAGCTCGACGCGATCACCGGCATCGTGGTCGGCGTCGGGCCCGGCCCCTACACCGGACTGCGCGTCGGCCTCGTCACCGCCTCCACCTTCGCCGCCGTACTGGGCGTGCCCGTCCACGGCCTGTGCACGCTGGACGGACTCGCCTACGCCGCGGGCACCGCAGGGATCGAGGGCCCCTTCACCGTCGCCACCGACGCGCGGCGCAAGGAGGTCTACTGGGCACGCTACGAGGACCCGCGCACGCGCGTCGGCGAGCCCTCCGTGGACCGCCCGGCGGACATCGCCGAGCAGGTCGCCGGCCTGCCCGCGGTGGGCCAGGGCGCACTCCTGTACCCCGAGGTGTTCCCGGACGCGCGGGGCCCCGAGCACCAGTCGGCCGCCGCGCTGGCCTCCCTGGCGGCGGAACGGCTGGCCGCGGGCGCGGAGTTCCTTCCCCCGACCCCGCTCTACCTGCGCCGCCCCGACGCGCAGGTGCCCAAGAACTACAAGGTGGTCACCCCGAAGTGACCACGGCCGAGACGGTTCTGCGCGAGATGCGCTGGTGGGACATCGCACCGGTGCTGGAACTGGAGCACGACCTCTTCCCGGAGGACGCCTGGTCCGCCGGGATGTTCTGGTCCGAACTGGCCCACGCGCGCGGCCCGCAGGCCACCCGCCGCTACGTCGTCGCCGAGACGCCCGACGGCCGCCTCGTCGGCTACGCCGGACTGGCCGCCGCCGGCGACCTGGCCGACGTACAGACCATCGCGGCCGCCCGCGACCAGTGGGGGACCGGGCTCGGCGCCCGGCTCCTGACCGACCTGCTGCGCGCCGCCACCGCGTTCGAATGCGCCGAGGTGCTGCTGGAGGTGCGCGTGGACAACACGCGCGCCCAGAAGCTCTACGAGCGCTTCGGGTTCGAGCCCATCGGCTTCCGGCGCGGCTACTACCAGCCGGGCAACGTCGACGCGCTCGTCATGCGACTGACCGACCCCGCACAAGCACGAACTGAGAGCAGTGAGAGCAATGGCTGACGAACCGCTCGTCCTCGGCATCGAGACGTCCTGCGACGAGACCGGCGTCGGCGTCGTCCGCGGAACCACCCTCCTCGCGGACGCGATCGCGTCGAGCGTCGACGAGCACGCCCGCTTCGGCGGCGTCGTGCCCGAGGTGGCCTCGCGGGCCCACCTGGAGGCGATGGTCCCCACCATCGAACGCGCCCTGAAGGAGGCCGGTGTCAGCGCCCGCGACCTCGACGGCATCGCGGTCACGGCCGGGCCCGGCCTCGCCGGGGCGCTGCTGGTGGGCACCTCGGCCGCCAAGGCCTACGCGTACGCCCTCGGCAAGCCCCTCTACGGCGTCAACCACCTGGCCTCGCACATCTGCGTCGACCAGCTGGAGCACGGCCCGCTGCCCGAGCCCACCATGGCGCTCCTGGTCTCCGGCGGGCACTCCTCGCTGCTGCTGGCCCCCGACATCACCTCCGACGTACGGCCGCTCGGCGCGACCATCGACGACGCCGCGGGCGAGGCCTTCGACAAGATCGCCCGTGTGCTCCAGCTGGGCTTCCCCGGCGGCCCGGTCATCGACCGGCTCGCCAAGGAGGGCGACCCGAAGGCGATCAACTTCCCGCGCGGCCTGACGGGCTCGCGCGACCCCGCGTACGACTTCTCCTTCTCCGGGCTGAAGACGGCCGTCGCCCGCTGGATCGAGGCGAAGCGCAACGCGGGCGAGGAGGTGCCGGTGCGCGATGTGGCGGCGTCCTTCCAGGAGGCCGTCGTGGACGTCCTGACGCGCAAGGCGATCCGGGCGTGCAAGGACGAGGGCGTCGACCACCTGATGATCGGCGGCGGTGTGGCGGCCAACTCGCGGCTGCGCTCGCTCGCCCAGGAGCGCTGCGACGCCGCGGGCATCACCCTGCGCGTGCCGCGGCCGAAGCTGTGCACGGACAACGGGGCGATGGTGGCCGCGCTCGGCGCCGAGATGGTCAAGCGGAACCGGCCGCCCTCGGACTGGGACCTGTCGGCGGACTCCTCGCTGCCGGTCACGGACCCGCACGTGCCGGGGACGTCCCACACGCACGGCCACGCGCACGGAAACGGCCACTCGCACGGTCACGGTCATGACCACGACCACGACCACGTGCACGAGCTGAGCAAGGACAACCTCTACTCGTGAGCACCGTCGCGCTGATGTGGGAGGCCCGGGCGGCCGACGGCCGGGGCAACGAGCTGCTGGAGTGGGCCCGCGCCCAGGTCCTCGCCCGGGACCCGGTACGCCGCGAGGTGTTCCGGGCCCCGCAGGACCGGGTCCTCGTCATCACCTGGTGGGAGGCGGCCGAGGGGGTCGCGGCGGACCTGCCCGAGCTGCCCGAGCCGGCCGCCGACCTGATCACGCGGGCGGTGCACCGCTGGCGGTTCGAGTCGGTGGAGGTCGAGGGGGGCTGACCCCGGAGCGTCGGGGCGCCCCGGCCCGGGCGCCTACGCCCCGGGCGGCACGGCCGGCGCCGGTGCGCCGATCAGCATCGAGGGGGCGCCCGCCACCCGGGTCAGGAAGACGGTCGCCGAGTTCGGGCCCTGCGGCTTGACCTTCTTACGCAGCTCCTCGGGCTCGATGGCCGAACCGCGCTTCTTCACGGTCAGGATCCCGACCCCGCGCTCGCGCAGCAGGGCCTTCAGCTTCTTCATACCGAAGGGCAGCACGTCGGTGATCTCGTACGCGGTCGCGTACGGCGTCGTCCGCAGCTCGTCCGCGGTGATGTAGGCGATCGTCGGGTCGATCAGCCGGCCGTCCAGCTGCTCGGCGACCTCGGCGACCAGATGGGCGCGGATCACTGCGCCGTCGGGCTCGTAGAGCCAGCGGCCCACCGGCCCGGCCTCCGGGTCGGGCAGCGGATCGGCGGTGTGCAGCTCGCGCGGCCCGGGCAGCAGGGTGGCGCGCACGGTCCCGGGGGCGGTGCCGAACCAGAGCACGGCCTCCTTGACGTCCCCCTGGTCGGAGATCCACTCGGCCTCGGCCTCCGCCGGGACCGCCTCGTGCGGGATCCCGGGGGCGATCTTGATGGCCGCGTACTTCGCCGCACGGGCCGTCCCGACGGCCCACGACAGCGGCGGTGAGTAGGACTCCGGGTCGAAGATCCGCCCGCGGCCCCCGCGCCGGGCCGGGTCGATGAAGACCGCGTCGTAGCCGGCGGTGTCCACCTCCGTCACGTCGGCCTCCCGGACCTCGATCAGGTCCGCCAGCCCCAGGGCCTCGGCGTTGGCGCGCGCGACGGCGACCGTCAGCGGGTCGCGGTCCACCGCGAGCACCCGGATGCCGAGCCGGGCCAGGGCGAGGGCGTCCCCGCCGATGCCGCAGCACAGGTCCGCCACGCTGCGTACGCCGAGGGCGGCGAGCCGCTCGGCCCGGTACGAGGCCACCGACGCGCGGGTGGCCATCTCGCCGCCGCCGGGGGTGAAGTACATCCGGAAGGCGTCCTCGGCCCCGAACTTCGCCACCGCGCGCTGCCGCAGCCGGGCCTGCCCGAGGGCCGCGGAGACCAGCCCGGCGGGGTGCTCGCGGCGCAGCCGGGTGGCGACGGCCAGCTCCTGGGCGGGGTCGTGGTCGCGGAGCGAGTCGAGGAGGGCGCGGCCCTCGGGGGCCAGGAGGGCGGCGAAGTCTTCGGGGGTCACGGGTCCATTGTCGGCGACGGGGTGTGTGGGCCGGTCGGAGGAACGTCGCAGACCGGTGCGCGGTGTCGGCCCGGAAGCCTGCGTGTCGGATGCCAGGATGCGCTGCTATGCAGCTAGTCGGACAAAGGGAAGATAAGACGCAACTGGGTCACCGGCGCGCGGCGGGTCCGCGCCGCCGGTTCGGGGTGGCCGTGGCCGCCCTGCTCGTAGCCGCCCTCGGCACGGCATGCGGCTCGGGGCAGTCGGGGGCTCCGGACAAGGCCGAGAAGGCGAAGGCCGCCAAGGGTTCCGAGGCGGGCGCCGCGGGCGCGCTCAGCGCCGCCGAGAAGGCCAAGGCGCTGCAGCAGGCGCGCGTCGCCGCGGCGAAGAAGTGGGGGCTGCGCAAGGTGCCGCTCGCCGCCCCCGCGGCGCCGAAGGAGAAGCCGCACATCAGCACCCGCGACGGCTTCGAGGTGTGGAACCACGAAGAGGACGAACTGCCCCCGGTCTTCACCACCGTCCCCACCGAGGACAAGGTCGTCTTCCTGACCATCGACGACGGCTCGGAGAAGGACCCCGAGTTCCTGAAGATGATGCAGGAGCTGAAGATCCCGTACACGGCCTTCCTCAGCGACTACCTGGTGAAGGACGACTACCCGTACTTCAAGCAGATGCAGGCCGCCGGCGTCACCCTGAACAACCACACCCTCAACCACCGCTACATGCCCGGGCTGTCGTACGAGCAGCAGCGCGAGGAGATCTGCGGCCAGCAGGACACCATCCAGAAGACGTTCGGCAAGCGCCCGACCCTCTTCCGGCCGCCGTACGGCAACTACAACGACGACACCCTCAAGGCGGCGAAGTCCTGCGGCATCAAGGCGGTCCCGCTGTGGAACGCCGAGGCGTTCACGAACCGCATGGACTACCGCGAGTGGGATCGTGACCTGCACCCCGGTGACATCATCCTCACGCACTTCCGGGGCAAGGAGGACTGGAAGGGCACGATGCCTGACATGATCCGTCATGTCATGAAGACCGTCACGGACAAGGGATACGCCGTGGCACGCCTGGAGGACTACTTGTGAGGTACGTGCGCCGGTTGGTAGCCGGAACGCTGGCGGCCGGCGCGCTCGCGCTCTCCCTGACGGGGTGCGGGGAGAGTGTGGAGCCCATCGAACGGCTGGGCCGCAAGACGACGCAGGAGCCGTCGCAGACGCCGTCCGCGTCGGCTCCCGCACCCGCGTCGCCCGCGCCGGGCGGCGCGGGCGACGAGGCGTACAAGAAGTGGGGCCTCACCGCCCCCGTCCAGTACGCGCCGAAGCCCGCCCAGAAGCCGCAGCTCCCCAAGGCGGCCGCGGGCAAGGTCCCGGTGATAGACCGAATACCCCTGCCGGCCGGGGAGAAAATAGTCTTCCTGACCTTCGACGACGGCGCGGAGAAGGACCCCGAGTTCCTCAAGATGGCGGCCGACCTCAAGCTGCCGATCAGCATGTTCCTGACGGACAGCGTGGCCTCGTCCGACTACGGGCACTTCGAGAAGCTCCGCGACAACGGCTCGGCGAGCACGGTGAACAACCACACGCTGACCCACCCGAACCTGCGGACCCTCTCCTTCGAGGCGCAGAAGAAGGAGATATGCGGCCAGCAGGACAAGCTGGAGCAGCGCTTCGGCCGGCGCCCGCCGCTCTTCCGCCCGCCCTTCGGCAACTACAACGACGACACCCTCCGGGCAGCCTCGGAGTGCGGTGTCTCGTCGATCCTCCTGTGGCGGGTGTCGATGCAGATCAACAACTTCCAGTACGCCCAGGGCTCCGCCCTCCAGCCCGGTGACATCGTCCTCGCCCACTTCCGCGGCCCGTCCGAACTCAAGGGCGCGACGGAGATCCAGATGACGACCCGCATGCTCCAGCGCATCCAGGAGCAGGGCTACAAGATCGGCCGCCTGGAGGACTACCTCTAGCGGCGGCCCGCCGGGGGGCGTCCGCACCCCCTGAGCCCGACAGCGCATCCTTACGGGAGCCGTTGCCGCCCTGGGTGTCGCGGGACTGGTCTCCATGGTGCGCGTGGCGCTGGTGAACCGAAGAACCATCCGGGAGGGGTGGTGGCAGAGGCCCGCTGCCTGGAGGCTTACGTGGTGCACAACCGCTCCTCGGACGGATACACCACCAGCCAGCGGCGGCTGATCCTGGGATTCCTGACGCCGGAGGGGCGGGGCGTGCGTGCCGAGCTGGTGGCCCATGCGCCCCACGCCGTCGGCGACACCGTGCCCGTCCGGTACCTGCCGGAGTGCCCGGCACCCGCACGGCGGCGTCCTCGAGTACCTCGGCCCGTGACCGATGGGGTGGGGCTCAGTCTGCGGGCTCGACGTTGGCGGCCGACGTGGTGAACTCCAGTCCGGACGCGCCGCGGATGTAGGCGAGCTCCACCCAGTGCTCGGTGGGGGCGTCCGAGACGTTCTCGTTGACCACGGCCATCAGCTCGCCCTCGACACCGGAAGCGATGTCGCGAACGCGTCGGTGCAGCAGGTGGTGCGGCACGTGCTCGTAGCGCTCGCTCACCGGACGTCACGGTGCTGAGGCATGCAGACCACCCCTTCAACGGCAGCCTCTCCAGAGACATTTCCACTACACCGGATCCGCCTTCCGTTCGCAACACCTCTCTAGAGAACTGCGCCCGAATGGGCTCCCGGGCTGATGCGTGCGGTGGCCCACCTCTCGCCCTAGGGTGTCTGGAGAGGAAAGGGAGTGATCGTTCTCATGACCAGCCAGGGCGCTACTCGGCAGCCGAAGTACCAGCGGATCGCCGACGCGCTGAGGAAGTCCATCCAGGCCGGCGAATACGGCCCGGGCGACCGGCTGCCGGGTGAGAACGACCTCATGGCCGCCTACGAGGTCGCCCGGATGACCGCCCGCCAGGCCCTCGGCGTCCTGCAGAACGAAGGCCTCGCCGAGGCGCGGAAGGGTGCCGGGGTCTTCGTCCGGGCGTTCAGACCCCTGCGGCGGCGCGGTCTTCAGCGGCTGGCGCAGGAGACGTGGGGTGCGGGCCGCTCCATCTGGTCGACGGACTCCGAGGACCGGGAGCTGGTCGTCGACCAGATCGACGTACGCGAAGAAGAGGCGGACGACCGCGTCTGCGACGCGCTCGGCATCACACCGGGAACCCAGGTGTGGGCGCGCAGCCGCCGCTTCGTGCTCGACGGCAAGCCGGTGCTCTTCGCGACCTCCTACCTGCCGTCGGACGTCGTCGCCGGTTCGCCCATCACCCAGCACGAGACGGGCCCGGGCGGGACGTACGCCCGGCTGGCCGAGCTGGGCCACGGCCCGGTCCACTTCCGCGAGGAGATCCGCTCCCGCATGCCGTCCGCCGAAGAGGCCGACCGGCTCTCCCTCACGATGGGCACGCCCGTCATCCGCATCGTCCGCACCGCGTTCGCCGAGGACGGCCGAGCCGTCGAGGTCAACGAAATGACCCTGGACTCCGCCTCCTACATCCTGGAATACGACTTCGACGCCTGACGGGCGGGACCGCCCGTGCGGGGCCCGGCGACCGTCGGCGGACAGAACGATCTAGGGTGTGCCGGTGAAGCCCTCCCCACCGCCGCGGATACCGGCGAACGAACTCCGGCCCAGCCGTCGCTGGTACGTCGCAGCAGGCGCGATCGCCGTCGTGCTGATCCTGATGGCCGCGGTGATCGGTGTGCTCCGGTTCAACAGCGCGACCCAGGCGGTGGACACCGGCCATCCGTTCGCCAACGGCAGGACCGTCACCCTCCGGCTCGATCCGGGGAGCGAGAAGTCCATCTGGATCAGGGACGAGGAATTCGGCCCGATCGCCTCCGCGAAGTGCAGCGTCACCGGGCCGGGCGACCCCCGCCTCACCGGTCCGGGAGTCGACGTGTTCCTCACCCGTCACGAGACCTGGAACCCGCTCTACACCATCGACGTCTCCCGAGCGGGCGACTTCGAGGTCACCTGTTCGTCCCACGCGGAATCCAAGTACGCCATCGGGGACGCCGGAGGCTTTTTCGCGCTTGCGGGCTGGCTGGCACTGGCCGTCGCTCTCGCCGTCCTCGGCATCGTCCTCTGCGCCGCCATCGTCCTCGTCACCGCCGTCCGCCGCACCCGCCACCGCAAGCGCAAGCGACTGCTCGCCGAGCGCCACCCCGCGCACGTCGACCCACAGCGAATGCCGTCTGCAGAAAATGACTCACGTCTGGCGTGACGCGGCCGAACAGGCAGGCACGATGTTGGCGACCGAGGTGGTGAACTCCCGCCCGGATGCGCCACGGATGTAGGCCAGTTCCACCCAGCATTCGAGGCCGGCTTCCGAGACGTTCTCGTTGATCACGGCCATCAACTCGCCTTCGGCGCCGGAAGCGATGTCACGGACACGGCGCCGCAGGAGCAGGTGCGGCACGTATTCGTACCGCTCACTCATCGCTCTCGACCCCGCTGGCGGCGGTGAAACGCTCGAAGCCGGCCTGCGCGCGAGCCAGGAGTTCGGGACTGGGCTGCTGGACAGCGGCGAATCCGACGCTCGGACTGTCCGGGATGTCGAGGCTCCAAACGCCGCGAGGGGTGGGGCTCGTCACGGTGCTGCTCCCTCCTGTTGGTAGCGGGTGGTGAGTCAAGACTGGACTCGTAAAGGTCGCTTGCCGAGGACCTCTCGGGGACTTCTGGCGTCGCATAAAAGGACTTCTGTGCGCTCGATGCGGTGAATCATGGGCAACAGATGCGACGTCCTGGGACAGTGGGCACATCCCGCTTTCACAAGGAGGATGAGATGCCACGTCCTACGGGCAACACGCGTCTACGCGCCGCCCGCTTGGCCGCCGGATACCGGTCCCAGCAAGACCTCATCGACGCCCTGGCTCGCAGAGGCGTGAACGTCGGTATCAAGCAGGTGCAACGGTGGGAGTCCGAAACGCCGCCCTGGCCGTACCCCGAAGCCCGCCGCGCACTCCAAGAACTCCTGGGGCAGGACATGGAGCAGCTTGGCTTCGAGCCGCGTCCCGGCACTGCGGAGTACGGGCTTTCGCCCACCCGCCTGGCACCGCCGGCCCGAGGCGCGGTCCGGAGCCAGAACGCAATGCAGCCCGCGACCGTCGCATCGGACTATCTCGCGGTCACTCGCGCCCACCGGCAGCTCTATTGGAGCGTCGCGCCCGCCACACTCCACCCGGCCGTCGTCGCACATGCAGGACTCGGGGAGGTTTTGCTCCCCGCCACAGCCGGACAGACGCACCAGACCTTGGCCGCCGCCTTGGCGGAGAGCCACCTTCTCGCAGGGCGGATCGAGTTCTTCGACCAACGCGCACCCGAGCGCGCGCGAGACACCTGGGTGCAGGCCCTGCAGGCGGCGGGCGAGGCCGACGACCCGCTCCTCGGCAGCGCGATCCTGGCGCACATGGCCTTCGTACCGGGATGGTCAGGGGACCAGCTCGCGGCCTCGGAGCGGATGATCGCAGCCCGTACCTACGCCCGCCGGGCACCGGCCTCCGCAGAGTTCCTGGCATGGCTGGACGCAGTCGAGGCCGAATGCGAGACCCGCTGTGGCAACACACGGACGGCGCTCAACCTGATCGCCCACGGCGAGGATGTGCTCACTGCCGGAGGCGCGTACGCGAGCCCGGAGTGGATGGACTGGTTCTCGGTCGTGAGGCTGGCCGCGTTCAAGGGCAATACCGAGCTCAAGGCGGGGCGTCTGCCGCAAGCCCGGGAAACACTGCTCCGCGCGCTGGCCGAGCTGCCTGCCGATTCCGACAAGCAGCGGACGGTGATCCTAGGCGACCTAGGGGCGGTAGAAGCTGCTGCGCGCAAGCCGGAGGCCGCCGCAGGGTATGCATTGCGCGCGCTCGACCTGCTCGAATCCCACTGGTACGCGACGGGGCTGGAGCGCGTCCGTGACGTGAGGCGCGCGCTCGTACCGTGGCAGCACGAGCGATGCGTCCGCGAACTCGACGACCGTCTGTACGGATGGGGTTCGGTGGTCAGCGCTCTGACGAATTGAATTCTGTGATCCGGGTCGGCAGCTCTTCGAGGGATTCGATCCGGAACGTCGGAAGTTCCAACGCCTCAGAGCTGTCCCACTGGATCGTTGCCCACGGGCCGCGGCGGATGAGCGCGGTGTGCATGCCCGCCGCGTAGCCTGGGCGGAGATCGTTGTCGACGCGGTCGCCGACGTAGAGGATCTCTTCCGGGGCGAACGGGACAACCTTTGCGACGCGGACGAAGAACTCGGGATCCGGCTTGCTGGCGCCCCAGTCGTCCGACGTCCCGATGAGGTCGACGTCATCGGCGAACAGCGAGCGCAGGATCCCACCTGCCCGCACCGTCTGGTTCCCTGCGATGCCCAGCCAGAGACCTGCCTCGCGTAGTGCCGTGAGGGCCGGCCGGACGTCAGGATAGAGGTCGCTCTCGTCGAAGTGCTCGGGCTGACCCGCCGCGGCGCGGGCCTCGCGCTCGGCCGTCAGGTCGAAGCCGGGCTTGAAGGGCTGGAACACCTCCCGGTAGTCGCGCCCTTGGGTGATGACGGCGCCGAACATCGCTGCGAAGGTATGGCGGGGGACTCCCAGCCAGTCGGCCCATGTCCCGTACTCCCTGGTCTCGTCCACGAGGCACTCGCCAACGTCGAAAACCACAGCGCGAATCGTCATGCGGTCAGCCTAATCACGGCGGGCCGCACCTAGCGCCTTCCCGGTTCGGCGGGACATACCCCAGACCTGGATGGGCATCGCCTCAGCCGTCATCTGGCGCTCGTCCTTCCCCCAAACCGCCCGCAGACGCCGTCCAAGGCGGGCGCATCAGGGCGTCT
This sequence comes from Streptomyces sp. A0592, assembly GCF_004795115.1. Classification (NCBI taxonomy): domain Bacteria; kingdom Bacillati; phylum Actinomycetota; class Actinomycetes; order Kitasatosporales; family Streptomycetaceae; genus Streptomyces; species Streptomyces sp. A0592. The sequence goes on from NZ_SSBM01000005.1 coordinate 128,122, forward strand.
GCGGCTTATGACCAGCCCCAGCCGAACTGCAGTCGCGTGATCGAGAAGCGCCTCGCCATCGATGGCGGCTTATGCCCAGCCCAAGAGGCCTGCGGACGCCGACGGGCAGGACCGCGTAGCGATCTGGAGCGCACGGGCTCTGCCCGGGCCTCTCCGACGCCCCGATGGTGTCTTCTCCCCCGGCCCGTTCTTCTGGGGGCTTCCCGGCTGTCCTCGATTTTCCGGGGCGGGACGGGCGGTCAAGGGTGGAGCGCAGCGACATCGCGAAGCGACGCGAGGAACGAGCGCCCTTGAGGGACCGGCCCGACACGGAAGACGATAGGACGGACGGGAAACCCCCAGCACGTCACTGATGCCGCCCCGCTCAAACACCCCCCCGCACCCCCCGCGTGCTGCCGGTCCCGACCCGCTGAGGCACCGCTCGCACGCCACTACCCCGCGCTTCCCAGCCCCCGCCCCATCGGCTTCCGCCGTGCCCCGATCCCTACACCCGCACCACCGGTGTGATCGTCGTTTCCGCCGGGTCTTGGGCGTCCGCCTCGCGTTGTCGTTCCGCGCTGTCGCTGATGCGGAGGAGGAGGGCGATCATGATCCAGTTGGCCAGGAGGGACGAGCCGCCCTTGGCCAGGAAGGGCAGGGCCTTGCCCGTCAGGGGGATCAGGCCGGTGACGCCTCCGGCGACCACGAAGACCTGCAGGGCCAACGCCGCGGCCAGGCCCACCGCCAGCAGCTTGCCGAAGGGGTCGCGGGCGCCGAGTGCCATCCGCAGGCCGCGCTGCACGAGGAGTGCGTAGAGGACCAGTACGGCCATGACCCCGGCCAGGCCGAGTTCTTCGCCCACGGTGGTGAGGATGAAGTCGCTGCGCCCGGCGAACTTGATCAGCTCGGGGTGTCCCATGCCGAGGCCGGTCCCGGAGATGCCGCCCGTGCCGAAGCTGAAGAGCGCCTGCGCCGACTGGTCCGAGGTGACGCCCGGGGGAGGGTTCTCCCAGTAGACGGAGAGCGGGTTCAGCCAGGCCGCCACGCGCGCTTTGACGTGCGGCTCCGTCGAGCCGACCACGAAGGCGCCCGCCGAGGCCATGAGCAGGCCGCACACGATCCAGCTGGTGCGCTCGGTGGCGACGTACAGCATCACCACGAAGACGCCGAAGAAGATCAGCGACGTGCCGAGGTCCCGCTCGAAGACCAGCACCAGCATCGAGAGGATCCACACGGTGATGATGGGTCCGAGCTGGCGCATCGGGGGCAGCCGCATGCCGAGGAACTTCCGGCCCGTCAGGGCCAGCGAGTCGCGGTGGATCACCAGGTAGCCGGCGAAGAAGATCGCGATCATGATCTTCACGAACTCGCCGGGCTGGATCGAGAAGCCGAAGAGGATGATCCACCGCTTGGCGCCGTACGTGTCGGCGCCGAAGAACGCCGGTGCGATCAGCAGCACCAGCGCGACCGCCATCGTGATGTAGATGAACCGCTGCAGCAGCCGGTGGTCGCGCAGCAGTCCCAGCATCGCGATGCACGCGGCGACCCCGACCACCGTCCACAGCAGCTGGCCCGGGGCGTTGGCGTCCGAGTTCCACCGCTCGATGTAGCCCTGGTCGAGCCGGTGGATCAGTACGAGCCCCAGCCCGGTGAGCAGCATGGCGAGCGGGAAGACCAGCGGATCCGCGTAGGCCGCGAAGCGGCGCACGCCGAGGTGGCCCACCAGTGCCAGCAGGGTCATGGAGATGGTGAAGTCGGCGAGGTTGGGCGGGAGCTCGTCGTTCATCGCGAGGCCTGCGGCGGCGTGCCCGAAGACGGCGATGACGATGACGAGGACCAGGAGCAGCGCTTCGGTGCGGCGGCGTGCGCCCGCCGTCGTCAGGGGCCTCAGTCCACGCACGGGATGCCGCCGCCGTCCTTGGGGGAGGGTGAGGAGGCCGGTGGGGGTGATGCCTCGCGCGCCCCCTGTGCGGAGCCGGGTGCGCCGGGCTCGCTCGCCGGGGCGCTCGGCGCGCCGGGGCTTGCGGAAGCCTTGGGTCCGATCTGCTCTGCAATGAGGCGCTTTATCTTCATATCATCTACGACGTTGATGTCCTCCCCGAGGTTCCTTCCGAAGCGCTCGACGGGGAGCGTCGTGAACTGCACCCTGCCGCCGGACAGGCTCTTCGCCTGCTTCACGAACGACAGCAGGTCCCACCCCTGGTCGGTCACCACGTCCTGTTTCGCGGCGTCGATCAGCTTGATCAGCTTCGCCGGGTCCGTGAAGGTCCCGGCCGAGTTCAGCTTCTTCGTCGCACCCGCGAGGAAGGCCTGCTGCCGCTTCGTCCGGTCCAGGTCGCCGCCGTCCAGGCCGTGCCGCTGGCGCACGAAGGCGAGCGACTGCCGGCCGTCGAGGGTCTGCGGGCCGGCCGGGAAGTCGGCTCCCGAGTACCGGTCCTTGACCGCCTTGTTCAGGCACACCGGTACGCCGCCCAGCGCGTCCGCGAGGTGGTGGAAACCGGCCAGATTCAGCTCGGCGAAGTGATCGACCGGCACCCCCAGGAAGGCGCGCACCGTCGCGATCTGGGCCGCCCGCCCCGCCTCCCGGCCCTCCCGTTCCAGCTGCCGGGAGTCCTTCACGCCCGCTGCGGCGAGCTGCCCCTCCTTCCGGGCCTTCGCCAGCCCGTACGCCTTCTTGATCTTGTCCTTGCCGTGGCCGGGTATGTCGACGAAGTCGTCGCGCGGCACCGAGAAGGCCTTCGCCCGGCTGCCGTCCCCCGGCACGTGCAGCAGGATCAGGGTGTTGGCGTTGTAGCCCCCGATGTCCGAACTGCCGGCGTGCAGCTGGTCGAGGACCTCCTCGGGCAGTTCCTCGCCGTTCTGGTCCCGGCGGCTGTCCAGGCCGATGAGCAGGATGTTGGTGTCGCCGAACCTCGACTTCTCGGCTCCTTCGAGGGCCTTGGAGCTGCCGATTCCGGCGGCCAGGTCCCGATACAGGTACCAGGCGCCCCCGCCGGCCATCACCGCCAGCGTGCAGGTCGCGACCAGCAGCGTGCGGACCAGCCGCCGACGGCGGGACGGGGGGCGGCGTCGGGTCGTCGTCTTCCTCCGGTGCGCGCTCATGCCAGTCGATGGTGGGGCAGGCCCGCTGAAGGAATCCTGAGGTTCCTGAAGGGGCGTTCAGGCCTGCCGCCCCACGTCGCCCCACGCCCCCCGGCCCCACGCCCCCGGCCCCGCCCCGCTACCGGATCCGCAGCACCAGCCGCGCGCCCCCGGCGGGCGCCGGCAGCGCGCGTACGTCGCCCCCGTGCGCCCGCGCGATCTCCCGGGCGATGGCCAGGCCGAGGCCGGTGCCGCCGCAGGCCCGGCTGCGGTCCGCGTCCAGCCGTACGAACCGCTCGAAGACCCGGTCCCGGTCCGCGTCCGGGATGCCCGGGCCGTCGTCCGTGACCTCCAGCACCGCCCATCCGTCCTCCTCGGCCGCCCGGACCGCGACCTCGGAGCGGGCGTGCCGCAGGGCGTTGTCCACCAGGTTGGCCAGCGCCCGCTCCAGCCGCGGCGGGTCCCCGGCCGCCGGTACGGGCGCCCGCGCGTCCAGCCGTAGCGCGACCCGGGCGCCGCCCCGGCGGGCCACGTCCTCCGCGGCCAGCAGCGCCAGGTCCACCGGCTCGGTCCGGGGCGGCGGCCCGCCGTCGAGGCGGGCCAGCAGCAGCAGGTCCGCCGCGATCCGCTGCAGCCGCTCGGTTTCGGCCAGAGCGGCCGCGACCGACTCGCGGTCGGGGCGGTCCGCCGCCAGCGCCACCTCCAGCCGGGACCGTACGGCTGCCAGCGGATTGCGCAGCTCGTGCGAGGCGTCCGCGGTGAACTGCCGCTGCCGGGCGTCGGAGCGCTCCAGCCGGTCGAGGGTGGCATTGACGGTCCGGGCCAGCTGCGCGATCTCGTCCGCCCCGCCGGGGTCCGGGACCCGGCGGTCCAGCTCGCTGGCGCTCACCGACGCCAGCTCGGTGCGGATGGCGTCCACCGGGCGCAGCGCGCGGCCGGTCACCCACCAGGCCAGGGCCGCGGCGAAGCCGATCAGCGGGGGCGCGCCCGCCAGCAGCCCGACGGCGACGGCCCGGGTCGCGTCGTCGACGTCGCCGAGCACGGTCATCGCGTACACCGTGTGCCCGCCGGGCGCCGCGACGGCTACCACCGCGCGCCGGTGCCCGCCGGGGTGCTCGGGCGGGAGTACGGCCGCGCGGGAGTCCTCCCCGGGGCCGGGGTGCGGTGCGCCGTCCAGGCCGGGGGCGTGCCGCGGGTCGCCGCCGGTCGCGGCAACGGTCCGGCCGGCGGAGTCGCGTACGAGGACCAGGTCCACGCCGTTCTCGGGCGCGGGCAGCCGTCCGCCGGGCGGCGGGGTGCGGGAGTCGAGCTGGGCGGCGGCCCTGAGGGCGGCGAGCTCGGTGCGGCCGGTGGTGTTGTCGAGGAGGTTGGCCCGCAGCAGGGCGTGCAGCCACAGCCCGCCGGCGGCCAGCACCGCGGCCATGGCGAGGGCGGCGGCCGCGGCGGTGCGCGCCCGGATCCCCGGTCGCCTAGCCACCGTCGGGGGCCATCCGGTAGCCGGTGCCGTGGACGGTGCGGATGGAGCGGCGGCCGAAGGGGGCGTCGATCTTCTTGCGCAGCGAGGAGACGTACACCTCGACGATGTTCGGGTCGATGTCCTGCGGGGTGTCCCAGACCTCGTCCAGGATGTCCTGTTTGGCGACGGCGCGGCCGGGCTGCTCCATCAGGCAGGCGAGCACGCCGAGTTCGCGGGCGGTGAGCTCGATGTCCCGTTCGCCGCGGCGGCAGCGGCGGCCGCGCGGGTCCAGGACGAGGTCGCCGGCCTGCAGGGTGCCGCGGTCGCCGGCTCCGGCGCGGCGGGCGAGCGCCCGGATCCGGGCGGCCAGGACCACGAAGGAGAACGGTTTGGTGAGGTAGTCGTCGGCGCCGGCGTCCAGCCCCTCGGCCTCGTCGTGCTCGCCGTCCTTGGCGGTGAGCATCAGGACGGGGGTGGTGTCGCCGTGGGAGCGCATCCGCGTGCAGATGGCGTGGCCGCCTGGACCCGGGAGCATCAGGTCGAGCAGGACGACGTCGTACGGGCCGCCGGCGAGGGCCAGGTCCAGGCCGCGGTGGCCGTCGTGCGCGACGTCGACCAGGTGCCCGTCGGCGGACAGGCCGCGCCGCAGGGACTCGGCGAGGTTCTGTTCGTCTTCGACCACGAGGATGCGCACGGCTCAAGCGTCACATACCACCCGAACCGGGCCCCTGCGGGGTGCTCGGCGGGGTGGGGGCTCCGGCTCGGCCGGGTCGGTTCGGGCGGCGTGCGAGGTCCCTGCGGGGTGTCCCCTCGCCCCCTCCCCGCAGGGCGCTCGGCAGAGTGAGTGGCTCGCTCCGGCGCAGCGGGATCGAGGTCCTCGGCGAAGTGGGGGGCTTGCTCCGGCGCGACCGGGCCGACCTGGTCGGGGTACGGGGCCGCCGGGCCCCTGCGGGGTCCTCGGCGAGGTGGGGGGCTTGTTTCGGCGCGACCGGGCCGACCTGGTCGGGGTACGGGGCCGCCGGGCCCCTGCGGGGTGCTCGGCGAGGTGGGGGGCTTGTTTCGGCGCGGCGGGATCGGTCCGGTCGGGGTACGGGGCCGCCGGGCCCCTGCGGGGTGCTCGGCGGGGTGGGGGGCTTGTTTCGGCGCGACCGGGCCGACCCGTCGGGGTACGGGGACGCCACCGCGGTGTCCCCTCGACCCCTCCCCTGCGGGGTGCTCGGCGGGGTGGGGGGCTGGTTTCGGCTCGGCGGGATCGGTTCGGTCGGGGTGTGGGGCCGCCGCCGGGGTGTCTCCTCGGCTCGGCGCGTGCGGGGATGTCTCGGTTGTGGCCCGGGGGTTGCGCGCTCGTCCTGCGGGGACACCCCGCCACGTCCCCACCCCCCTCGGCCGGGCCGTGCCAGGGGCTTCCCGGGTACTTGCCGGAGCGCTGCCGTGGGGTGGGGACACGCAGGAGGGTCTCCGCAGGACGAGCGCGCAACCCAGGCCGAACGGCAGAACCGCGGCCGCCCGGCGCGAGCCGAGGAGATCCTCGTGCGGGGCACCGCCCCACCCCCCGACACCGCCAAGCCCCGCACGCGGCAGGGGCCGTCACACCGCGCAGCCCCCGGCACGGGCACCGCACCGCCCCACCCCCCGACACCGCCAAGCCCCGCACGCGGCAGGGGCCGTCACACCGCGCAGCCCCCGGCACGGGAACCGCGCCTCACCACACCGCCGAGCCCGCGCAGCGACCCCGCACGCGGCAGGGCCGTACACCGCGCAGCCCCCGGCACGGGCACCGCACCGCACCGCCCCCCCGACACCGCCGAGCCCCGCGCAGCGGCCGCGCAGGGGGGTGGGTTTGTGGGGGGCGGGGGCGGGACAGTAGTGATCCCGGGCGGGGGGCGGATCGGGCTGCGCGCAACGCCCGGAGGTCGGGAATTGGCACTCCGCTTGACCGAGTGCTAATCGCCGGAATAGTCTCGCACCTGGCACTCACCCCAGGTGAGTGCCAACACAGCGACAGGCAGGTCCGGCACCCGCGACGACGGATCGACCTGGTCGCCACCTCAGACAGTTAACCCCGGATCTCCGAAGGGGGAGGTCGGATCGTGACGACCGCCAGCTCCAAGGTTGCCATCAAGCCGCTTGAGGACCGCATTGTGGTCCAGCCGCTCGACGCCGAGCAGACCACGGCCTCCGGCCTGGTCATCCCGGACACCGCGAAGGAGAAGCCCCAGGAGGGCGTCGTCCTCGCGGTCGGTCCGGGTCGCTTCGAGGACGGCCAGCGTCTCCCGCTGGACGTCACCGTCGGCGACATCGTGCTGTACAGCAAGTACGGCGGCACCGAAGTGAAGTACAGCGGCGAGGAGTACCTCGTCCTCTCGGCTCGCGACGTGCTCGCGATCGTCGAGAAGTAATTTCGCTTCACAGCACTGCTTTGAGCTACGCCCCTGGTCACCCCGCTGATTGCCGGGCGGCGAGGGGCGTAGCTCGTTAAACCCGAGTTTTCGAGAGGGCTGAACCGCTCCCATGGCGAAGATCCTGAAGTTCGACGAGGACGCCCGTCGCGCCCTCGAGCGCGGCGTCAACAAGCTTGCCGACACGGTCAAGGTGACGATCGGCCCCAAGGGCCGCAACGTCGTCATCGACAAGAAGTTCGGCGCCCCCACCATCACCAACGACGGTGTCACCATCGCCCGCGAGGTCGAGCTGGACGACCCGTACGAGAACCTGGGCGCGCAGCTCGTGAAGGAGGTGGCGACCAAGACCAACGACATCGCGGGTGACGGCACCACCACCGCCACCGTGCTGGCCCAGGCGCTGGTCCGCGAGGGTCTGCGCAACGTCGCCGCGGGTGCTTCCCCGGCCGCCCTGAAGAAGGGCATCGACGCCGCGGTCAAGGCCGTCTCCGAGGAGCTCCTCGCGACTGCCCGTCCGATCGAGGACAAGTCCGACATCGCCGCCGTGGCCGCGCTCTCCGCGCAGGACTCGCAGGTCGGCGAGCTCATCGCCGAGGCGATGGACAAGGTCGGCAAGGACGGTGTCATCACCGTCGAGGAGTCCAACACCTTCGGCCTGGAGCTGGAGTTCACCGAGGGCATGGCCTTCGACAAGGGCTACCTCTCCCCGTACATGGTCTCCGACCAGGAGCGTATGGAGGCCGTCCTCGACGACCCGTACATCCTGATCAACCAGGGCAAGATCTCCTCCATCCAGGACCTCCTGCCGCTGCTGGAGAAGGTCATCCAGGCGGGTGGCTCGAAGCCGCTGCTGATCATCGCCGAGGACGTCGAGGGCGAGGCGCTCTCCACCCTCGTCGTCAACAAGATCCGCGGCACCTTCAACGCGGTGGCCGTCAAGGCCCCGGGCTTCGGTGACCGCCGCAAGGCGATGCTGCAGGACATGGCCACCCTCACCGGTGCCACCGTCATCGCCGAGGAGGTCGGCCTCAAGCTCGACCAGGCCGGTCTGGACGTACTGGGCTCCGCCCGCCGCGTCACCATCTCCAAGGACGACACGACCATCGTCGACGGTGGCGGCAGCCACGAGGAAGTCGTCGGTCGCGTCAACCAGATCAAGGCCGAGATCGAGTCCACGGACTCGGACTGGGACCGCGAGAAGCTGCAGGAGCGCCTGGCGAAGCTCGCCGGCGGCGTCTGCGTCATCAAGGTCGGCGCCGCCACCGAGGTGGAGCTCAAGGAGAAGAAGCACCGTCTCGAGGACGCCATCTCGGCGACCCGTGCCGCGGTCGAGGAGGGCATCGTCTCCGGCGGTGGCTCCGCGCTCGTCCACGCCGTCAAGGTCCTCGAGGGCAACCTCGGCCTGTCGGGCGACGAGGCCACCGGTGTCGCGGTCGTGCGCCGCGCCGCCGTCGAGCCGCTGCGCTGGATCGCCGAGAACGCGGGCCTCGAGGGCTACGTCATCACCTCGAAGGTCTCCGAGCTCGACAAGGGCCAGGGCTTCAACGCCGCCACCGGCGAGTACGGCGACCTGGTCAAGGCCGGCGTCATCGACCCGGTGAAGGTCACCCGTTCCGCGCTGGAGAACGCCGCCTCCATCGCCTCCCTGCTGCTCACGACCGAGACCCTGGTCGTCGAGAAGCCGGCGGAGGACGAGGGCGACGCCGGTCACGGCCACGGTCACGGCCACAGCCACTGATCGCGCTCCACGTCGAAGGCCCCGTTCCGCAGCCGCGGAGCGGGGCCTTCCCCGTGTTCGGGCCTCAGGTCCCGTAGGGCGCTCCGGTCCCGCCCATCTGGCGTTGCAGGGCTCCGGGGTTGTAGTGCCACCAGCCCTCGGTGATCTCTCCGTCCTGGCACCGGAAGGTCGTGGTCCCGGACATCTCGTACGTCTTCCCGGTCGGTGCGACCCCCATGAACTCTCCCTTGTGGGTGCCGCGCCAGTTCCACACCGTCGTGACCATGTCGCCCTCGGCCACCTGGACCGTCGGCTCGAAGGTCATGTCGAAGGCCGCCCGCCACATCTCCATGTCCGAGCGCATGCCCTCGCGCCCGATGACGGTGGACTCCTCCTTGCTGGCGTCGTGGTCGATGTAGTTCACCGCGAAGCACTCGTCGAGGACGCCCATGTCGCCGGCCATGGCGGCTTCCTGGAACACCCGGTTCGCGAGCTGTTTGTTGAGGTGCTCGTCGCGGACGACGTCGAGGTTCATGAACTTCGGCATCCCCTCGCAGAGGGACACCATCTCCTGGAACATTCGGTCCGTCTCGGGGAGCTGAGAGTTCCTCATCGCCTCCTCGTACGAGGCGAATTCCACCATGTCCACGTAGTGGTTCCGGGCCTCGCGGTCCTGGCCGATCATCGTGTGCGTGGCGGTGCGCCTGCCGCTGCTCTGCTCCGCCCAGCGGTCGATGAGCGCGTTCATCTCATCGAACCGCGTCGTCTCATAATCGATCACTTGTACGAATGTCATCGCGTCGCCTCCCGCTGGAGATAGGACATGTCCAGTTTAGGGAGAATTAGCCTGTTTGGCGGTTCCGGTGCGGGCTTCGGCGGAGGCTTACCGGCGGGTCACGAACGCTACTGGGGCCCGTACTTGCGGCCGGTGCGCGAGGACACCCCGCCCAGCAGCCCGCGCGGCGTCAGCTTCACCACGCCCATCAGCGCCTTGTACCGCGGGTCCGGAACGGACACCGTCTTCCCGCGGGCCAGGTCGGCCAGCGCCGCGGCCACCAGCTTGTCGGCGTCCAGCCACATCCAGCCGGGGATGTTGTCCGTGCCCATGCCGGCGCGCTGGTGGAACTCCGTCCGTACGAAGCCGGGGCACAGCGCCATCAGCCGGACCCCGGAGCCCGCCATGTCCCGTGCCGCGCCCTGGGTGAACTGCACGACCCAGGCCTTGCTGGCCCCGTACGTACCACGCGGTACGAAGGCGGCCACCGAGGCCACGTTGATCACGCCGCCGCGGCCGCGCGAGCGCATCGACTCCGACGCCGCCGAGGTCAGCCGCAGCACCGCCTCGACGTGCACCTTGAGCATGGTCAGCTCGTCGGCCATGGAGACTTCGAGGTAGCGGCCCTTGTTGCCGAAGCCCGCGTTGTTGACCAGCAGGTCCACGGGGTGCGTGCGGTCACCGAGGCGTTTCTCGACCGAGGCGATGCCCTCCTCGGTGGACAGGTCGGCGACCAGCACCTCGGCCTCGATGCCGTGCAGGTCGTGCAGCTCCGTCGCCTGCTCGCCGAGGCGCTTGGTGTCGCGCGCCACCAGCACGAGGTTGTGCCCCTGGGCGGCCAGCCGCCGGGCGAAGGCGGCGCCGATGCCCGCCGTGGATCCCGTAATCAACGCAGTCGTCATAGGCGCAACCTAGCCGCCCCGGATGACAGCGTTATCGCGCCCCGGCCCCGGTCCCGTACTTCTCCACGTACCGGCGCACGGTCTCGTGCGCCTCGGGCTCCATCGCCGCGCCCGCGGCCAGGGTGCTCGGCAGCAGCGTGCGCTCGGTGGTGAAGGCGCGGAACCAGAGCTGCACCGTCACCTCGTGGTCCGGGCGGTGGATGATCTCGATGGGGTCGCCGGGGGAGACGGAACCCTCCTGGATCACCCGGAGGTACGCGCCCGGCCGGGCCTCCTGGGTGAACCGCCTGACCCAGCCCGCCTCGCCCAGCGCCCCCTGGAACGTGCGGCACGGGATGCGGGCCGAGGCCACTTCGAGGACGAGGTCCGCGCCGACCCGCCAGCGGTCGCCGAGCCGCGCGGTGTTCAGGTCGATGCCGGACGTGGTGAAGTTCTCGCCGAAGAGCCCGCCGGGCAGCTCGCGGCCCAGCTCCCGCTCCCACAGGTCGAGGTCCTCGCGGGCGTACGCGTAGACGGCCTGGTGGTCGCCGCCGTGGTGGCGCCGGTTGCAGATGGCATCGCCCTCCAGGCCGCTGCCGAGGCCGGAGGCCTTGTCGCCCGGGGCGACGACGCGGACCGGGCCGGGGACGGGACGCTTGCCGATGCCCGTCACCCCGCTCTCCGCGTCGGTGTACTCGGAAGGCGTGGCGGAGCCGACGTTCACGGAGATCAGATGCATGGGACCCATGGGCACAGGCTAACCGGGCGGCCCCAAAGCGTCACAGAGGTATTCGTGCGACGGTCAAAGAGGGCCTTATGATCGAAGGGTGATCGAGGCACGTCATCTCCGGGTACTGCGCGCCGTCGCCGGGACCGGGTCCTTCTCCGCCGCCGCGCGCGAACTCGGCTGCACCCAGCCCGCCGTCTCCCAGCAGATGAAGGCGCTGGAGCAGTCGGCCGGCACCCCGCTGCTCATCCGCACCGGCCGCGAGATGCGGCTGACCCAGGCGGGCGAGGCCCTGGTCCGGCACGCCGCCGGGATCCTGGCCGGGCTGACCGCCGCCGAGGAGGAGGTCGCGGCCATCGCCGGGCTGCGCGCGGGCCGGGTGCGGCTCGTGTCCTTCCCCAGCGGCAGCTCCACCCTGGTGCCGACCGCGCTCGCGGCGATGCGCGCCGAGCACCCCGGCACCCGTATCTCGCTGGTCGAGGCCGAGCCGCCGCGGTCCGTGGAGATGCTGCGCGAGGGGGACTGCGATCTGGCACTGGCCTTCCGCTACGGCGGGGCCGCCGGGTCCGCGGCCGAGTGGGAGGACCTCGTGGTGCGGCCGCTGCTGACCGACCGGCTCGTGGGGCTGGTCCCCGAGGGCCACGCGCTGGCCGGGGCGGAGCGCGTGGGCATGGCGGAACTGGCCGACGAGCCCTGGATCGCGGGCTGCCCGCGCTGCCGCCGCCATCTGGTGGAGGTGTGTGAGGACGCGGGCTTCACCCCGCGCATCGACTTCGCCACCGACGACTATCCGGCGGTGGTCGGCCTGGTCGGGGCGGGGCTGGGCGTGGCGGTGCTGCCGGAGCTCGCGGTGGAGTCCGTGCGGGCCAAGGGCGTCAGCACGCTCGTCGTGGAGCCGGCCGTCGAGCGGGAGGTCGTGGCGCTGACCCTGCCCGACCTGGCCAGGGTGCCGGCCGTGGCCGCGACCCTGGCCGAGCTGGAGCGCGCGGCCACGCGCTGACCGCCCGCAGGAGCATGCGCCGGCCGTGCGCGCGGCCACGTACCGGCCGTACGCGCGGGGCGCGCGTACGGCCGAACGTGTGAAACCCCGGCCGGGCGGCGACACGCCCGGCGTGCAGGTGGTGCGGAGGAAACGTTCCTTCCGTCGTTTCGTCGGCTCTCAGTGCGGCGCGATCGGTCCGATCGCACTCGACGCGGGGATCAGACGGTGCCGGGCGCGGCCCATCAGTTCCTCGCGCTCGTCCTCGGTGAGGCCGCCCCACACCCCGTAGGGCTCACGGACGGCGAGTGCGTGCGCGGCGCATTCCGAACGAACCGGGCATCGCATGCAGACCTCTTTAGCCGAGGCCTCGCGCGCGCTCCTGGCCGCACCCCGCTCGCCCTCCGGGTGGAAGAAGAGGGAGCTGTCGACCCCGCGGCAGGCGGCTAGCAGCTGCCAGTCCCAGAGGTCGGCGTTCGGTCCGGGGAGGCGGGAGAAATCTGCCATTGGTAGTCCTCTTGGTGCCGGTACTGAGGCGGATACGGTCCATGTCTCCAAGGGTCTCCACACCTACTGTCGGAGTAGATGTAAATATGACTCATTGGGAATCTAGCCTCAGACACGTGCCAAACGGAAGGAAAGCCGCCAAATAGGGCATAGCTCCAGATGGAGGACAGGCCGCTCGCGCCTCCGCCGCAGTGTTCGCTTCCTCACGTAGAGTGCCGAAGGTGTCCGTCCGACCCGTAACTCTTTCGAGTGACCATCGTTGAGAGTGCGAAGGCGGTTGAACCCACAAGTTCTCGGACAGGTGTCCGGGAGCATCGACCGCACAGGTGACGATACGTACCAGCCTGGAGGCTCAAGGTGACGCGCATCAGCAGCTGCGGAGGGCGGTCATGACATCCGTCCTCGTCTGCGACGACTCCCCGCTTGCCCGAGAGGCGCTCCGTCGCGCGGTTGCCACCGTGCCCGGCGTCGAGCGTGTGACGACGGCTGCCAACGGCGAGGAAGTCCTCCGCCGCTGGGGTGCCGACCGCTCCGACCTGATCCTGATGGATGTACGGATGCCCGGGCTCGGCGGTGTGGAGACGGTCCGCCGCCTCCTCTCGGCCGACCCCGGCGCCCGCATCATCATGCTGACGGTCGCCGAGGACCTGGACGGCGTGGCCCTCGCGGTAGCCGCCGGCGCCCGCGGCTACCTGCACAAGGACGCCTCGCGCGCCGAACTGCGGGCCACGGTCACCCAGGCCCTCGCCGACCCGACCTGGCGACTGGCCCCGCGCCGGCTCCGCTCCGCCGAGATGGGCGCCGCGCCCACCCTCACCGCGCGAGAGATCCAGGTGCTGGAGGGCATGAGCCACGGCCGGTCCAACGCGGAGATCGGGCGCGAGCTCTTCCTCTCCGAGGACACGGTCAAGACGCACGCCCGCCGCCTGTTCAAGAAGCTCGGCGCCTCGGACCGTGCGCACGCCGTAGCGCTCGGCTTCCGCTGGGGTCTCGTCCGCTGACCCCGCAGCGGCCGGGCCCGGCCCGGTCCGCCGCAGACCGCGGATCGTCGAGAGCGGTCCCGTCCGCCACCGGTGGACGGGGCGGCGCGCCGCTCTTGCCGTCGCCCGGCGCCTCCCGGCGCCTCTTCTCGTCGCGGTAGCCCCGTCCCGCCGTACCCGGTGCGCACCCGGGGGTTGGCGGGGCACAATCCGGGGGACGTCTCGCTTCGTGCGCGATGCCGCATCCTTGAGGGTGTGGAGTCTCTCGGGGACTATTCGGCCGAGCGGGAGGGGAGGGCGCAGATGAAGAGTTCCGGCGCACCCGCTCATAACGCTTCGACGCACAACAAGGGCCACGGTGCCGCGGATGCTCCGGCGCCAAGGCACCATGGACTGATGCGCGACGACGAGGCCCTGGGGTCCCCTGCGGCCACAGGCCCCACCGGCGCCGCCGGAGGCGGCAGTGCCGGGGGCGTCAGCGCGCTCGTACGCCGGGCGGTGGAGGGTGACGAGCAGGCCACGCACGACCTGCTCGCCTTCGTGCACCCCCTGGCGATCCGCTACTGCCGCACCCGGCTGTCCCGGCTCCCGGGTGACGCCCGCCACTTCGTGGAGGACCTCGCGCAGGAGGTCTGCGTCGCCGTCCTGATGGCGCTGCCGCGCTACCGGGACACCGGTCGGCCCTTCGAGGCCTTCGTCTTCGCCATCGCCGCGCACAAGGTCGCCGACCTGCAGCGGGCCGCCATGAGGCACCCGGGCAGCACGGCCGTGCCGTCGGACGAGATGCCCGAGCGGCCGGACGACTCGCTGGGCCCGGAAGAGCGCGCGCTGCTCAGCAGCGACGCCGCCTGGGCCAAGAAGCTGCTGGCGAACCTTCCGGAGAACCAGCGCGAGCTCCTCGTGCTGCGGGTGGCCGTCGGGCTGACCGCGGAGGAGACCGGCCAGATGCTCGGGATGTCTCCCGGAGCCGTGCGCGTGGCCCAGCACCGGGCCCTCAGCCGGCTCCGTGCGCTCGCCGAGCAGTAGGCATAGTCGTAGGAAACTACGAAACTTCCGGTTGACCTTGGTCGTGGAATGAGACGCGTCGGGATCCCGTTAGCATGGACATCCGCGCTGAGCAAGACCATTGGGAAGGTGTCATGACTGCCGACGGAGTGCCCGACAAATTCGCCACCCTCGGACTGACCTATGACGACGTGCTGCTGCTGCCGGGCGCGTCGAACATGGCCCCGGACGACATCGACACCTCTTCCCTCATCTCCCGCAACGTGCGCGTGAACATCCCGCTGCTGTCCGCCGCCATGGACAAGGTCACCGAGGCCCGCATGGCCATCGCGATGGCCCGCCAGGGCGGCGTCGGCGTACTGCACCGCAACCTGTCCATCGCGGACCAGGCCAACCAGGTCGACCTCGTCAAGCGCTCCGAGTCCGGAATGGTCACCGACCCGATCACGGTGCACCCGGACGCGACCCTGCGCGAGGCCGACGAGCTCTGCGCGAAGTTCCGCATCTCCGGCGTCCCGGTCACCGACCCCGCCGGCAAGCTCCTCGGCATCGTCACCAACCGCGACATGGCCTTCGAGTCGGACCGCAGCCGTCAGGTGCGCGAGGTCATGACCCCGATGCCGCTGGTCACCGGCAAGGTCGGCATCTCGGGCGTGGACGCCATGGAGCTGCTGCGCCGCCACAAGATCGAGAAGCTTCCGCTGGTCGACGAGGCGGGCATCCTCAAGGGCCTCATCACGGTCAAGGACTTCGTCAAGGCCGAGAAGTACCCGAACGCCGCCAAGGACAAGGACGGCCGCCTCCTGGTCGGCGCCGCCGTCGGCGTCGCCGGCGACGCGTACGAGCGCGCCCAGGCCCTGATCGAGGCGGGCGCCGACTTCATCGTCGTCGACACCGCCCACGGCCACTCCCGCCTGGTCGGCGACATGGTCTCCAAGATCAAGTCGAACTCCGCGGTCGACGTCATCGGCGGCAACGTCGCGACCCGCGACGGCGCCCAGTCGCTGATCGACGCCGGTTGCGACGGCATCAAGGTCGGTGTGGGCCCCGGCTCCATCTGCACCACCCGCGTCGTCGCCGGCATCGGCGTCCCGCAGGTCACCGCGATCTACGAGGCCTCGCTCGCCGCCAAGGCGGCCGGCGTCCCGGTCATCGGCGACGGCGGCCTGCAGTACTCCGGCGACATCGCGAAGGCCCTGGTCGCGGGCGCCGACACGGTGATGCTCGGCTCGCTGCTCGCGGGCTGCGAGGAGTCCCCGGGCGAGCTGCTCTTCATCAACGGCAAGCAGTTCAAGTCCTACCGCGGCATGGGCTCGCTCGGCGCGATGCAGTCCCGAGGCGACCAGCGTTCCTTCTCCAAGGACCGCTACTTCCAGGAGGGCGTGGGCGGCGACGACAAGCTCATCCCCGAGGGCATCGAGGGCCAGGTGCCCTACCGCGGCCCGCTGTCCGCGGTCGTCCACCAGCTCGTCGGCGGCCTGCGCCAGTCGATGTTCTACGTGGGCGGGCGCACCGTGCCGGAGCTCCAGGAGAACGGCCGCTTCGTGCGTATCACCTCGGCGGGACTCAAGGAGAGCCACCCGCACGACATCCAGATGACCGTCGAGGCCCCGAACTACAGCCGCAAGGGCTGAGCAGGCGCAGGCGCGGAGGGGCGGACCCGGGGTCACCGGGTCCGCCCCTCTCGCATGGAGTGCGCACGGAGTGCGCACGGAGTCCGTACAGCGGTCACCGGAACGCGGCCCGCCGGGGTTCGGGGATACTGGACGGGCAGACCCAGAGGAAAGGCCACCACACGTGACTGAGATCGAGATCGGGCGCGGCAAGCGCGGCCGCAGGGCGTACGCGTTCGACGACATCGCCATCGTCCCGAGCCGGCGTACCCGGGACCCGAAGGAGGTCTCGATCGCCTGGCAGATCGACGCGTACCGCTTCGAGCTCCCCTTCCTGGCCGCCCCCATGGACTCGGTCGTCTCCCCGCAGACCGCCATCCGCATCGGTGAGCTCGGCGGCCTCGGCGTGCTGAACCTCGAAGGCCTGTGGACCCGCTACGAGGACCCGCAGCCGCTGCTCGACGAGATCACGGAGCTGGACGAGGAGGCCGCCACCCGCCGCCTCCAGGAGATCTACTCCGCGCCGATCCAGGCCGACCTGATCCGTCAGCGGATCAAGGAGGTGCGCGACTCGGGCGTCGTCACCGCCGCCGCGCTCTCCCCGCAGCGCACCGCCGAGTTCTCCAAGGCCGTCGTCGACGCGGGCGTGGACATCTTCGTCATCCGCGGCACCACCGTCTCCGCCGAGCACGTCTCCGGCGCCGCCGAGCCGCTGAACCTCAAGCAGTTCATCTACGAGCTCGACGTCCCGGTCATCGTCGGCGGCTGCGCCACCTACACCGCGGCCCTGCACCTGATGCGCACCGGTGCCGCGGGCGTGCTGGTCGGCTTCGGCGGCGGCGCCGCGCACACCACCCGCAACGTGCTCGGCATCCAGGTCCCGATGGCGACCGCCGTCGCGGACGTGGCCGCGGCCCGCCGCGACTACATGGACGAGTCCGGCGGCCGCTACGTGCACGTCATCGCCGACGGCGGCGTGGGCTGGTCGGGCGACATCCCGAAGGCCGTGGCCTGCGGCGCCGACGCCGTGATGATGGGCTCCCCGCTGGCCCGCGCCACGGACGCGCCCGGCAAGGGCAACCACTGGGGCATGGAGGCCGTCCACGAGGACGTGCCGCGCGGCAAGAAGGTCGACCTCGGCACCGTCGGCACCACCGAGGAGATCCTCACCGGTCCCTCGCACAGCCCGGACGGCTCGATGAACATCTTCGGCGCGCTGCGCCGTTCGATGGCCACCACCGGCTACAGCGAACTCAAGGAGTTCCAGCGGGTCGAGGTCACGGTCGCGGACTCCCAGCACCGCCGCTGACCCCGCCTCACACGCCGAAGGGCCCACCCCCGTTTCGGGGGTGGGCCCTTCGGCGTGCCGGGAGTCGGCTCAGCCTTCGCCGCGCCTGCGCTTGCGCAGGTATTCGATCCACGGGTAGGCGCAGACCACGGTCAGCAGGCCCGAGAAGAAGACCGCGCCCCAGTCCGGCCCCTCGGGGCTCACTTCCGGGTCGGTCTCGGCGAAGACGACGACGCCGGTGGCGGCTGTGAGGAGCACCGTGAGGGTGCCCAGCAGCCAGATCCACGTCGTGACGGCGCCGCTGCGGTTGGTCGGGGCCACCCGCCGCTGGACGTCCGACGGGTTCGGCCGCGGGATCCGCGCCGGGTCGCGCGGCGGCATACGGACCACGGAGGCGGGCGGCACGCCGGCGTCGAGCGGAGCGAGCCAGCCGAGCGTCAGGCGGTACAGCGTCGGCTCGACGGCGATGCTGAAGCCGTCGTTGCCGACGAGGTGACGGGCGCCGTCCGGGAAGACCTGCATGAGGGCGCAGTCCGCGTACCGCACGGTCACCTGGTCGTTCGGCGTGACCAGGCTGATGCCGTCCTTCGCGACGAGCAGGGCGACCTTCCCGTCCTCCAGGGCCGAGTAGCGGCGTCCGGTGACGATCTCCGTGGAAGCCGCGGCCGCGGTCAGGCCCGCCCAGTCCACGCCCCGGCCCGGCACCTGCATGAGGGCGTCCGCCCACAGCTCCCGTGCGACGCCGTGGAGGTCCTCGACGGTGACCGCCTCGATCTCGGCCCGCGCCCCGTCGGCGGCCAGGTGGCGGTGGCGCATCAGGAGGTTCATGGCGGTGCCCGGAAGCATCGCCGCGGCGAGCTCCGGGCTGTCGAACTGCGCCAGCGCGGAGGCCCGTACGGAGTCCAGGTCGGCCTGCTCGATCCGGCCGGCCCGCAGTTTCGCGAGGACGTCGACGAAGGCGCCTACCAGTGCGTCCTGCTTGGCCGGGAGGGCGTCGGCGTAGGCGGTGACGGTGGCGTGGTCGGTGTCGCGCGGGTGGTACTCGGCGGCGGCCGTGTAGGAGTAGCCGCCCTTCTGGCGCAGCTCCCGGAAGAGCTCCTTGCCGAGGACCTCGGCGAACAGGCTTGCCGCGGTCGACCGGGGCAGCACCGAGGTGAGCACGACTCCGCCCGCGTCGCCGTGGAAATAGGCCGGGGTGGCGGGCAGGGCCGAGGTCGGCTCGGGGGCGGGCAGCCACTCGCCGGCGGGGAGGGTCAGGTCCAGGCCCTCGGGGAGTGTGTCGCCGGTCATCCACAGGACCGCGTTCTCGGTGGTGAACCGGGTCCGGGCCCAGGCGCGGACGTCCTCGGCGGTGATGGCGGGCAGGCCCGTCTCGGCGCAGTCGGTGAGGCCGTAGGAGCGGGCGCCGTAGCGCCACACGTCCATGCCGTGCCCCGGTCCGCGGCCCCGGCCGGCGGCTTCCGTGCGGAGGATCTCCTTCTCGGTCTCCAGCCGGTCCACCGGCAGGTCGCGCAGGGCCGCGCAGACTCCGTTGAGGTACTCCACCACGTCGGCGGTGGTGCCGGTGACGGTGAAGAGGGTGTACGCGGCGGCGGTCGCGCCGTTGTAGTGGAGATCGCCCATCCCGTGCCGGTGCAGGGCGAGGTGCTCGACGAGGTGGGTGATCCCGCTGGTGGCGAGGGTCTCGTCGGCGCGGCCCACGCGGAAGAGGAGGCCCGCGGTGACGGGTCCGGAGCGGGGCGCCAGCAGGGTGCGCACGCCGTCCACGGTGGTGGTGGTGACCCCGTCCGCGTCGGTCGTGGCGGTGGGCGCCGTGGTGGTGTCGATGTCCATCTCCGTGGTCCCTCAGCCCTTCGCCAGGGCGATCTTGCGGTGGCGTTCGAACTCGTCCTCGTGGTCGCCGGACCCCAGGTAGCCCCACGGGAACTCGCTCGCGCGGTCGCCGAGGGCGCGGAAGTGCGGGGCCGCCGCGGCGTGCCGGCCGGCGGCGCTGTGCGCTGCGGCGAAGGCGCTGTGGGCGTCGACGGAGCGGAAGGCGTCGGCCCGGGCGGCGGGGTGGAGGGCGGACCGGGCGGCCGCTTCGAGCCGCCGGGTCTGGTTGTCGAGGTCGCGCAGGTACGTCGACGCTGCTCCGACGCTGGCCTGTTCGGCGATCTCCAGATAGTTCTCCAGCTGGGCGATGGCGACCAGCGCCCCGTTGGGGCTTCCCTCGGGTGCCTTGGCGGCGCACTCCCGGGCGAAGCCGTGGGCGGCTTCCCAGCTGCCGCCCCACTTGGGACAGATCTGCTGGAGCAGCTGCGACTGGCCGCCGAAGTGGTGCGGGTGGTGCTCGGCGAGCCGGTCGTATCGGCGGCGGGTCTCGCCCGGGCCCAGTTCGAGGCCGCGCGAGGTGATGACCCGCAGGTACCAGGCCAGGGCGTACCGCGGGTGCTCGGCGCAGACGTCGATCAGCAGGATCTCGGCACGCCGCAGGTGGGTGTGGAACTCGTCGAACTGCTGCCTGGAGACGTGGCGGGCCCGGTGGCCGGTACGGATTCCCCAGCCGATCTGCACCAGCCGGTCGGCGAGCAGGCTCCGGGGCAGCGGATCGCGCGGCGAGCGTTGCGCCGTCTGTCGAAGGAAGGCCTCGGAGCCGTCCGTCTCGGCGACGACCCGGCAGGCGAGGGCCCGGTCGTCCTCGTCGGCGAGTCCGTCGAAGGCCGCGGCGACGGCGGCCCAGTCCTGGCGTTGGACGGCGGAGCGCAGTGCGGCGAGGGCGGGTATGCGGTCGGCGGGTTCGAACACGGGCCGAACGGGTGGGGTATGAGCGGGCACGCGCGGATCATATGGACCGGTGCGGATCGGCGTCGACCGGGATTCCCCCTCCGCGGCCGACCGATCGTGCCTGCTCAGCGCCCCGCCGTCCGGCGGTGTGTCAGTGGCCGGCCTTGCGGGCCGCCTGGAACGCGGTGTGGCCGCCGATGGCGAGCAAGAGGAAGGTCATCGGGGAGGACACTTCCTGCAAGGCCTCGACCAGCTGGGGCACGCCGATGCTCAGGGCGTCCGGGACGGTGGTGCCGAACTGGTCGGCGAGGATCCAGGCGATGCCGAAGAGCCGGCCCCCGAAGACGGCTGCCAGGGACAGCAGAACGCTGAGCAGCGGCAGGACCGGGTTGGAGCCACCCGCCTTGCCGGCCGCCAGGCCGACGACCGCGCCGACTGCCGCGGCGGCGTGGCGACCGGGGTGGAGGAGTCGGGCGCGGCAGCCCGGTCGGACATCGCCAGGGGGATTTTCCGGCTGCTCAGAGGCGGTGGGCGGCGCCGATCGGGCTGGCGCCCCGGGTGTCCAGGAGGAGCTGGGCCTTCACCGCCAGGGCCTGCATGTCGTAGGTGCGGTGGTGCTGGAGCAGGATCGTGAGGTCGGCGTTGGCCGCGGCCTCGTACAGGGACTCGGCGCGGGGGACCGGCTGGTCCCTGACCCGCCAGCCCGTGATGTACGGGTCGTGGTAGCTGATCAGCGCCCCGAGGTCGATGAGGCGGCTGGCGATCTCGCCGGCCGGGGAGCCCTCCTGGTCGGCGAGGTCGGGCTTGTACGTGACGCCGAGCAGCAGGACGCGGGCCCCGCGGGCGGACTTGCCGTGCTCGTTCAGCAGGGTGGCGGAGCGCTGGATCACGTACTGCGGCATCCGGTCGTTGATCTCCTGCGCCAGGCCGACCATGCGCAGCGGATGTCCGGGGGTGCGGGTGGTGTGGGGGAGGTAGTTCGGGTCGAGGGGGACGCCGTGGCCGCCGACGCCGGGGCCGGGGCGGAAGGCCTGGTACCCGTACGGCTTGGTCTCGGCGCAGCGGATGACGTCCCACAGGTCGACGCCGAGGTCGTGGCAGAGCACGGCCATCTCGTTCATCAGGGCGATGTTGACGTGGCGGTAGTTGGTTTCGAGGAGCTGCACGGTCTCGGCCTCGCGCAGGCCGCGTGCGCGGACCACCTTCTCGGTGAGGCGGGCGTAGAAGGCGTGCGCGGACTCGGTGCAGGCGGGGGTGAGGCCGCCGATCACCTTGGGGGTGTTGGAGATGCCGTGGGTCCGGTTGCCGGGGTCGAGGCGGCTGGGGGAGTAGGCCAGGTGGAAGTCCCGGCCGGCGCGGAGCCCGGATCCCTCTTCCAGGATCGGCCGCAGGTAGTCCTCGGTGACGCCGGGGTGTACGGCGGATTCGAGGATCACGGTGGTGTGCGGGCGCAGCCGTGCGGCGAGGGCGCGGCCCGCGCCGCCCACGGCGGAGAGGTCCAGCGCACGGTCCGCGCCGAGCCGGGTGGGGGCGCAGATGACGGCCGTGCGGACCCGGCCGAGCTCGGCGGGGTTGGTGGTGACCCGGAAGCCGGCCGCCGACATGCGGCGGATCTCGGCAGCGGAGAGAGTGGAGTCCGTGACCGGACCGCTGTCGTAGCCGACCGTCTCGATTCCGGCGGCGACGGCCGCCTGGGCGAGCGGGAGGCCGAGGTGGCCGAGTCCGATGACGGCGAGGTCTGCGGGCATGGGGATGCCGTCCCTTCCCAGGCGTGAGGGGGTGCCGCGCAAGTCCTCCCGAGGACAGGGGAGCTGGCGCAATGTCAGACTAGGCTTATATATGACAGATATGTCGCATTCCGGGGTGAACGCCACCGTTGTGTTGTCCACAGGCGGTGGCTGATGTGGGTGCGGGGCGTCAGAATCGGGAAACGGGGGGCATGCGAGCGGGATCTCACCCGCACCAACGGGAGGCAGCCGTGAGGACAGCGACACTGGGGCCGGAGCAGCGAGCCGCGGCCTTCACCCGGATGGCCGAACGGGAACTGGACGTGCTGGTCGTGGGCGCGGGCGTGGTCGGCGCCGGCACCGCGCTCGACGCCGTGACGAGGGGCCTGTCCACCGGCCTGGTGGAGGCCCGGGACTGGGCCTCGGGCACGTCCAGCCGGTCGAGCAAGCTCGTCCACGGCGGCCTGCGGTATCTGGAGATGCTCGACTTCGCCCTCGTGCGGGAGGCGCTGAAGGAGCGCGGGCTGCTGCTGGAGCGCCTCGCCCCGCACCTGGTCAAGCCCGTGCCCTTCCTGTACCCCCTGCAGCACAAGGGCTGGGAACGGCTCTACGCCGGGGCGGGCGTCGCGATGTACGACGCGATGTCGGTCTCCAGCGGGCACGGCCGGGGCCTGCCGGTGCACCGGCACCTCTCGCGCTCCCGTGCCCTGCGGGTGGCGCCGGCGCTGCGCAAGGACGCCCTGGTGGGCGCCCTCCAGTACTACGACGCCCAGATGGACGACGCGCGGTACGTCACGACGCTCGTGCGGACGGCCGCGGCGTACGGGGCGCACTGCGCCAACCGGGCGAGGGTCGTCGGGTTTTTGCGTGAGGGCGAACGGGTCGTCGGCGCACGCGTGCAGGACGTGGAGGGCGGCGTCGAGTACGAGATCCGCGCGAAGCAGGTCGTGAACGCCACGGGGGTGTGGACGGACGACACCCAGGCGCTGATCGGGGAGCGCGGGCAGTTCCACGTACGGGCGTCGAAGGGCATCCACCTGGTCGTGCCGAAGGACCGCATCCACTCCACCACCGGGCTGATCCTGCGGACCGAGAAGTCGGTGCTCTTCGTCATCCCGTGGGGGCGGCACTGGATCGTGGGGACCACCGACACCGACTGGGACCTGGACAAGGCCCACCCGGCGGCGTCGAGTGCGGACATCGACTACCTGCTGGAACACGTGAACTCGGTGCTGGCGGTGCCGCTGACGCGCGACGACGTCCAGGGTGTGTACGCGGGCCTGCGGCCGCTGCTGGCCGGCGAGTCGGACGCGACGAGCAAGCTGTCGCGCGAGCACACGGTGGCGCATCCGGTGCCGGGGCTGGTGGTGGTCGCGGGCGGGAAGTACACGACGTACCGGGTCATGGCGAAGGACGCGGTCGACGAGGCGGTGCACGGGCTGGACCAGCGGGTGGCGCCGTGCGTGACGGAGGACGTGCCGCTGGTGGGGGCCGAGGGGTACCGGGCCCTGTGGAACGGCCGGGCGAGGATCGCGGCCCGGACCGGCCTGCATGTGGTGCGGGTGGAACACCTGTTGAACCGGTACGGGACGCTGACGGAGGAACTGCTCGACCTCGTCGCCGCCGATCCGGAACTGGGCAGGGCGGTGACCGGGGCGGACGACTACCTGCGGGCGGAGATCGTGTACGCCGCCTCGCACGAGGGGGCGCGGCACCTGGACGACGTACTGACGCGGCGGACGCGGATCTCGATCGAGACCTTCGACCGGGGGACGCGGTCGGCACGGGAGTGCGCCGAGTTGATGGCGCCGGTGCTGGGGTGGGACAAGCAGCAGATCGAGAAGGAAGTGGAGCACTACGAGAAGAGGGTCCAGGCGGAGCGGGAATCGCAGCGTCAGCCGGACGACCAGACGGCGGACGCGGCGCGACTGGGGGCGCCCGACATCGTTCCGTTGTAACTCCGGCATGCGGAAGGCGGAACCGCAGACCCGGGGGGTCCGTCCGTTGCGGAGTGAGGAACAATGATGGCTCTGCCGGGGCGGGTTACCGTGGGCCCCGGCCGCCGGGTCGCTCAGCCGCTGGGGCGGGCGGAGCAGCGGCACGATCGCAGAGGGGACGCATGTCGAAGCCGGAGCACACCGAGTCACCTGCCGGGGCGCCTGCGGCGAAGCTTGACGATGGCGCCTCTGCGCCTGCGGCGAAGCCCGAGGAAGTTTCCGTGCCCGCGGCAAGGACGGCCGCTGACGCGGAGCCTGATGGGCTGAATCCCGCCCCTGCCGCCGCCGCAGCGCCTGCGGCGGAGCCCGCGGGGCGGAAGCCCGGCAAGGCCGCGGCGGAACCGGAGGATGCCAAGCCGGTGTCGGGCAAGGTCGCGCCCGCGGCGGACGCCGGCGCGGAGCCGGAGGCTGCCTCCGCGCCCGTGGCGGAGCCCGACCCGTCGAAGCCGCGGCTGAGCAAGGCCGTGCCCGCGGAGTCGGACGCCGAGGCGAAGCCCGAGGGGTCGAAGCCCGCCGCTCCGAAGCCGCGGCTGAGCAAGGCCGCGCCTGCGGCCGAGCCCGAGGACGCGAAGCCCGCGGCCAGGCCCGTGGGGGCGACCGGGGCGAACCCCGTCGTCGAGAAGGCCGATGCCATGGCCGCCGCCGTCAAGGCCGCCGCCGCCAAGGCGGCCGGGAACGGCCAGGACGAAGGGCGCCTGCTGGCCGGGCGGTACCGGCTGGGGGCCGTGCTCGGCAAGGGCGGCATGGGTACCGTCTGGCGGGCCCAGGACGAGACCCTGGGCCGCACCGTCGCCGTCAAGGAGCTCCGCTTCAGCAGCGGGGTCGACGAGGACGAGAAGCGCCGCCTCATCACCCGAACCCTCCGCGAGGCCAAGGCCATCGCCCGGATCCGCAGCGGCGGCGCCGTCACCGTCTACGACGTCGTCGACGAGGACGCCCGGCCGTGGATCGTCATGGAGCTCATCGAGGGGCCCTCGCTCGCCGAGTTCATCCGGGAGAACGGCCCCCTCACCCCGCACCGCGCCGCCGAGGTCGGCCTCGCGGTGCTCGACGTCCTGCGTGCCGCGCACGGCCAGGGCATCCTGCACCGCGACGTCAAGCCCTCCAACGTGCTCATCGCCGGCAACGGCCGTGTCGTCCTCACCGACTTCGGCATCGCGCAGGTCGAGGGAGACCCCTCCGTCACCTCCACCGGCATGCTCGTCGGCGCCCCCTCGTACATCTCGCCCGAGCGCGCCCGCGGCCAGAAGCCCGGTCCGCCCGCCGACATGTGGTCGCTCGGCGGCCTGCTGTACGCCTCCGTCGAAGGCACGCCCCCGTACGACAAGGGGTCCGCGCTCGCCACGCTCACCGCGGTGATGACGGAACCGGTCGACCCGCCGAAGAACGCCGGCCCGCTCGCCGAGGTCATCTACGGTCTGCTCGCCAAGGACCCGGCCCGCCGCCTCGACGAGGGACACGCCCGGGCGATGCTCACCGCTGTGATCGCCGCGCCCGAGCCGGTACCGGCCCCCGTGGTGCCCGCGGTCGCCGAGGAGACCCGGCAGATATCGCTGGCGGACGCCAAGCAGGCCGCGGAGAGGGCCACCGCGGAGAAGGCCGCCGAGAAGGCCGCGAAGAAGGAGCGGGAGCGCCGCGAGCGGGAGCAGCGCGAGCGTGCCCGCGCCGCGCTGAAGGCCGCCCGCAAGGCGACGGCCGCTGCCGCCGCCACGACCGCGGCCTCGGCGGCGGAAGCGCCGAAGGGCCGACCCGCCTCCGTCGTCGCGCCGCTCACGGACGTCATGCCGCGCCGCACCATCGTGCTGGCGGTCGTCGCCGTGGTCGCCGTGCTGGCGGTGGTCGGCTCGCTGATCGCCTGGGCGATCAGCGGCGACGACAAGGACAAGAAGGACCAGGGCAAGGGCGGCGCCACCCCGGCCGCGTCCGCCCCGCAGACCTCGGGCGGAGCCGAACAGGGCTCCCCGAAGCCCTCGGGGAACACCGGTGAGACGGGCGCGGGCGGCACCGCCGGCACCAGCACCGGTACCGGCACCGACGCGGGAGCCGGCGGCCAGGGCCAGGGCCAGCAGACCGCCGGCCAGGGCCAGGGCCAGGGCCAGGGTCAAGGCCAGAGCCAGGGGCAGGGCGCCACGACCGGGGGCGCGGGAGGCGTACTCCCCGCCGGATACGCGGTGATCACGGAGCCCGGGTTCCACTTCTCGATGGCGATGCCCGAGGGGTTCAAGCGGACGGGGACGGCCGGTGACAACTCCGGCGGGATATTCAGCCGCGACGGCGGGTTCCCGCGGATCCAGGTCGACTTCACCAACAAGCCGGGCGACGACGCGGCCCTCGCCTGGGTCAAGCTGGCCCCCGCCGTGGGCGGCAGCAGCAAGGGCTACCGGCAGATCCGCATAGACAAGGCGGAGTACCGGGGCTACCCGACCGTCGCGGACTGGGAGTTCGAGCGCGAGCAGGGCGGGACGAAGGTCCGCGTGCTCAACCGCGGGTTCAAGACCGATGCCACGCACGGCTACGCCATCATGATCAGCTGCCCCGCGGACCAGTGGGACGGCCCGGAGTGCACCCAGATGCGCGACGTCGCCTTCCAGACGTTCCAGCCTCTCGGCTGACCCCGGGACGCAGGCGCCCCTCTCGACGTATCGTGTCAGCGGGGCCCTGAAGGCCTGCCGCACTCGGGGGAGGCGATGTGGAGGAGTACGCGGGCCGGATCCTGGCCGGCCGCTACCGCCTGCCGCTGCCGCCGTCCGACGAGTACGAGCTCGTCGAGACCCGGGCCTTCGACACGCGTAGCGGACAGGAAGTCCTGGTCCGGCAGGTGCCGTTGCCGGAGGTCGTGGACGCCGAGCTGATGGACGGGCCGCAGGCCGTTCCGGCGGCCCGTCGTGCTCCCGCCGACCTGCCGGCCGTGCGGCGCGCGATCGAGGCGGCGCAGGCCGCGGCCTCGATTCCCGACCACCCCCGGCTGGACCAGGTCTTCGACGTGTTCGCCGAGGGCGAGTCGCTGTGGATAGTGAGCGAACTGGTCCCGGCCAAGCCGCTGGCCGCACTGCTCGCCGACGAACCCCTCAATCCCTACCGGGCTGCTGAGGTGGCGTCGGACGTGCTCACCGCGCTGCGGGTGCTGCACGCCCACGGCTGGACCCACCGGAACATCACCGTCCGGACGGTGTTGGTGTGCGAGGACGGCCGGGTCGTGCTGACGGGCCTCGCGGCCGGGGCCGCGGAGGAGGCCCTGTGCGGGTACGACCCCGTCCCCCGCACCACCGACTCCGGTCCCGACGGGCAGCGCTGGGGCGGCGGCCCCGCACCCGCCCCGTTACCGGCTCCGGTACCCTCCGCACCGCTTCCGGTGCCACCGCCTCCGGCCCCCGCTCCCGCCCGCGCCCAGGCCCCGCCCCCGCCGCGGGCGCCGGAACCGGACGACGCCCCCGGGTACGCGCCCCTCGTGGCCCCGGGGTACGACACCGGGCCGCGGTACACCGACCACATCACCCCCGGGCGGCCGCAGGACCGTGCCGACGTCCAGGCCGCCGCGCGCGCCGGCGTCATCGCCGCCTACCGGGCGGGCGCGCGGGCCGCCGCCGCCCGGGTCACCGAGCAGCGCAAGGCCGAGGCCGGTACCGGAGCCGCGATCGAGGCGGGGGCCGCGGCCGCGCCCGAGCGCAGGCCCGAGGGATCGACCCTCCCGCAGGGCTACTCGTATCCGTACGGGGGAGGACCGGAGACCGGGGCCGGGACCGCCGGTGCCTGGCACGGCGCGACCCCGCGCCGCCCGGCCCTCCCGCAGTCCGAGCCCCAGCCCGGACCCCAGCCCGAGCCCCAGCCCGGACCCCAGCCCGAGCCCCAGCCCGAACCGCAGCCCCACCCCGGACCGCAGCCGCAGCCCCCGCCGAGGCCGGAGCCAGAGCCGTGGCCCGAGACCCGGCCGCAGCCCGTACCGGCCCCACCGGCCTGGAGCCGCGCCGAAGCGCCGGCCGTGCCCGCCCTGCCCGCGCAGCTCGCCCTGCCGCAGGGCTACCGCCACGCCGAGACCCCGGGGCGCCCCGCGCTCGGCGGCCCGCCCCCGCTGCCGCTCCTGGCCCCGGAGCGGGCACCGGGCTCGGCACCGGAACCGGAACCGGCTCCGCAGGCGGCCGCGTGGACCGGGCTCGACGCCGAGCGGGCACGGCACACGCGCATGGCCGTGGTCGGCGCGATCACCGAGCGGTGGGCCCCCGAACAGGCCGGCCCCGTGCACGGGCACTGGCAGCTGGCGGCGCCCGTCGGGCCCGCCACCGACCTCTGGGCGCTCGGCGCGCTGCTCTACCGCGCCGTGCAGGGCCACGCCCCGTACCCGGAGGACAGCGTCGCCGAGCTCGTCGAGATGGTCTGCGCCGAGCCCCCCGCCTTCGCCGAGGAGTGCGGCGCGCTCCGCCCGGTCGTGGAGTCCCTGCTGCGCCAGGACCCCACAGAGCGGCCCGACTTCGAGGAACTGCGCGGCTGGCTGCGCTCGCTCGTACGGACCGCTCCCGAGCCGGACGCCGGGCTCGGCGTGCTCCCGATGCCGGAGGCGGATCCCGCGCGGCTGCCCGTCGTACGCCGCCGAGGCGAGGTCCACGGGCGGCACCGCAATCCCACGGCCGCCCGCAAGCCGCGGGCGCTCGGCCGGACCCTCGTCCTCGGCATCCTGGTCCTCCTCGCCGGGGCCGTGGCGTACGCGATGCTGTTCATGCCCCGGGCCGGGGTTCCGCAGGAGCAGGGCGGCCCCGGACAGGCCACCGCGCACACGTCCACCGGGCCGAGCCCCTCCCAGGTACCCACCGGCACGCCCGAGTCCAAGCCCGCACCCCAGACGACCGGGCCCGCCGCGTCGCAGGCCGCACCCGCGCCGGCCCCGCCCGGCTACACCACCCAGCAGGACCCGGAGCACTTCGAGATCGCCGTCCCCGAGGGCTGGGAGCGCCGCGGGATCAATGAGGCGGGCCAGGTGCGGTACACGGACGGGGCGTTCGTACTGACCGTGGTCCCCGGCCGGGACAAGGTCGAGGGCAATCCGGACCCGGCGGCGTACCAGAAGGACAAGGAGCCGGAGCTGACGCCGTACCGGACGTCCACATGGTCGACCGTCGGGGACGTGAAGACCACCCGGGTCGGACAGCAACTCCGCGCCACGGGCCGCTACACGTGGATCGACGGGACCGGTCGCAACGTGTTCGCCCGCAATTTCGTCGTCGCACTGGGCGGCAGTTACCACGTCGTCCTGGTGACCGGGCCGGAGGACGAGCAGACCAAGGTCACCGAAGTCTTCGAGAAGGCCACGGCGAGTTACAAGGCGGGCGGATGAGCGGATTTTGACGACTGATCAGTACGGCGATTGCGTCACAGTGCCGTCTTTCGGCGCCCGGGCGGTTCCGACAGCCCCCGTGGGCTCCGTAATCTGGCCTGAAGTGCAGAGAGCGGCGGGAATTCGTGGAACAGCAGACAGGTGGGGGCGCCGTGCTGGCGGGCCGGTACAGGCTCGTCGAGCCGATCGGCCGGGGCGGCATGGGGAAGGTGTGGCGCGCGCATGACGAGCTGCTCCACAGGACCGTCGCGGTCAAGGAACTGACGGCGGGTCTGTACGTCACCCAGGCCGACCGGGACGTCATGCACGCCCGGACGCAGAAGGAGGCCCGGGCGGCGGCCCGGATCCAGCACCCGGCGGTGGTCACCGTCCACGACGTGCTGGAGCACGACGACCGGCCGTGGATCGTCATGGAGTACATCGACGGCCCCTCCCTCGCGGACGCGGCCAAGGCGGCCGGGCGGATCGAGCCGCGCGAGGCGGCCCGGATCGGGCTGCACGTGCTGGGCGCCCTGCGCGCCGCGCACGCGGTCGGCGTGCTGCACCGGGACGTGAAGCCGGGCAACGTGCTCCTCGCCAAGGACGGCCGGGTGCTGCTCACCGACTTCGGGATCGCCGCGATCGAGGGCGACTCCTCCATCACCCGCACCGGCGAGATCGTGGGCTCGATCGACTACCTGGCGCCCGAGCGGGTCACCGGCGGGATCCCCGACCCGTCCTCCGACCTGTGGTCGCTGGGCGCCACCCTGTACACGGCGGTGGAGGCACGCTCCCCGTTCCGCCGCACGTCGCCCATCTCCAGCATGCAGGCCGTGGTGAACGACGAGCCACCGGCGCTGCGCCAGGCCGGGGCGCTGGGTCCGGTGATCACGTCCCTGCTGCGCAAGGACCCGACGGAGCGGCCCTCGGCGGAGGAGGCCGAGCGGATGCTGCTGGAGGCGATGGAGGGCCGCGAGCCGAAGGCGGCCCACGCATACGTGCCGACGCGCGCCGTCACCTCGGAGGAGCTCGCCCCGGCCCAGGAGCGGCCCGAGGTGCCGGCCCCGCACGAGGAGGTCGCGCAGACGGCCCCGCTGCCGGAGCCCGCGGTCTCCGGGGCGGTTGCCGCGGCCGCGCCCGCCGACCGGGACGGCGGCTGGCTCAAGCGCGCCGCGGTGGTGGCCCTGGTGGCCGCGCTGCTCGGCGGCGGCGGTGTCTTCGGGGTCCTCAAGTACACCGGGGACTCGGGGGCGGACGGCAGTACCGACAAGGTCACGAGCTCGACGGGCGGCACTTCCGGCGACGAGGGCAAGCCGCAGGCGGCGGCCCCGCCGGCCGGCTACACGAGGGTCGTCGACCCCATCGTGGGCTTCACCCTGTTCATCCCGGAGGGCTGGAAGAGGCAGGCGAACGGTGACCAGATCGACTACACCCCGGACGACGGCAAGCACCTCATCCGGATCGCGGCCGACCCCAGCCCGGACTACAAGGACCCGTACGCCCACCTGCTGGACCTTGAGGAGAAGGTGGCGGCGCGGACGGACTACAAGAAGCACCAGCTGAACCAGAACACCTTCCGGGGCAGCACCCGGGGCGCGCTCTGGGACTTCAGCTGGACGGAGAAGCAGAGCCACCCCGGCCCGCGCAGGGCCAGGGAACAGATGTACATCGCCGCGGACGAGACCGAGTACGCGATCTACATTGCGAGCCCGGTCGCCGACTGGGACAAGACCCGCCAGCAGTTCGACGTCGTGCTCAGCGGCTGGGAGCCGCCCGCCAAGAAGCCCTGATCGGCACCGATCCGGGCATCCTGCCAGCGATCACTGGCGGAAAAGGCAAAATCCGGTTACCGGCGGGTACCCAAAGGCTGCCGGGCGCAATACGCTCACCGGCATGACGGACTCGCAGGCCTCCGACGCCCCCCTCCGCACCGCACCGCAGCCCACCAACCCGGTTGCCCCGGCCCCGGCCGGTGCCCGCACCGCAGCCGATGTGGTCACCCCCGACCTGGTCGCACGGCTGACGCGCGGAGTGATCGGCTCCGGCCGCACCGCCAACCACACCCCCTTCACCGGGGACCGGCTGGCGGAGCTCCCCGAGGCCACCCCCGAGGACGTGGCCGAGGCCTTCGACCGGGCCCGCGCCGCCCAGCCCGCCTGGGCGGCCGTCCCCGTCGCCAAGCGAGCCGCAGTCCTGCTGCGCTTCCACGACCTGGTCCTCGCCCGGCAGGCCGAGGTCCTCGACCTGATCCAGCTGGAGACCGGCAAGGCCCGCCTGCACGCCCACGAGGAGGTCCAGGCCGTCGCGGTCTCGGCCCGCCACTACGGCCGCAAGGCGCCCTCGTACCTGCGCCCCAAGGGCCACACCGGCGCGATGCCCACCCTCACCAAGGTCACCGAGCTGCGCCAGCCGCGCGGGGTCGTCGGCCAGATCGCCCCCTGGAACTACCCCCTGGAGCTGTCGGTCGGCGACGCCCTGCCGGCCTTCGTCGCGGGCAACGCGCTCGTCATGAAGCCCGACACCGAGACCGCGCTGACCGCCCTTTGGGCCCGCGACCTGCTGATCGAGGCCGGGCTGCCCGCCGAGGTGTTCCAGATCGTCCTCGGCGAAGGCCCCGTCGTCGGCCCCGAGGTGGTCCGCCACGCCGACTACGTCTCCTTCACCGGCTCCACCCGCACCGGCCGCGAGGTCGCCCGCGGTGCGGCCGACCGGCTCGTCGGGGTCTCCCTCGAACTCGGCGGCAAGAACGCCATGCTCGTCCTGCACGACGCCGACGTCGAGAAGGCCGCCGCGGGCGCCGTCCGCGCCTGCTTCTCCTCCGCCGGCCAGCTGTGCATCTCCATCGAGCGGCTCTACGTCCACGCCTCGATCGCCGACGACTTCGTCGAGCGGTTCGCCGCCCGCACCCGGGCCATGCGCTTGGGCAGCTCCCTGTCCTACGGCGCCGACATGGGCTCGCTGGTCGGCGAGCGCCAGCTGGAGACCGTACAGCGGCACGTCGACGAGGCCGTCGCCAAGGGCGCCACCCTCGTCGCCGGCGGCACCGCCCGCCCCGACATCGGCCCGCTCTTCTACGAGCCCACCATCCTCGACGGCGTCGAGGCCCCCATGGCGGTCTGCGGCGAGGAGACCTTCGGCCCGGTCGTCTCGATCTACCGCTTCACCGACGAGGAGCAGGCGATCGCGGAGGCCAACGCCACCGCCTACGGCCTCAACTCCAGCGTCTGGACCAAGAGCGCCCGCCGCGGCCACTTGGTCGCCGCCCGCCTGCGCACCGGCACCGTCAACATCAACGAGGGCTACGCCCCCGCCTACGGCAGCGCCCAGGCGCCCATGGGCGGCATGAAGGACTCCGGCCTCGGCCGCCGCCACGGCTCCGAGGGCATCCTCAAGTACACCGAGGCCCAGACCGTCGCCCACCAGCGGCTGGTCCCCATGGCGCCCTCGCTGGGCATGGACGACGAGAAGTACGCGGCGTTCATGACCCGCAGCCTCCAGGTCATGAAGGCTCTCCGACTGCGCTAAGGGGTATCCGTGTCGCACGACGACGCGTCCGACGACGCCTACGACTACGACGTCATCGTCATCGGATCGGGCTTCGGAGGGTCGGTCTCGGCCCTGCGCCTCACCGAGAAGGGCTACCGGGTCGGCGTCCTGGAGGCAGGGCGCCGCTTCACCCGCGAGAGCCTGCCGAAGAACAGCTGGGACCTGCGCAACTACCTGTGGGCCCCGGCCCTCGGGCTGTACGGGATCCAGCGGATCCACCTGCTGGGCAACGTCATGGTGCTCGCGGGCGCCGGCGTCGGCGGCGGCTCGCTGAACTACGCCAACACCCTGTACGTGCCGCCCCGGGCCTTCTTCGAGGACCGGCAGTGGGCGTCCATCACCGACTGGCGGGGCGAACTCGCCCCGTACTACGAGCAGGCCAAGCGGATGCTCGGGGTGCGCCTCAACCCGACCATGACCCCCTCCGACGTCCACCTCAAGGCGGCCGCCGAGAAGATGGGCGTGGCGGACACCTTCCACATGGCCCCGGTCGGCGTCTTCTTCGGCGACGGCGAGGACGCCGGCGCCGGGCCCCGGGTCCGGCCCGGCGAGGAGACCGCGGACCCGTACTTCGGAGGGGCCGGCCCCTCCCGCAAGGCCTGCACCGAGTGCGGCGAGTGCATGACCGGCTGCCGGCACGGCGCGAAGAACACCCTGAACGAGAACTACCTGCACCTCGCCGAACGCGCCGGGGCCGTCATCCACCCCATGACGACGGTCACCGCCCTGTCCGAGCACCCGGACGGCGGCCACCGCGTGCGCACCGTGCCCACCGACGGCCGCCGCCGCGGGAAGGCGAAGGTGCTGCGCTGCCGGTACGTGGTCGTCGCCGCGGGCACGTACGGCACGCAGACCCTGCTGCACACCATGAAGGACCGCGGCGAGCTGCCGCGCCTGTCGGAGCGGCTCGGGCAGCTGACCCGGACCAACTCCGAGGGCATCGTCGGCGCGCAGACCGACGACCGCCGCTACCGCAGGCGCCGCGGTGCGGGCCCCGGCACGGAGCAGCGGGCCGACTTCACCAGGGGCGTGGCGATCACCTCCTCCGTGCACCCCAACGCCGACACCCACATCGAGCCGGTCCGCTACGGCAAGGGGTCCAACGCGATGGGGTTCATGACCGTCCTGCAGGTCCCCCACAGCGCCCACCGGGTCCGCGGCTGGCTGGCCAGGACCGCCAGGCACCCCCTCCAGCTGGCCCGGTCGCTGTCCAACCGGCGCTGGTCGGAGCGGACCATCATCGGCCTGGTCATGCAGTCCCTGGACAACTCGCTCACCACGTACCGCAGGCCGGGCGGGATCGGGAAGGGCATGCTCACCGCCCGCCAGGGACACGGCGCCCCGAACCCGGTGCAGATCGCCGAGGCCACGCAGGCCGCGACCCTGCTGGCCGAGGAGATCAACGGCTTCCCCGGCAGCAACATCGGCGAGCTGATGGGGACCCCGCTGACCGCGCACTTCCTGGGCGGCTGCCCGATCGGGGCGTCGGCGCAGGAGGGTGTGGTGGACCCGTACCACCGGCTCTACGGGCACCCGGGCATCTCGGTGGTCGACGGCTCGGCCGTCTCCGCGAACCTGGGGGTCAACCCGTCGCTGACGATCACCGCGCAGGCGGAGCGGGCGATGTCGTACTGGCCGAACAAGGGGGAGCAGGACCCGCGGCCCGAACAGGGCGCCGCCTACACCCGCCTGGACGCGGTCGAACCGGTCCGGCCGGCCGTCCCCAAGGACGCGTTCGGCGCGCTGCGGCTGCCGTTCCTGGCAGTCCCCGAAATCCCCCCACGGGATCCGGAACCTGCCGGATGACGGCGGTGGGTACCGCGCTCCCCCTCCGAGCGCGGTACCCACCGCGGTACATACGTGACAGATGTTCAGCCTTGATGGTTGTACCGGAATCCGCCAAGCCGGGGTGTGGTGTCGATCACATGGCCAACGAGGCAACTGCGCATCGCGCTCGACCGTCAACGGCAGCATGAGAAAGCCCATCTCCTTGCTGGCTGCCTGCGGCATCGCCGCCCTGGGTCTCGCAGCCACCCCCGCACACGCCGCGGACCCCTCCTTCACCCTGGCCGGACCGGCCGAGATCGGCCTGCGCCCGCACCCCGGGCAGAGCGGCGCACCGCAGAAGACCTCGGTCGAGTTCCGGCTCGTCAACGACACCGCCTCGGCGTTCGAGCGCCAGAGCACCTTCACGATCGACCTGAGCGGCCTCAAGGGGATCGCCGACGTCGCCCTCGCGAAGCAGCAGGGCTCGGAGTGCACGCTCACCGAGGCGGCCGTCACCTGCAAGCGGCCCGCGCTGTGGAAGGGCGAGACCGGCGTCGTCGACCTTGACCTCAGCGCCGCCCCGGGCAGCAAGGCCGGCGCCACCGCCGACCTCACCGTGACCGGCAAGGCCGAGGGCGCCACCTTCAAGGCCGCCACCACCAAGGTCCGGGTCGGCGGCCCCGACCTGGTACTGGAGCGGGCCGCGCTCAAGGAGGAGCAGAAGCCGGGCGACCAGCAGAACCTGTCGATCGTCTTCGCGAACGAGGGCACGGAGCCCGTCCGGGGCGTCGTCCTGGAGATGCGGACCACGCACGGCATCGACCTGCTGGAGCAGTACGACAACTGCTCCTACTCCGAGGACAAGGGCGAGGGGCAGCCCCTGAACACGGCCTGGAGCACGGTGCAGTGCCTGCTGGAGGGCGAGTACAAGCCGGGCAGCGTCTACGGGGTCGACGGATCGCTGACCCTCAAGGCCGCCCCGCACGCCTTCGCCGACACCCTCACCTACGCCGTGTACGCCGACGGGCAGCAGCCGAAGGTCGGCAAGGCGTCCAGGAAGCCGACCGGCGGCAAGAAGCTGGCCGTGCGGGAACGCGCCGCCGGCAAGGCCTCCGCGCAGTCGGCCGACCTCGACCCCTGGAACAACCTCCAGGAGTTCGACTTCAGGACGCGCAACAGCGCCGACCTCGTGGCCTGGCCCGTCGCCCTCGTCGGCGGGACGGGCGAGACGGTCAGGGCCGACTTCGGCTTCCGCAACAACGGTCCCGCCTGGGTGGCGGAACTGCGCTCCGGAAAGAGCGTCGCCCGCACCGACATCGTGATCCCGGCCGGCACGAAGGTCACCAAGGTCCCGGCCGGCTGCCACGGCGTCAACGCCGACGGCACCGCCCGCGAGCAGACGCTCGGCGCGCCGCGCTACTTCTGCTCCACCGGCCACGTCGTGGGGGAGCGGGAGAAGTTCAGCTACCCGTTCGAGCTGAAGATCGAGCAGGTCGTGGCGAACGCGGCGGGCTCCGTGACGGTCGGCCAGCAGGCGCCCGAGGGCGCCAAGGGGCAGCCGTGGGACCCGAACCACGCCAATGACAAGACGCCCGTCGTGATCAGCGCGAAGGACGGCGGCGCCACGCCGACCGCCACGACCAGCCCCTCGCCGTCCGCGACGGCGACCACCTCGGCCACGCCGACCGCGACCGCCACCTCCGGCGCCACCGCGAACGGCGGCCTCGCCGCCACCGGCAGCTCCGCCGGCATGCTCGCGCTCGGCGGCGCGGTGCTCGTGGCCGCGGGCGGCGGCCTGGTCCTGGCCTTCCGCCGCAAGGCCG
Organism: Streptomyces sp. A0592; assembly: GCF_004795115.1. Taxonomy (NCBI): domain Bacteria; kingdom Bacillati; phylum Actinomycetota; class Actinomycetes; order Kitasatosporales; family Streptomycetaceae; genus Streptomyces; species Streptomyces sp. A0592. Next base: position 164,440 of record NZ_SSBM01000005.1, read on the forward strand.
GCTCGCACGCCTAGACGTGCCGGGCCGCGCGGCCCGGTACGCAGAACGGCCGGCCCGGGGCGTCCCCCGGGCCGGCCGTCCACGAGGTGACCGGGCTGCTGTCCCCTGCCGTCCGGTCACGCGAAGGAGCGAGGTCCCACGACGTGCGCACCACGAGGCGCACGTCTCATCGCTCCTGCAGAGCCACGCGTGGTGTTGCGGTTCCGCGGCTGGCTGACGCGGACATCCTCACCAACGAAGCGTCCCGGGGGCGGTCACGCTCCGGACGAGTGACGAACAGCCGTCACACCCGGCCCCGGCACAGCTCCAGCAGGGTCATCGCGAGGGCGGTGCCGGGCTTGCCGAGGGCATCGCTCCAATGGGACAGCACCTCCATCTCGCGGGACAGGTGCACCCGGCGCCCGCCGGAGGCGATCCGGGCGTCCTGGATGACCGTCGAGACGGCCATCCGCTCCTGGATCAGTCCGATGATCCGGTCGTCGATCGCGTCGATACGGGTGCGGGACTCGGCGATCAGCTGCTCGGGGGTGGTGGTGACGCTCATGGTGTTCTCCTGTGGGTCGTGCCGACAGGAGCGGAAACGCGGAGCGCCCCGGTCCTGTCGGACCGGGGCGCTCTGGGAAGTCAGCGGCTCAAGCGAGCATCACGATGACCCATGGCGACCGGACCGGCCGGTGCCATAGGTAAAGAGGAAGCTCAGCTGCTTGCGCACGGAAGGGATTATGGCCCCGTGTCCCGTCGTGTGCCAAGCCGATTCGGATGGTGAGACAAAGGGGCCCCGGCGTCCCCCGTTAGAATCGACAAAACAGCCACCTCTTCCGCCGGAAGGCCGCCCCGTGCCAGAAGCACCCTCCGCCGCCCACGACAGCGCCCCGGACACGGTTCTCGTCGTCGACTTCGGCGCCCAGTACGCCCAGCTCATCGCCCGCCGCGTCCGCGAGGCACGGGTCTACAGCGAGATCGTGCCGAGCTCGATGCCCGTCGACGAGATGCTGGCCAAGAACCCGAAGGCGATCATCCTCTCCGGCGGTCCGTCCTCCGTCTACGAGGAAGGCGCCCCGCAGCTCGACCGCGCCCTCTTCGAGGCCGGGATCCCCGTCTTCGGCATGTGCTACGGCTTCCAGCTGATGGCGACCCTCCTCGGCGGCACCGTCGACAACACCGGCGCCCGCGAGTACGGCCGCACCCCGCTGCACGTCTCCAGGACCGGCTCCACCCTCTTCGAGGGCACCCCGGAGAACCAGTCGGTGTGGATGTCGCACGGCGACGCCTGCTCCGCCGCCCCCGAGGGCTTCACCGTCACCGCGTCGACGAACGTCGTACCCGTGGCGGCCTTCGAGAACGACGAGAAGAAGCTGTACGGCGTGCAGTACCACCCCGAGGTGATGCACTCCACGCACGGCCAGCAGATCCTGGAGCACTTCCTCTACCGCGGCGCCGGCCTGGCCCCCACCTGGACCACCGGCAACATCGTCGAGGAGCAGATCGCGGCCATCCGCGAGCAGGTCGGCGACAAGCGCGCCATCTGCGGCCTGTCCGGCGGCGTGGACTCCGCGGTCGCCGCGGCCCTCGTGCAGAAGGCCATCGGCTCCCAGCTCACCTGCGTCTACGTCGACCACGGCCTGATGCGCAAGGGCGAGACCGAGCAGGTCGAGAAGGACTTCGTCGCCGCCACCGGCGTGCAGCTGAAGGTCGTCGACGCGCAGGAGCGCTTCCTGAACGCCCTCGCCGGCGTCTCCGACCCGGAGACCAAGCGGAAGATCATCGGCCGCGAGTTCATCCGCGTCTTCGAGCAGGCCCAGCTGGAGATCCTCCAGGAGGACGGCCCCGCGGTCGCCTTCCTCGTGCAGGGCACCCTGTACCCGGACGTCGTCGAGTCCGGCGGCGGCACCGGCACCGCGAACATCAAGTCGCACCACAACGTCGGCGGCCTCCCCGACGACATCGAGTTCGAGCTCGTCGAGCCGCTGCGCCAGCTGTTCAAGGACGAGGTCCGCATGGTCGGCCAGGAGCTCGGCCTGCCCGACGAGATCGTCCAGCGCCAGCCCTTCCCCGGCCCCGGCCTCGGCATCCGCATCGTCGGCGAGGTCACCAAGGAGCGCCTGGACCTGCTCCGCGAGGCCGACGCCATCGCCCGCCACGAGCTCACCGCGGCCGGCCTGGACCGCGAGATCTGGCAGTGCCCGGTCGTCCTGCTCGCGGACGTCCGCAGCGTCGGCGTCCAGGGCGACGGCCGCACCTACGGCCACCCGATCGTCCTGCGCCCCGTCTCCTCCGAGGACGCGATGACCGCGGACTGGACGCGCATGCCGTACGAGGTGCTCGCCCGGATCTCCACCCGCATCACCAACGAGGTGCCGGAGGTGAACCGTGTGGTCCTGGACTGCACGAGCAAGCCCCCGGGCACCATCGAGTGGGAGTAGTCCCACCCCGCAGTGCGTGACGAGCCGCCGCTCCTTCGGAGCGGCGGCTCCGCCGTTTCTCTGGCCACTTGGCAGGGGCGCGGGTACCTTGCGCCGCGTGCCGAGCCGTCGAAGGAGCGCCCATGCCGGACCAGCCCGTACCCGTGCCCGTGGACCGGCTGCGGTTCGAGATGCCGCCCGCGCACGCCGACCCGGCCGAGGAGCGCGCGCACCGCAAGGAGCGCCTCGCCGGAACGCTGCGGCTGTTCGCCCGCCTCGGGTACGAGGACGGGGTCGCCGGGCACGTCACCGCACGGGACCCGGAGTTCGACGACTGCTACTGGGTGAACCCCTTCGGCCGCTCCTTCGCCGCCCTCCGCGCCGAGGACCTGCTGCTCGTCGACGGCGGCGGGCGCGTGGTGCAGGGGGAGCGGCGGGTCAACCAGCTGGCCTTCGCCGTGCACGCGGCCGTGCACCGGGCGCGCCCCGAGGCGGTGGCCGTCGTCCGCGCGCAGGCCCCGTACGGCCGGGCCCTGGCCGCCCTCGGTGAACTGCTCTCCCCGCTCTCCCACGAGGCCTGCGCCTTCTACGAGGACCACGCGCTCCTCGACGAGTACGCCGGCGCGGAGGACGGCGTGCGGATCGGCCGGGCGCTCGGCCCGTACAAGGCGCTCATCCTGCGCAACCGCGGGCTGCTGACCGTCGGCGGTTCCGTGGACGCGGCCGCCTGGTGGTTCGTCGCGGCGGAACGGGCGGCGCAGGTCCAGCTGCTCGCACGGGCCGCCGGGAAACCGGTGCTCATCGACCACCACAGCGCCCTCGCCACCCGCGAGCGGTTCGGCGGGGACCTCGCCGCCTGGGTGAGCTACCAGCCGCTGTGGCAGACCGTCGCGGACATGGCGTCAACATCATGAACCGTTAATCACCTGCTCTGACATCGTGCGCAATCCGGAGCACTGCCGCAGTGGTGCACAATTCGCTGGCATTGCCCCGTAGTTCAGAGAGGCGGCACGTACGTGGCTGTCCAAGAGATGTCCCGCGGCACCCATACCACTGCCTGTGCCTGCGAAGAGTGCGCACGTGAAGGGCACCGCCGAGCGGTCGCCGCGTTCCTGGAGAAGCGCGACGAGTTCGCCGCCGGGCAGGGCGTGCCGGCCGCCGTCGCCCACTCCCTCGGCGCCTCCCGTCAGTGGGTCTCCGACGAGCTGGCCCTGTCCGCCCGCAACGTCGCCGACCGCGGCCGGGAGGCCGGGAACACCTGGCTGTACGTGTTCTCGCGGCGGGCCGTCCTCGCCGTGTGGATCGCCGCCGGCGTCCTGCTGCTGGTCCAGGTCGCCGCCGCGCTCGGCACCGGCTGGTCCACGGCCCGCACCGCCGGACTGCTCGCCGCCCTGCTGCTGGCCGGGCTGCTGACGGTCGCGGCCCGCGCCCAGTCCCTGCGCGGCGGGCTGCTGGCCCCGCTGGTCGGCGAGGACAACCGGCTGTCCACCTCGAAGGCGGTGCCCAGCGCCTGGGTGGTGCTCACGGCGTTCGCCACGCTGCTGCCCGCGCTGCGGCTGGCCGCGTCGGTCCCCGGCCCGGAGCGGCAGGCACTGTACGCGGGCCTCGCCCTGGACCGGGCGCTGCCGCTGCTGTCGGTGGTCGTGCTGACCTCCGGGGTGGCGGTGCTGGTGCGCCGGGTGGTCTCCGTACGCATCATGAGCCAGCGGCTGCAGAAGCTGCCGGCCGACCGGCCGCGCGGAGCGGACCTGCTGACGGACGACGCGGGCCGCGGCAGCTTCCCGGACGCCCAGTACGTGCTCGTCTCGACGGTCGTCCTGGCCTACGCGGCGGCCTCGCTCGCCCGCTTCCCGGACCGGCTGCCGCAGCTGCCGTGGGCGCTGGCCCTGCTCGTCGCCCTGTCCGCCGCGGTGTACCTGGCGGCGAAGTACGCGGAGGGCAGCCGCCCGCTCGTGCTGTCGGTGGTGCGCAGACGGGAGCCCGGGGACCTGGACGCCGCTGTCCGCCCCGGGGACGACATCGAGATCCGGGGCGTGGGCTTCGTGCCGCCCGGGGCGCAGACCCCGGAGATGCTCGCCCGGCTCGTGGTGCGGATCGGGGCGGTCCACGTGCACGTACCGCTGGTCCCGGTGCCCGGCGGGTTCACCAATCCCTCCGACGCGGTGCTGACGGTGCCGGTCCCGGCGGAAGTGGAACCCGGGCGCACCGAAATCCAGGTGGTCACGGCCGCCGGAGTGGAATCCAACCGCTGCACCATCGACGTGGCCGAGTGATCGGGGTACACATGTCGCGTGACCAGAACCGAAGCACCTCCCCGGACCGACGTACCGCGCGGGCTGCGTGACCAGGCTGCCCGGTACCACCTCCTGCCCCTGCGGCTCTTCCTCGGCGTGACCTTCGTCTACGCGGGACTGGACAAGCTCTTCGATCCCGCGTTCCTCTCCGCCTCCGGCGACGGCTCCATCGGCGACCTGATGCGCGGGGTGCGCGACACCTCGGCGATCCCCGCCCTCGTGGACCTGTCCCTGGAATCCCCCGTGGGCTTCGCCGTGTTCCTCGCCGTCGCCGAGATCCTGGTCGGCCTCGGCACGCTGGCCGGCCTGCTGTCGCGAACCGCGGCGATCGGCGGGGCGCTGATCTCGCTCAGCCTGTGGCTCACGGTGTCGTGGGCGGTGTCCCCGTACTACTACGGCAACGACCTCGCTTACTTGTTTTGCTGGCTACCTCTTGTGATGGCCGGAGCACCTTACTGGTCACTGGATGCCCTGATCAGGCGCAGGCGGACGGCGACCACCTGAGGACGGAGCTATCCGAGGTAGGGGGCCTCCCGGTCCTCCAAGAAGTGGGTCAGCCTCAGCCGTTGTGTGTGGTGCACGTCCAGGGAGCCGAGAGCGCCAGGGTCCACCCAGCGGAGTTCCAGGGACTCGTCCGAGACAGTCAGGGTCCCGCCTACCAGGCGGGCCCGGAAGCACACGTTGAACTGTCGGCGGACCTCTCCGTCGGTGTACGCGATGATGTGCCGGGGGTCGGTGTACGTCCCGACGAGCCCGGTGATCTCTACGTCCAGGCCGGTCTCTTCCTTGACCTCTCGGACGGCCGTGCCGGGCAGGCTGTCGGTCATCTCCATGCCTCCGCCCGGCAAAGCCCATAGACCGCTGTCTGAGCGTTTCTGAAGCAGGATGCGGCCCATGTCGTCGGTCACCACGGCAGACGCCGCTACGACCATGCTGTTCGGCTCCGGGGCGTCCGGATCATCGAAGTACTCGATGCGTGCCACTAGCTGACCTCCTGTGCCGTGGACCAGACGGCATCAAAGCTCTCGGTGTAGGTGTCGAACATGGACCCGCCGTCAGCGCGTCGCAGGTGCCACACCGGCGCACCGTACGCGTTCACGCCCCACACGTGGGCATTGACCAGGGCTTGGTCGTCGGCCCCGTAGATCGAGTTGTAGAGCGTCGTTCCATGGGTTCTGATCTCCACACCAGCGACGTCGACAAGCGACCGGTAGTGCAACAGCGCCAGCCGGCATCGTGACTCGATGCCGTGCCCGAATCTCTCCTCTTGGCCCCGTAGCTGAACGTTCTGAGAGTCGGCGTCACCCAAGCAGATGCGCACCCGGCATCCGGCCTCTGCCCTCTCCCTGAGTAGGTCATTGAGGCGGGGTACGCCTCATGCAGGAAGACGGCCGCATAAACCAAGACATCGACCCGCTCTTGGGCCGACGACAGAAGGTCGACGAACACCGACACGGGAAGGTCTGCCCGCTGCTCGGAGAGGGCCACCAGTTCGGGACTCACAGCCCTTGCCGACCGAGCCTGCCTCAACGCGGGCCACAAAGGTGTATGTCCTCTCCCAGGGCCTCGGCAGCTTTGATCGCGGTTGCCCTCCGGGGCACCCTCCCGAGGTTCACCCATCGCTCGACGCTCTTGGGATCGACTCCCGATGCCTCGGCAAGAGTTCAGTGTGTCCACCCCCTGGAAGTCATCGTCGCCCGCAGACGCTCATCGCCAGCCATAGGGACGTTCTACCCTCATTGGGACGTCCCAAAGTGGAGAATGTGCGAGGTTCCGTCCGGGAATTGCTCGCAGACAGGTGCATCTATTTTGAGGGGTTCTCTATATCTAGTGCTACTTAGCGCTGGGCCCCCTTTGGAGGCCCAGTTGTTTGTCAGTGCATAGTGAACGGCTGGCTCAGGTTGCCCAGATCCACCACTGCGCCGAAGTCCGTGGTATTCGAGACTCCCTTGATGAGCGGGTTCAGGCGGACGGTGATCCCCGCCTTGAGTAGGTGGCGTGTCCTCTCGGTGTCGTTGCCCTCGTTCCGCTCCCACATGTGGCGGAAGGTCTCCCCGGTGTCCCGGTATTCGTACCTGTCCGGCTTGTCTCCCTCGGCGGCCAAGGAATCATGTTCCTCGTAGAGGGCTGCGATCTCTTCTTCGGTGGCCTTCTTGGCGAATCCGGCCGAGTTCTTTCCTCCGGGGCGGATGGACCTCTGGAGTTCCGTCACGTACTCCTTGATCTCCTGGAGTCTCTGGGAGTTGTTCGAACCCTTGACGTAGTGACGCTCATGCATGGGGAAGTCTCCGATGACTCCCAGTACCGCGCTCTCTACGACCTCCCTCACCTTCTCGGCTCGGAAGGCGTAACCCTTCCCGCAGGATTCTCGGTTGGCCGACTTGTTGCAGCGATAGACAGGCTTGCCCTGTTGCCGCTCCGGATTGAAGAGATACAAGTTGCCGCCGCAGCCGCCGCAGAGTACCACGCCGCGATATGCAGTCGTGTTCTTCGTCGAGCGGCGGGCAGCGCTTGGGCGCCCATTCATTTCGTCCTGGAGTTTCGACCACTCGTCATCTGTGATGAGTGGGTCTGCCATGCGAATCTTTCCTTCGGAAGTCAGGATCGGCTGGGAGAATCCATACTTCTTTCCGGGAACCTTCACTTCCTCGCACTTCCAGCCGAGGATTGTTTCAGACCTCAGGATGGATGTGAGGGTGCGGCTCCGCCATATCGGTAGAGGTTCGCCGTTGTTCCTCCGGCGATTCGACATCCTCTCGCCGCCAGGGGATAGAATGCCTCTGGCGTTGAAGTCATCGCAGATGGCCGAGTAGGGCTCGCAGGCCTCGACCACCCGCTTGTACATCTCCCGAATGACTTCCTTCTGATTCTCGCGCACCCGGAGTCTCATTGCTCCGTCGGTGTCGCGGAATGATTCGTAACCGTAGGGCGGGATTCCCTTGGCCCAGACGTTCTTGGACTTGGCGTAGCTCTGGAACGACTTGACTCGCATGGAGATGTTCTGGGCTTCGGTCTCGGCGATAGCCGCGAACAGGTCGATGATGACGTGCCGAAATGGGCCGACCATGTCGAGTACGGGTTCCTTGGCGGAAACCAGGAACTTGCCGCCGTGAGTCGTCGCCCACTTGATCATGTCCTGCATGTCGACGACTTTGCGGACGAACCTGTCCATCTTCCAGAACAGCAGCAGATCGAATTCAGGTGCCCGGTTGTTCAACCATTCCCCGAGCTGTGGTCTCTCGAACGGATGGGACTTGGTGGCGGAGATGTGGGCGTCCTTGGCCACGCCCACAACCTGCCATCCGAGGTGCTGCCTCTCGGCTACGTAGGCCATGCAGTCCTGGAGCTGGCGCTCCAGCGAAGTGGATGCGTCGGTCTCGTTGCTGATCCTGAGAGCGATCAGTACACGCACAGGCTTCATAGGCGCAGACCCTATAGCAGCAGTACGTCAGTGACCTGATCTACCTGATGGCCTGGACCCCGCTGATCCTCGCCGGTGCGCCCTACCTGTCCCTGGATTCGGAGATCGCCTCGCGCCGGTCACGGCGTACGGCGTAGGTGACCAGGCCCACCAGTGCGGCCAGCGTCAGCCCGCCCGCGGTCAGCGGGATGACCGCGTACCACGGCATGTCGGCCTCACCGGTGGTCTCGACGAGGTAGAGCGCGCCCGCCAGCAGCAGGACCAGCCCTGCGATCAGCCGTCCCGGCTGGAACTCATGACGCCGCACGGGCCACCTCCACCTGTCCGATACCCGCACTGAGGTCCAGCTCGATCGTCCCGCCGGCCTCGGTGCCGGCGGCCGGGGCGAGGGTCGCCGTCCGGTTCTGCTGCCCGGGCCCGGCCCGCTCGATGCGGCCCGCGTAGTCGCCCGGCAGCTGGATGTCGCCGAGGCGCCGGACGGTGACGTCCGCCTGGGCGGTGACCTCCCGGGGCAGCAGCACCTTGAGCCGGCCCGCGTCGATGGAGGCGCTCACGGCCACGGTGGTGCCCCTGGGCACGTCCAGGCGGCTCAGGTCCAGGGTGGCCAGCCCGGTGCCCGCCTCGTACTCGGGCCGTACGTCGGCCACCGCGGCCGGCCGCCACTCGACCTCCCGCCAGTCGGTGCCGATCTCGCGCGGCAGCGCCGCGGCGCCCGCCAGCAGACCGGAGGTGAACACGGCCAGCACGACCGTGCCGAAGCCGGTGCGCCCCACCAGGGAGCTGACCGCGAGGCCCAGGCCGAAGACGATCAGGGCGGCGGCGAGCCCGGTCTGCAGGGCCTCGCCGAGGGAGCTGCCCTCCCATCGCGCCGCGGTACCGGCCGCTCCCGCCAGCAGGGCGAGCACGAACACCCGGCCGCCGATGCCGCCCCCGCGGACCCGGGCGGCGGCGGGCGGCCGTACGGACGCGTCCGCGGTGCCCGCGGCCTCGGACTCCACCGGGCCGGCGGCGTCGGGCGGACCCCACAGGTACCCCGTCGAGCCGACGGGGCCGGTGGTGCCGTCCTTGACCAGCGGGTCCCGCCACCAGGAGGGGGAACCGGGAGCGGGCGGCGCCTTCGTCTCCGGCGGGGCCGCCGGAGAGTGCGCGGCGCGGGACGCGGCCCCGCCCGGGGCGGGCGCCTCCGTCTCGGGGGCGAGGCTCTGCCGGCGCCGCTGGGACCAGTACGAGGCGCCGCCGAGCGCCAGCACCACCAGGACCGAGAACAGCGCCAGCGCGCCGTTGTCCAGCATCGACAGGAACAGCGCACAGCCCACCAGGGCGGCGAACACCGCCGCCAGGGTCGCCCCTTCGACCCGGCCCGTCAGCAGCTTCTTCACCTCGCTGTCCTCCTCGCCCTCCTGCGGGAGCAGCAGCCACGCGAAGCCGTAGAAGATGAGGCCGACGCCGCCGGTGACCGCGAGGACGCCGAGGACGATCCGGAAGACGACCGGGTCCAGGTCGAAGTACCGGCCCAGGCCGCCGCACACGCCCGCGAGGTGCTTGTCGCGCTTGCTGCGGCGCAGGGGCGGCCGGGGCTCGGCCGCCCGGGGTGCCCCGGTGTCCGCCGGCGGGGCGTCGTGTACTTCGGTCATGCGTCCATGGTGACGGTCGGCGCGGGCACCCGGAATCCGGCCCTACCCTGGCGCAACCCTGAAATCTCCCGGGCAGAAGTGGGGGGATGCCCTGATGCCCGGCCGCGGCCCGCCGTGTGACCCTTGGTGACATGCCCGTAGCCGCCGCCTCCCGCCCCCCGCACGCCCCGGACGCCGACGACCCGCCGCAGCGCAAGCTCTACCGCAGCGCGGACGGCCGGATGCTCGGCGGTGTCGCGCGCGGGCTGGCCGGGCACCTCGGGCTGCCCGTGGGCTGGGTCCGGCTCGCGTTCCTCCTGCTGTTCATGTGGGGCGACGGGCTGGGCGTGCTGCTCTACGCCGCGTTCTGGGTCTTCGTACCGCTCGGAGTCGGCGGGCGCGCCGGGCACCGCTCCTTCTTCGAGGCCCTTCCCGACGGCACGCGCCGCCTGCGCAAACCCGACCGCGGGCAGATCACGGCACTGATCGCCCTGTTCATCGGCGCGGGCATCTTCATCTCCAAGGTCCAGCTGGGCGGCGAGTCCGGGCGCTACGTGTGGCCGACGCTGCTGGTCGGGGCCGGGGTGGTCCTCGTATGGCGGCAGGCCGACAACGCCCGCCGCGCCCACTGGACCACCGCCGCCGGACGGCACGGGCGGCTCTTCCAGGCCGCCCGCGCGCTCGCCGGCGTCGCCCTGGTCGGGGTGGGCCTCACCGTCTTCATCGTCGTACGGGGCTCCGCCGCGCAGCTCGGGAACGTCCTGACCGCCACCCTCGCCGTCCTCGTCGGGGTCGCCCTGCTGGCCGGCCCCTGGCTGATCCGGATGACCCAGGACCTCTCCGAGGAGCGGCTCATGCGCATCCGCGCCCAGGAACGTGCCGAGGTCGCCGCCCACGTGCACGACTCGGTGCTGCACACCCTCACCCTGATCCAGCGCAACGCGGAGGACGTGGGCGAGGTGCGCCGGCTCGCCCGCGCCCAGGAGCGCGAGCTGCGCAACTGGCTCTACAAGCCCGAGGGCACCGGCAAGGACGAGGCCGAGGAACCGGCCACCCTGGCCGAGGCCGTGAAGAAGACCGCCGCCGAGGTGGAGGACCACCACGGCGTGCCCATCGAGGTCGTCGTCGTCGGCGACTGCCCCCTCGACGAGAAGCTGGCCGCACAGATCCAGGCCGCGCGCGAGGCGATGGTCAACGCCGCCAAGTACGGTGGCGAGGGCGGCCCGGTGCAGGTGTACGCGGAGGTGGAGGGGCAGACGGTGTTCGTGTCCGTACGGGACCGGGGACCGGGCTTCGACATCGACGCGGTACCCGAAGACCGCATGGGCGTACGAGAATCGATCATCGGCCGGATGCAGCGCAACGGCGGGACCGCGCGACTGCGGTCCGCGCCCGACGGCGGCACGGAAGTCGAGCTGGAGATGGAGAGGGCGGCGAACGCGGCATGACCGAGGCCGGAGAGAACGCAGGCACGGGGGAGACCGGGGGTCCCCCCGGCGGTAGCCGGGGGCGCGTCCGGGTGGTGCTCGTCGACGACCACAGGATGTTCCGCACGGGAGTGCAGGCCGAGATCGGCGAGACCGACCGGACCGGGGTCGAGGTCGTCGGCGAGGCCGCCGACGTCGACCAGGCCGTCACCGTCATCACCGCCACCCGGCCCGAGGTGGTCCTCCTCGACGTGCACCTGCCCGGCGGCGGCGGTGTCGAGGTGCTGCGCCGCTGCGCCCCGCTGATGGCGGCCGCCGAGAATCCGGTGCGGTTCCTGGCGCTGTCGGTGTCCGACGCGGCCGAGGACGTCATCGGTGTGATCCGCGGCGGTGCGCGCGGCTACGTCACCAAGACCATCACCGGCACCGACCTGGTGGACTCGGTCTTCCGGGTGCAGGACGGGGACGCCGTGTTCTCGCCGCGGCTGGCGGGCTTCGTGCTCGACGCGTTCGCCTCCACCGACGCGCCGCCGGTGGACGAGGACCTGGACCGGCTCACGCAGCGCGAGCGCGAGGTGCTGCGGCTGATCGCGCGCGGCTACGCGTACAAGGAGATCGCCAAGCAGCTCTTCATCTCGGTGAAGACGGTGGAGTCCCACGTCTCGGCGGTGCTGCGCAAGCTGCAGCTCTCCAACCGCCACGAGCTGACCCGCTGGGCGACGGCCCGCCGACTCGTGTGACGCCTGACGGCCCCCGACCTGCGGTGTGACCCACACCGCAGGTCGAATGGGCAACCGGGCTGCCTCCGGCCGCACTCTAGGCTGGCGTGATGAGCTTGACCGGTACACCCTTCTTCGTGTCGGTGATCGCGCTGACCGTGATCGCCGTCATCCTTCCCCTGGCCGTCTGGAGCAAGGTGCGCGGCCCTGCCGTCGTACGCACCGTCCTGCGCACCCTGATGGTGTTGTTCGCCCAGGTCACAGCCGTCGCCGTGGTGTTCGTCGCCGTCAACAGGGCCGAGCACTTCTACAACTCGTGGGGCGATCTGCTCGGCACGGGCAAGTACGTCACCGCGGCTCCCGACCTCGGTCCGGACGGCATGGGCGGCAAGAAGGTCGAAGAGGCGCCGAAGGTCAAGCAGGCCTTCCAGCCGGTCGAGGGCCTCGGCGGCCGCGTGAAGAAGACCGAGCTCGACGGGAAGATATCCGGGGTCAAGGGCGACGTGCTGGTGTGGCTGCCGCCGCAGTACGACGACCCGGCCTTCAAGGACAAGAAGTTCCCGGTCGTCGAGCTGATCCCGGGCATTCCGGGGACGGGCAAGTCCTGGTTCCAGGGGCTCAAGGCCCACGAGGTGCTGGAGCCGCTGATGAAGAGCGGCAAGGTGCAGCCGTTCATCCTCGTCTCGCCGCGCGCCATGCTCGTGGGCAACGGCGACACCGGCTGCGCCAACCTCCCCGGCAAGGTGAACGCGGACAGCTGGTTCAGCGTCGACGTCCGCAAGATGGTCGTCGACAACTTCCGGGCCTCGGACGAGGCCCGCACCTGGGGCGTGGCCGGCTACTCGGCCGGCGCCTACTGCGCCGCCAAGCTGGCGATCGCCCACCCCGACCGCTACAGCGCGGCCGTCTCCCTGTCCGGCTACAACGACCCGGGCCAGGAACCCTCCTCGCTCGTCGCCCAGGACCCGCAGCTGCGCGTCTCGCACAACCTGAAGAACGTCCTCAAGGCCCAGCCGGCGCCGCCGGCGGTCTCGCTCTGGCTGTCGGGCGCGGAGCAGGACGGCTACCTGTCCGGCATGGACCTCAAGGCGATCGCCCAGAAGCCCACCGCCGTCCATGCCGAGAAGGTCACCGGCGGCCACAACCTCGACTCGTGGTCCAAGCAGCTGCCGCAGACCTTCGGCTGGCTGAGCGGCGTGGTGAAGGCCCCGTAGGCCGCGGCCCGCGGATCTGCCGATCGGCAGACATCGGCCGTCGGGGGGCGGCCGATCTCTGCCGGTCGGCCGATGTGCCGGGTGGCCGCAGGCCGGGAGCCTGGTCCCAGGACGACTTCCGAGGGGGATCGGGGCCATGGCACAGAGTGCTCACCCACGGGCTGAACGCGCGCTGGGGCGAGGTCTGGCCGCGGTGGGTGCCGTTCAGGGCGGGGAGGCCGGTCGCCCCCGCCACCGCGATCGTCCCGGCCCTGCTGGTCTCCGTGGTGGCCGTCCCCAGCGGCCTGATGATGATCCGCGCCGGCAACCAGCCCTTCGGCTGGGGGACCAACTACCCGGCGATGCTGTGGGTCGTGTGGGGAGCGGCGCTGGGCGCCGCCACCCTCGCCCACTACTTCCGCCGGCGCGGGACGTGCGGGTACTGCGCGCAGGGCTGAGGGGGCCGAGGGCTCACGGGCCGCACGCCGGGCAGGGACCCCGTGCAGGGCCGGGACCTCACGCCGGGCGGGAGGCGCCGGCCCAGGGCATCGAGTCGATCGGCGCCAGCCGGACCGTCGATCCCGGGCGGGGGGCGTGGATCATCTGGCCGTTGCCGACGTAGAGGCCGACGTGGGTGATCCCGGAGTAGAAGAACACCAGGTCGCCGGGGGCCAGCTGGTCGCGGGAGACGCGCCGGCCGGCGTTGATCTGGGTGTAGGTCGTGCGGGGCAGCGAGACCCCGGCCGAGCGCCAGGCCGCCTGGGTCAGCCCCGAGCAGTCGAAGGAGCCGGGCCCCGTCGCGCCCCACACGTAGGGCTTGCCGATCGAGGAGTACGCGAAGGCCACGGCGCGGGCCGCGCGCGAGCCGTCGGCGGCCGGCGGGGGCGCGGCGGTGACCGGGCCGGGGGCTGCGGAGGCGGCGGCGCCCGGCGCCTGGGCGTCGTAGGCGGCGCGCTCCTCGGCGGTGAGCTTGGCCAGCAGGCGTTTGGCGGCGGCGAGCTTCTCCTCGGCCTCGGCCTTGTGGGCGGCGAGCTCGTCCTGCCGGGAGCGGAGGTCGGAGAGCCGGCCGGAGGCCTGCTCCCGCAGCTTCGACACCTCGTCCAGCTTGCGGCGCACGGTGGTGATCCCGGCGGCGTTGCGGTCCCCGGCGCGGGAGATGAAGGAGGCCTGGGCGAGGTACTCCTGCGGGTCGTCCGCCAGGGCGAGCTGTACGGCGGTGCCCAGGGAACCGCTGCGGTACTGGGAGGCGGCGAGCGTCCCGAGCGCGCTGCGGGCGGTGTTGAGCTGGTCGGCCTTGCGGGCGGCCTCCTCGCGCAGGCCGGTCAGTGCCTTCTCGGCCTCGTCGGCCTGCTCCTTCGCCCCGTTGTACCGCTCGGTCGCCGCCTCGGCCTCCTCGTAGAGGCGGTCCACCTCCGTCTTGATCTGCGCGGGGGTGGGCCGGGGGTCGGCCTGGGCGGCGCCTTCGAAGGCGGTGGCGGTGGCAGCGCCCGCGAGGGCGATGGCGGCGGTCGTCCGTACCGGGCCGCCGGAGAGCGAGCGCTGCCTGGGCTTTCGATGACTGGCCACGAGGGCCTCACGTCCTTCCTCTGCCGGTGCTTGGAGGAGGACGCTAGACCCGAAGGTAACGGGCGGATGACGCGATGATCGTAAGTGTCCTGATGCGATCGGAGCTGGCCGCACGGGACCGGAGCGGATCGCTGCGGTGCGGGTCAGTGCCAGAGAAGGGCGATGAAGATGTTGATCACGGTCAGTCCGCCCACCGCCCCGAAGAGCGCCTTGTCCACCTGCTCCTCGTCGCGCTTGACGTAGACGAGGGCGAGGATCACGAAGAGGAGCGCGAGCTTCACGCCGACCTTGATGTTGTTGACGGGCGTGCCGTCCATCTCGTTGAAGCCGACGAGGAGCACGCCGGTGACGAGCATCGTGAGCGCGCCGTGCAGCATGGCGGGCGTGAAGCGGGCGGTGCCCGCGCTCATCGCCTTCATCTGGGTCAGGAAGCCGCCGAGGAGAGCGGCGATCCCGATGATGTGCAGGCCGACGAAGACACTGATGAGTACGTCCATGGCAGTCGAGCGTACGGGGGCGCGGACCCGGCCGAAGAAGCGGGTCGGCCCGCCGGCGAGGGCCTGCCGCCCTGCTCAGGAACGCTCCGGCAACGTCCGTACGAGATCTGCGTACAGTGGGGGGCATGCCTGCCGCCGCCGACCTGCCCCACCCCGCCGCCGACCGGCTCGAGCTCGTCGACGTCCTGGCGGCGCTCGGACACCCCGTCCGGCTGGAGATCGTCCGCAAGCTCGCCTCCGGCGAGGAGGCCTTCTGCGGCGAGGTCGTGCCCGGCCTGCCCCGGTCGAGCGTCACGCACCACCTCAAGACGCTGCGCGAGAGCGGAGTCATCGGCCGGCGCGCCCAGGGCCGCAGGCTCTACCTCACGCTGCGCCGCGACGACCTGGAGCTCCGCTTCCCCGGTCTGCTGGAACTCGTGCTGGCCTGTCGGTCCCGCCCCCTAGACTCGGAATGCGATGAGCAGCCTCTTTGACGACAGCTTCCTGGCGGACCTCACCCCCTCCGACGAGGTCCCGCCGCCGCCCGAGGAGCACCCCGCCCCGGAGGCGGGTGCGGACGACCTCTTCGGCGGCCACTTCGACGTGCCCATGACCGGGGACGCGTACTACCGGGACGGCGCCCCCAAGCCCGTCATCGACCCGGCGGCGCTCCTGGACGGCCTGAACGAGCAGCAGGCCGCCGCCGTCGTGCACGCCGGCACCCCGCTGCTCATCGTGGCCGGCGCCGGCTCGGGCAAGACCAGGGTGCTGACCCACCGGATCGGCCACCTGCTGGCCGCCCGGAACGTCCACCCCGGCCAGATCCTGGCGATCACCTTCACCAACAAGGCCGCCGGCGAGATGAAGGAGCGCGTCGAGGGCCTGGTCGGCCCGCGCGCGAACGCCATGTGGGTCTCCACCTTCCACAGCGCGTGCGTGCGCATACTGCGCCGCGAGTCCAAGCGGCTCGGCTTCACGTCCTCGTTCTCGATCTACGACGCGGCCGACTCCAAGCGCCTGATGGCGCTCGTCTGCCGCGACCTGGACCTGGACCCGAAGAAGTTCCCGCCGAAGTCGTTCAACGCCAAGATCTCGAACCTGAAGAACGAGCTGATAGACGAAGAGGCCTTCGCCGACCAGGCGGCCGACGGTTTTGAGAAGACGCTCGCCCAGGCGTACGCGATGTACCAGGCCCGGCTGCGCGAGGCCAACGCCCTCGACTTCGACGACATCATCATGACCACGGTCCACCTGCTCCAGGCCTTCCCGGACGTCGCCGAGCACTACCGGCGCCGCTTCCGGCACGTCCTGGTCGACGAGTACCAGGACACCAACCACGCGCAGTACACGCTGGTGCGCGAGCTGGTCGGCACCGGCTACCCGGACCTGCCCCCGGCCGAGCTGTGCGTGGTGGGTGACGCCGACCAGTCGATCTACGCCTTCCGCGGCGCGACGATCCGCAACATCCTCCAGTTCGAGGAGGACTACAAGGACGCGACGACGATCCTGCTGGAGCAGAACTACCGCTCCACGCAGACGATCCTCTCCGCCGCCAACGCCGTCATCGAGCGCAACGAGAACCGCCGCGCCAAGAACCTGTGGACCCAGGCCGGCAGCGGCGCCGTCATCACCGGCTACGTCGCCGACACCGAGCACGACGAGGCCCAGTTCGTCGCCGACGAGATCGACCGGCTCACCGACGCCGGTGACGCCAGGGCCGGCGACGTCGCGATCTTCTACCGGACCAACGCCCAGTCCCGTGTGTTCGAAGAGATCTTCATCCGGGTCGGCCTGCCGTACAAGGTCGTCGGCGGCGTCCGCTTCTACGAGCGCAAGGAGGTCCGCGACGTCCTCGCGTACCTGCGCGTCCTCGCGAACCCCGAGGACAACGTCCCGCTGCGCCGCATCCTGAATGTGCCCAAGCGCGGCATCGGCGAGCGCGCCGAGGCGATGGTCGACGCGCTCGCGCTGCGCGAGAAGATCACCTTCCCGCAGGCGCTGCGGCGCGTCGACGAGGCCTTCGGCATGGCGGCCCGCTCCACCAATGCCGTGAAGCGGTTCAACGCGCTGATGGAGGAGCTCCGTACGATCGTCGACTCGGGCGCAGGCCCGGCGGTGGTGCTGGAGGCGGTCCTGGAGCGCACCGGCTACCTCGCCGAACTCCAGGCATCGACCGACCCGCAGGACGAGACGCGGATCGAGAACCTCCAGGAACTGGCCGCCGTGGCCCTGGAGTTCGAGCAGGCGCGCGAGGCCGCGGCCGCCGAGGCGCCGGAGGGCACGGCACCTGCCGGCCCCGGCACGCTCGCCGAGTTCCTGGAGCAGGTCGCCCTCGTCGCCGACTCCGACCAGATCCCCGACGAGGACGAGGACGGCTCCGGCGTCATCACCCTCATGACCCTGCACACCGCCAAGGGCCTTGAGTTCCCGGTGGTGTTCCTGACCGGCATGGAGGACGGGGTCTTCCCGCACATGCGCGCGCTGGGCCAGACCAAGGAGCTGGAGGAGGAGCGCCGCCTCGCCTACGTCGGCATCACGCGTGCGCGCGAGCGGCTCTACCTGACCCGGTCCAGCATGCGCAGTGCGTGGGGCACCCCGTCGTACAACCCGCCGTCGCGGTTCCTGGAGGAGATCCCGGACCAGTACCTGCAGTGGAAGCGCACGGGTGCGGCCCAGAAGCCGGCCGGCCCGATGCGCAGTTCGGGCTACGGCTCGGGCTCGGGCGGCGGACGGTCCTCGTTCGGCACCTCGCCCGAGGCCTTCCTGTCCTCGTCGCGCACGAAGTCCGGCCCGTCCGGGTTCGCGACGCGCCGGGCCGCGGACAAGCCCGTCATCGCCCTGGTGGTCGGGGACCGGGTCACGCACGACCAGTTCGGGCTCGGCACCGTCATGGAGGTCAAGGGAGCGGGCGCGGACGCGCAGGCCACCATCGACTTCGGCGACGACAAGCCGAAGCGGCTGCTGCTGCGGTACGCGCCGGTGCAGAAGCTCTGAGGGTCGGCCCGGTCCGGGCTCCTGTGTACGCACGAGTGCCCGGCAGCGGGAACGCTGCCGGGCACTCGGTCAACCGGTCGTGCCGAGGAACCTACCTCGGGTCCAGGCCCTTGCTGCGCAGCCAGGCCAGGGGGTCGATCGCGGAGCCGCCGCCGGGCCGGACCTCGAAGTGCAGGTGCGGGCCGGTGGAGTTGCCGGAGTTGCCGGAGTAGGCGATGACATCGCCCGCCTTGACCTTGCCGCCGCGGATCTTGGTGGAGCTGAGGTGGCAGTACCAGGTCTCGGTGCCGTCGGGCGCGGTCACTATGGCCATGTTCCCGTAGGCGCTGTTGTACTGCGTGCGCACGGTGCCGTCGGTGGCGGCCATCACCGGGGTGCCGTAGGACACCGGGAAGTCGATGCCGGTGTGCACCGACATCCACATGCCGCCGGCCTGGCCGAAGCTGGCGCTGAGGCCGTGCTGCGCGACGGGGATCGCGAACTTGGGGCGGGCGGCCTCCTTGGCCGCGGCCTCCTCGGCCTTCTTCTTCTTTTCTTCTTCCTGGCGTTCGTGCAGGTCGATGCGCTCCTGGGTGCGGCTCGCGCGGTCCGCGAAGTCGCCCGCGTCGGCGCTGAGCGCGACCAGTTGGGTGTCGAGCTTGGTGTTCGCGGCGACCGGCTTCACCGAGGCCGGGTCGGGCGCGGCCATCGTGGTGGTGTCCTCGCCGGGCTTGTCCGTACCGGTGAGTCCGCCGACGGAGGCGGCCGCGACGCCCGCGACGCCCATCACGCAGGCGGAGGGAACCGCGACGGTGAGCAGGGCGGAACGCTTCGCCGGGGTGCGCCGACGGCCGCCGGCCGACTTGGCGCCCGTCGTCTTGGCACCGGCCGTCTTGGCGTTGGCCTTGGCGGCGGTCCGGCGCGCGGAGCGCGGGGCGGAGGTCACCGGCATGGCCTGGGTGGGCATGTCGTGCACGCCGTGCAGTTCGTGGACCTCGGGCAGCTCGTACGCCTCGGCGGCCTCGGGCGCCGGGTCGGAGAGCACCTCGAAGACGGCGGTCTCGCTGTAGGTGTCGGCCCCGGTCTCCGGGGCGGCCGGGGTCTCGTGGACGTAGCCGACGGTGCCCAGCGTGGTCGTGCCGTACGCGTAGTCCTGCTGCGCGGGCTGGTAGTCGTACGCGTATTCGGCCTCGGGCTGTGCCGGGGCCTGCGTGACGGTGTTCCAGGCGGTCGCGTCGTAGGCGCCGGTCTCGGTACCGGTGGTGCCGAAGCCCGGCATCGCCCAGTGGCCGGTCTGCTCGGCGGAGGTGTCGTAGCCGAAGGAGGCGGTCGGGTAGGCGGTGTAGCCGGAGTAGTCGGTGCCCGCCCCCGCCGTGTTCCAGGCGTTCGCGTCCCAGCTCCCGGTGGTGTCCTCGGGTGCGGACTGCGACGGGATCGTGGACAGGTAAGGGTCCTGCGAGGTCCACGCGGTGGTGTCGTACGCGCCGGTCTCATAGGAGCCGTAGGCAGCGTAGTTGACCCCTTGGCCCTGCGTTTCGTAGGAAACGTAGGTCGAGTCACCAGCGAAAGCGGTGGTGGAGAGGCCGTCATACCCGGCATCCGGGTACTGGCCCGACGAGGGGCGGTCGTTCACCAACTTCTCTTTCGCCTCGGCAGTGGGGGCCTGGGTGGCCGGGAACTCGAAGTTCACCGGAGGAGAGCAGTGGCGTGACTGTACCCGTCGGTTACTCGCAACGACAATCTTCGCCGGGTCCCCAGATCAGCGGAACCGGGCATTCGGCCGTCTTTCGGTCGCCGAAAGACGCAGCCTTGGCCTTGAGTTCGAAATGTGTTCGACTCCGGGTCGCCGAACGGTCAGGCGACGGATGCGGCGTCGGGGCCCGTCACGACGGTCGGCGCCGAGCCGTCGAGGGCGCGTCCGACCGCCGTGATGACCGCCGGGTGCGCCGGGAGGGCGAGGTGGCCGATACCCATGACCTGCACGTTCTCCACGCGCAGGTCCGGATGCTCGATCCGGGCGCTCCCCACCGGGGCCATCAGCGTGTCGAACTCGCTCCAGAACGCCACGCAGCGGGTCGCGCAGCCGGGCGAGGGCGCCGCCAGCTCGGCCAGCACCTCGGAGTCCGGGCGCATCTGCCGCACCAGGGGGTGCGCGTCCATGAAGGGGGCGACCCGGGTGCCGGAATGCGGGGTACCGAGCGTGACGAGGGTGCGCACGCGCGTGTCGCCGCCGAGGCGCTGGACGTAGTACCGGCCGATCAGGCCGCCGAGGCTGTGCCCGACGAGGTCCACCCGCTCCTGGCCGGTGCGCTCGCACAGCTCCTCGACACGCCGGGCGAGATGGCGGGCGGTGACGCGCAGGTCGAGGGTGAGGGGCGAGTAGTTGTACGCCTCCACGTGCCGCAGGCCGCCGACTGCGAGGGCGCGGCGCAGCAGGACGAAGACGGAGCGGTTGTCGGTGAACCCGTGGAGCAGCAGGACGGGCGGGCGTGTCGTGGCCGGGACGGCGGCCACCTTCTCCTGGCACACCCCGGTGGGGTACAGCAGGAGGTGCCCGCCGAGCACGACGACTTCCAGGGCTCCGGCCCGCAGTGCGGCGCCGGAGAAGGGGACGGGCACGGGTAAGGACAGACCCATCGACGGCCTCCTGTGATGCTCCGGGGACGACGGCCGCCGCGCCACCGTGCCGTGCGGCTGTCGGCACGGTGGCGCAATGCCGTCCCACGTGTGATTTCCCCCTCGTGCTTGACCGCGAAACGGCGGCGTGCGCGATGCTGTACTTAACGTTCGTTCACTCGGGAGGCAGTGCGATGGGTGTGACCGGTCCGATCCGTGTGGTGGTGGCCAAGCCGGGTCTCGACGGCCACGACCGCGGGGCCAAAGTGATCGCGCGGGCGCTGCGGGACGCGGGCATGGAGGTCATCTACACCGGCCTCCACCAGACCCCCGAGCAGATCGTGGACACCGCGATCCAGGAGGACGCCGACGCGATCGGCCTCTCGATCCTCTCGGGCGCCCACAACACGCTCTTCGTGCGTGTGCTGGAGCTCCTGAAGGAGCGCGACGCGGAGGACATCAAGGTCTTCGGCGGCGGCATCATCCCGGAGGACGACATCGCCCCCCTGAAGGAGAAGGGCGTGGCCGAGATCTTCACCCCGGGTGCGACGACCACCTCGATCGTGGACTGGGTCAACGCCCACGTCCGCCAGTAGCCTCCGGCGGTCCTGCGGTGGGGCCCGTCCGTCCGGCCGCGCCCCGGCCCCCTGGGAGTCCGCCCTGCCGGACCCGCCCCGCGCGGGGCGGGATCCCGCGGGGCCGGGCAGTGCCCGGCGGGGGCCGCCGCATTCGCCACGCCCGAGCGGGGCTCATCCCGGCAGCGGCCGCAGCATTTGTGCCGGGTCCGGGCGGTGCCCGGCCGGACGCCCCAGGCCCACCTTCCGGCGGTAGCCGGGGCGGAGCTCCGGCCGTGCGCCGGCCCGGGATCCGGGCACAGTGGCCCGGCTCCGGGCGTCGGCTCCACGCCCCGCAGGGGTCCGGCTCCGGATTTCAGCGCTGTGCCCCGCAGGTCCCCGGTCAGGACGGGGCCAGTTCCGACAGCATCGCCGCGCGCAGTCGGAGCGTGGCCACCAGCCGCTGGAAGGCCTCGGCCCAGTACGCGGCCGCGCCCGGCGACGCGTCCGGCGGTTCCTCCGCCGCCGCGTACGCGGTCAGGGCCTCCAGCCGGCCGGCCTCGGAAGGGTCGAGGCAGCGTTCGGCCAGGCCCATCACTCCGCTGAAGCTCCACGGATAGCTGCCGGCCTCCCGGGCGGCGTCCAGCGCGTCCACCACGGCGCGGCCCAGCGCGCCCGCCCACGGCACCACGCACACCCCGAGCAGCTGGAACGCCTCGGACAGCCCGTGCGCCCGGACGAACTGCGCCACCCACTCGGCCCGTTCCCCCTCGGGGAGGGTCTCCAGCAGTTTGGCCCGCTCCGCGAGAGAGGCCGTACCCGGACCCGCCGCGGGCGGCGCCGACGCCGGGCCGAGCAGGGCCCGCGACCATTGCGGGTCCCGCTGGCGCACCGCCGCCCGGCACCACGCCGCGTGCAGTTCTTCCGTCCAGCCCTCGGCCGCGGCCACCGGCAGTGCCACGATCTCCGCCGGGCCCAGGCCCCCGAACCGCTCCCGCCAGCACGACAGCGGAGCCGCCTCCACCAGCTGGCCCAGCCACCAGGCCCGCTCCCCGCGGCCGGCGGGCGGCCGCTTGACGACGCCGTCGCGGAGCATCCCCCCGTCGCACTCGGCCGGCGGCGTCACCCCCTCCGGTCCCACGCAGGCCAGGGCGCGCTCGGCCATCCGGCCCGCCAGCGCCGACTGCGGGAGCGCCGACAGCAGTTCGGCGGCCGTCGCGCGGACATTGCGGCTGCGGTCGCCCAGCGCCGCCTCGAGGAAAGGCTCGTCCTCCAGGGACAGCCCGACCCTCAGCGAGTCGAGGAACATCAGCCGGTCCTCGGCCCGTTCGGTCGCCCAGGTCGTCGCCAGCAGTCGCGGCGCGGCCGCCGGCTCGTGGGCCCGTACGGCCCCGAGCAGTGCGACCCGCTCGGCGAACAGCCCTTCCTCCCACAGCCGTTCCACCGCGGACGCGTCGGTCACGTCCGGCAGTTCCCCGCCGCCCGCCCCGCCGCGCAGGGCGAACCGCCAGTCCGGATTCATCCGCGCCAGCCACAGCCCCCGCGTCCCGGCCAGGGCCAGCGCCTGCGGGCGCAGGTCCGTACGGGCCCGGGCGGCGTCCAGCAGCGCCGGTACGAGCGCGGCGGGCGCGCGGTAGCCGTGCCGTCCGGCCGCGGCCAGCCACTGCGGCAGCAGCTCCGTCAGGTCCGGGGCCGATCCGCGCCGCCCGCCGCCGTTCA
The DNA here is from genome assembly GCF_004795115.1 of Streptomyces sp. A0592. NCBI lineage: Bacteria > Bacillati > Actinomycetota > Actinomycetes > Kitasatosporales > Streptomycetaceae > Streptomyces > Streptomyces sp. A0592. The sequence continues at coordinate 187,413 of NZ_SSBM01000005.1, forward strand.
CCGGGCCGCTGCGCCCGGCCAGCAGTTGCGCGAGCCGGTGGGCCGCCGCCTGCGGAGGCGCGGGCCGCGGGTCGCGGGGTGCGGGCTCCGGGCGCGGGCGCGCTCCCGCAGGCCGCAACCCGGCGCGGCGGCGCACGGTGTGCACGGCCGCCGCGTCCAGCAGCGCCTCCGGCGAGCCGGCCGGGCCCCCGCCCCGGCGCCGGTCGGTGCCCAGCAGCGCGGCGCCGACCAGCTCCTGCCACTCCCCGTACCCCTCGTCACCCTCGCCCATCGGTGCCCCTCCCTCGCTGCTCGTCCTCGGTGGTGTCCAGTGCCCCGGTCCCGCCCCCTCCGCGGGACCGGGGCTGTCGATGTCCCTTACGGGTCCGCTCAACTGGCGTGGTTGTCGTTCATGAAAGCCCCCCGGCTTCTCGTCGTTGCGTGCACGGCGCCCCCCGGCGCCGCACTTCTCCCTGCTGCCGCCGTACGACGGCACAGGACCCCCCAGGCCCCCTGCGATGTGGTTGTCGTCCCGCCGCCCGGCTCAGGACAGGGCGACCGGCTCCGAGGAGTCCGGCTGCCAGGCCGTCAGCGGGGTGAAGCCGCGGTGGCCGCACTCGCCGAAGACCGTGACCGGGCCCCCGCCCGACAACGCGGCCAGCTGCCACAGACCCCCGCGGGAGCGGCTGCCCGCCCCGGTGAGGGGCACCGGCAGGGCGGAGGTGCCCTCCGCGTCCGCCAGCTGCCAGCCGAGCTCTCCCGGTATCGGAACCACCGGACCGAGCACCACCGGCCAGGACTCCAGCCACGGGTCGTCCCGCAGTGCCGTCCCATAGGCCTCCAGGGCCGCCTGGGTGCCCACCCCGGCCGGAACCTCCGTGCACGGCGCGGCCGCCGCGAACCTCTCCCCGAGGTCCGCCCGCAGCCCCGCAGACCCGGGCCGGAAGCGCATCTCCGCCTCCAGCACCAGCCCCACCGGCAGCGCCAGCCCCGGCGGCCGCCCGGGCGGTCCGAAGTCCAGCACCAGCGCGGGCCGTCCGCCCGCCAGCCCGCGCAGCCATATCCGGCGGGTGGTGAGCCGTCCGTCCGGCGACACCGAGTCGTACTGGGCGAGCACCAGCCAGCGGTCCCGTACGGCCTCCCCCTCCCCGGAGGCCGGCAGTCCCACCCGGCTGCGCACGGTCGCCGCCAACTGGTCCGGAAGCCCCGTCACCCCCATCCAGGCCCGGTCCAGCAGGTGCAGCAGCGCCGCCTCCTCCAGCATCCGGGCGGGCCAGCCGGGGCCGCAACTGGGTATCGTCCCCAACTCCCTTACGCGCCCGGCCAGTCCGGGGGCCTGGGCGTCCACCATCCGGGCCGCGGTCTCCTCCCACGCCGCGTACCCCGCGTGCTCCTGGCCCGCGAGGCCGCCGCGCAGCAGGTCGGCCAGCCGCTGTTCCAGCTCGGTGACGCCGGCGCCGATGCGCGCCGCCCGTCGCTCGGCCCGCCGCCGGGCCCCCTCCTCGTCCACCGGCCCGGCCGCCGCGCCCGCCGGACGTGCGGCCTTGGCCGCCCGGTCCGCCAGCCACTGCGCGGCCCACTCCGGCGCCTCCCCGGGCTCGCCGACCCCCTCGGCGGACCAGAGCAGGAGCAGTCCCAGCGCGTGCTTGCACGGGAACTTCCGGCTCGGGCAGGAGCACTTGTAGGCCGGTCCCGTCAGGTCGACGACCGTCCGGTACGGATTGCTGCCGCTGCCCTTGCACAGCCCCCATACAGAACCGGAAGCGGAACCTCCGATCTGTGACCACGGCCCCGCCCCGCCGAGTCTGCCGCCCGCCTTGCGTGAAGCATCGTCAGGAGCCAGAGCCAGTACCTGTTCCGCCGTCCAGCGGACCCCCTGCTCAGTCATGACAACCACCGTAGAGACCCCCTCTGACAATCGCTCTGACCTGCAACAACGTGATGAGCGGGGGGTGTTGTCAGTGGCGTGGTGCACCGTTGGAACAGCAGTCGGGAGCGGCTGCCGAGCATTGGAGGGGGACCATGAGCAAGCCCGAGAACGGCATCGGCGCCGAAGCGCTGCGACCGCACGCCGAAGACGCCTACGCGCACGAACTGAAAGCCCTGGCGGCCGCCGACGACAGGCCCCGCCCGACCCGCTGGAAGCTCTCCCCGTGGGCCGTCGCCACCTACCTTCTCGGTGGCACGCTCGACGACGGCACGGTGATCACACCCAAGTACGTGGGCCCGCGCCGCATCGTCGAGGTCGCGGTCACCACCCTGGCCACCGACCGCGCCCTGCTCCTGCTCGGCGTTCCCGGCACCGCCAAGACCTGGGTGTCCGAACACCTCGCCGCCGCCGTCAGCGGGGACTCCACCCTCCTCGTCCAGGGCACCGCCGGCACCCCCGAGGAGGCCATCCGGTACGGCTGGAACTACGCCCGGCTCCTCGCCCACGGCCCCAGCCGCGAGGCTCTCGTCCCCAGCCCCGTCATGCGGGCCATGGCCGACGGCATGACCGCCCGCGTCGAGGAGCTCACCCGCATCCCCGCCGACGTCCAGGACACCCTCATCACCGTCCTGTCCGAGAAGACCCTGCCGATACCGGAGCTCGGCCAAGAGGTCCAGGCCGTACGCGGCTTCAACCTCATCGCCACCGCCAACGACCGCGACCGCGGCGTCAACGAGCTCTCCAGCGCGCTGCGCCGCCGCTTCAACACCGTCGTCCTGCCGCTGCCCGCCACCGCGGACGCCGAGGTCGACATCGTGGCCCGCCGCGTCGACCAGATGGGCCGCGCCCTCGACCTGCCGGCCGTGCCCGAGGGACTGGAGGAGATCCGCCGCGTCGTCACCGTCTTTCGCGAGCTGCGCGACGGTGTCACCGGCGACGGCCGCACGAAGGTGAAGTCGCCCAGCGGCACCCTCTCCACCGCCGAGGCCATCTCCGTCGTCACCAACGGCCTCGCCCTGGCAGCCCACTTCGGGGACGGTGTCCTGCGCCCCTCCGACGTGGCCGCGGGCATCCTCGGCGCCGTCGTCCGCGACCCGGCCGCCGACAAGGTGGTCTGGCAGGAGTACCTGGAGGCCGTGGTCCGCGAGCGCGACGGCTGGAAGGACTTCTACCGCGCCTGCCGGGAGGTGACGGTATGAGCGCGGCCCGCCCGGGCCCGCTGCTCCTCGGCGTGCGCCACCACGGGCCCGGCTCGGCCCGCGCGGTCCGCTCCGCCCTGGACGTGGCCCGCCCGGCCGCCGTGCTGATCGAGGGGCCGCCCGAAGGGGACGCCCTGCTCGAACTGGCCGCCGACCCCGGCATGCGGCCGCCCGTGGCGCTGCTCGCGCACGCCGCCGACGACCCGGGCCGGGCCGCGTTCTGGCCGCTCGCCGACTTCTCCCCGGAGTGGGTGGCGATCCGCTGGGCGCAGGAGGCCGGCGTACCGGTCCGGTTCATGGACCTGCCCGCCGCGCACTCGCTGGCCGCCGTCGAGGAGCCGGACGCGGACCACGCCGGGGCCGACACCGTCCGGCTGGACCCCCTCGCGGTGCTCGCCGAGACCGCCGGGTACGACGACCCCGAGCGCTGGTGGGAGGACGTCGTCGAGCACCGGGGCACCGGCGGCGCGGGGGAGGAGGCGCTCGGTGCGTTCGAGGCGCTCGGGGAGGCCATGGCAGCCCTGCGCGAGGCCTACGGCGACGGCGGCCACCGCCGCGACCTGGTGCGCGAGGCGTACATGCGGCAGCGGATGCGTGCCGCCCGCCGTGAGTTCGGCGACGGGTACGCCGTGGTGTGCGGGGCCTGGCACGTCCCGGCGCTGCGGGCGAAGACCACCGTGGCCGCCGACAGGGCGCTGCTGACCGGACTGCCGAAGGTCAAGGTGGAGACCACCTGGGTGCCGTGGACGCACCGCCGGCTCGCCCGGGCCGGCGGGTACGGCGCGGGGATCACCTCGCCCGGCTGGTACGCCCACCTCTTCTCCGCCCGGGACCGGCCCGTCGAGCGGTGGCTGACCAAGGTCGCCGGCCTGCTGCGCGAGGAGGACCGGCAGGTCTCCTCGGCGCACGTCATCGAGGCGGTCCGGTTGGCCGAGACCCTGGCCGCCATGCGGGGCAGGCCCCTGCCCGGCCTGACGGAGACCCTGGAAGCGGTCCGGGCCGTGATGTGCGACGGCTCCGACGTCCCGCTCGCGCTCATCGAGGACCGCCTCGTCGTCGGCGACGTGCTCGGCGAGGTCCCGGACGCGGCGCCCGTCGTACCGCTCCAGCGGGACCTGACGCGGCAGCAGCGGTCGCTGCGGCTCAAGGCCGAGGCGCAGGAACGCGAGCTGGAACTGGACCTGCGCAAGGACACCGACGCCGCGAAGTCCCTGCTGCTGCACCGGCTGCGGCTGCTCGGCATCGGCTGGGGCACCCCGACCGCCTCCCGCAGCAGCACCGGCACCTTCCGGGAGACCTGGCGGCTGCGCTGGGAGCCGGAACTGTCCGTGCGGGTGGCCGAGGCCGGGATCTGGGGCACCACCGTCCTCGCGGCGGCCACCGCCAGGGCGGAGGCGGACGCCGCGGGCGCCGAGGAACTGGGCGAGGTCACGGCACTGGCCGAGCGGTGCCTCCTGGCCGGGCTCTCCGAGGCGCTGCCGGCCGTACTGCGGGCCCTGGCGGACCGTGCCGCGCTGGACACCGACGTCGCCCGCCTCGCGAAGGCCCTGCCGGCGCTGGCCCGTTCGCTGCGCTACGGGGACGTGCGGGGCACCGACGCGACGGCGCTCGGCGCGGTCGCGGCCGGGCTCGCCGAGCGGATATGCGTCGCGCTCCCGCCGGCCTGCGCGGCCGGCCTGGACGCCGACGCGGCGGCGGAGCTGCGCGGCCACGTCGACGGGGTGCACACGGCGGTCGGCCTGCTGGCGGACTCCGGAGACGGGCTGCGGGAGCGCTGGTCCGCGGTGCTGCGGACGCTGGCCGGCCGGGACACCGTGCCGGGCGTCATCCGGGGCAGGGCGGCCCGGCTGCTCCTCGACGACGGGCGGCTGGAGGCCGAGGAGACGGCCCGGCTGATGGGGCTCGCGCTGTCCCCGGCCGCCTCGCCCGCCGACGCGGCGGGCTGGATCGAGGGCTTCGCGGGCGGGAGTTCGGGCGGCGGCACCCTGCTGGTCCACGACGACCGGCTGCTGGGTCTGATCGACAGCTGGCTGGTGGGGGTGCCGGAGCGCGCCTTCACCGACGTGCTCCCGCTGCTGAGGCGGACGTTCGGGGCGTACGAGCCGGGGGTGAAGCGGACCCTGGGCGAGCTGGTCCGGCGCGGCCCGGCCGCCTCCGCGGGGGCGGCGCGCGCGGTGGGCTCGGCCCCCGAGGGCTTCGCCCCCGACCTGGACCCGCTGCGGGCGGACGCGGTGACGGAGCTGGTCCGGATGCTGCTCGCGGCTCCCGACGGGGCGGCAGCCGCCTGACAGTGCGGTGCAACGACGAGTACGACGAGTGCGACGAGTGCAGGGGGACGGACGGATGAGCGGTACGGACATGGGTGTGGCGGTCGGGCAGGACACCGCGGACCCCTCCGGGGTCGAGCGGCTGCGGCGGTGGCGGATGGTGCTGGGCGGGGGAGACGCCGATGGCACCGGGCACGCGCTGACCGGGCGGGACGCGGCGATGGACGCCGCGCTCGGGGCGCTGTACGGGGGAGGCGGCGACGGAGGGTCCCGCCGGGCCTCGGGGTCGGCGCGGTCGGCCGGGCTCGGCGGCTCCGCGCCGAACGTGGCCCGCTGGCTCGGGGACATCCGTACGTACTTCCCGAGCTCGGTGGTCCAGGTGATGCAGCGCGACGCGATCGAGCGGCTCGGGCTGTCCGCCCTGCTGCTGGAGCCGGAGATGCTGGAGGCCGTCGAACCGGACGTCCACCTGGTCGGCACCCTGCTCTCGCTCAACAAGGCGATGCCCGAGACGACGAAGGAGACGGCGCGGGCCGTGGTCCGCAAGGTGGTCGAGCAGCTGGAGAAGCGGCTCGCGACCCGCACCCGGGCCACCCTCACCGGTGCGCTCGACCGATCCGCCCGCATCAGCCGTCCCCGCCACCGCGACATCGACTGGGACCGCACGATCCGGGCCAACCTGAAGAACTACCTGCCCGAGTACGGCACCGTCGTCCCCGAGCGGCTGATCGGATACGGCCGGGCGGCGCAATCGGTGAAGAAGGAGGTCATCCTCTGCATCGACCAGTCGGGTTCGATGGCGGCCTCCGTCGTCTACGCCTCCGTCTTCGGCGCAGTCCTCGCCTCCATGCGCTCGATCGCCACCCGCCTGGTCGTGTTCGACACCGCCGTCGTCGATCTGACCGACCAGCTCGACGACCCGGTCGACGTCCTCTTCGGCACCCAGCTGGGCGGCGGCACCGACATCAACCGCGCCCTCGCCTACTGCCAGTCGAAAATCACCCGGCCCGCCGACACGGTGGTCGTCCTCATCAGTGATCTCTACGAGGGCGGCATACGCAACGAGATGCTGAAACGCGTGGCGGCCATGAAGGGGGCGGGCGTCGAATTCGTGACCCTGCTGGCGCTGTCCGACGAGGGGGCCCCGGCCTACGATCGCGAGCACGCCGCCGCCCTCGCCGCGCTCGGTGCGCCGGCCTTCGCCTGCACCCCCGACCTGTTCCCGGAGGTAATGGCCGCGGCGCTGGAGAAGCGCCCCCTGCCGACCCCCTGACGATCCTCCGACACGCCCGCCCCGGCACGCCGTGTGAATCGGCCGATCACACGAATTTCCAGTTCAACCGTGAGGTGTTCTGTGACAGGTATCACCGCTCAGGTGTGATCTGCGATTTAGGGACGCACGCCCCACGGGGATAACCTGCCGGACGGACATGCCGCGTCCACGGTCACCGTGTGCGCCTTCCTTGTGACAGCGCCGTCACGTTGCCCTCCGCGGCACGCCCACGCAGATAGCAGACAACCGCGAATCACTGCGAATCTTTAAAAAGACAAGGGACGGACGCGCGTGGACCTGTTCGAGTACCAGGCGAGGGACCTCTTCGCCAAGCACGGTGTACCGGTGCTGGCCGGTGAAGTCATCGACACGCCTGAGGCGGCTCGCGAGGCCACCGAGCGGCTGGGCGGCAAGTCGGTCGTCAAGGCGCAGGTGAAGGTCGGCGGCCGCGGCAAGGCCGGCGGCGTGAAGCTGGCCGCCACCCCGGACGAGGCCGTCGCACGTGCGACGGACATCCTGGGCATGGACATCAAGGGCCACACGGTCCACAAGGTGATGATCGCGGAGACCGCTCCCGAGATCCTTGAGGAGTACTACGTCTCGTACCTCCTCGACCGCACCAACCGCACCTTCCTGGCCATGGCCTCGGTCGCGGGCGGCATGGACATCGAGCAGGTCGCCGAGGAGACCCCGGAGAAGCTCGCCAAGGTCCCGGTGAACGCCAACGAGGGCGTGACCATCGAGAAGGCCCGCGAGATCGTCGCGCTGGCGCAGTTCCCGGCCGAGGTCGCCGAGAAGGTCGCCGAGGTCCTCGTGACCCTGTGGGACACCTTCATCGCCGAGGACGCGCTCCTCGTCGAGGTCAACCCGCTCGCGAAGGTCGCCTCCGGCGAGGTCATCGCCCTCGACGGCAAGGTCTCCCTCGACGAGAACGCCGAGTTCCGCCAGCCGGGTCACGAGGAGTTCGTCGACCACGCCGCCGCGAACCCGCTCGAGGCCGCCGCCAAGGCGAAGAACCTCAACTACGTCAAGCTCGACGGTGAGGTCGGCATCATCGGCAACGGCGCGGGTCTCGTCATGAGCACCCTGGACGTCGTGGCCTACGCCGGCGAGAACCACGGTGGCGTGAAGCCCGCCAACTTCCTGGACATCGGCGGTGGCGCCTCCGCCGCCGTCATGGCCAACGGTCTCGAGATCATCCTCGGGGACCCGGACGTCAAGTCCGTCTTCGTCAACGTCTTCGGTGGCATCACCGCGTGCGACGAGGTCGCCAACGGCATCGTCCAGGCGCTGGCCCTGCTGGAGGAGAAGGGCGAGGCGGTCACCAAGCCGCTCGTCGTCCGTCTCGACGGCAACAACGCCGAGCTGGGTCGCAAGATCCTCTCGGACGCCAACCACCCGCTGGTGCAGCGCGTGGACACCATGGACGGCGCGGCCGACAAGGCCGCCGAGCTCGCGGCTGCGAAGTAAGGGCAGAGGTCAAAGACTCACATGGCTATCTTCCTCAACAAGGACAGCAAGGTCATCGTCCAGGGCATGACCGGTGCCACGGGCATGAAGCACACCAAGCTGATGCTGGCTGACGGCACCAACATCGTCGGTGGCGTGAACCCGCGCAAGGCCGGCACGACCGTCGACTTCGACGGCACCGAGGTCCCGGTCTTCGGCTCCGTCGCCGAGGCGATGGAGAAGACGGGCGCCAACGTCTCCGTCCTCTTCGTCCCGCCGGCTTTCGCCAAGGCCGCCGTCGTCGAGGCCATCGACGCCGAGATCCCGCTGGCCGTCGTCATCACCGAGGGCATCGCGGTGCACGACTCCGCCGCCTTCTGGGCGTACGCGACCGCCAAGGGCAACAAGACCCGGATCATCGGCCCGAACTGCCCGGGTCTGATCACCCCCGGCCAGTCCAACGCCGGCATCATCCCGGGCGACATCACCAAGCCCGGCAAGATCGGTCTCGTGTCCAAGTCCGGCACGCTGACCTACCAGATGATGTACGAGCTCCGTGACATCGGCTTCACCTCCGCCGTCGGCATCGGTGGCGACCCGGTCATCGGCACCACGCACATCGACGCCCTGGAGGCCTTCGAGGCCGACCCGGAGACCGAGCTGATCGTCATGATCGGCGAGATCGGCGGCGACGCCGAGGAGCGTGCGGCGGACTTCATCGCGAAGAACGTCACCAAGCCGGTCGTCGGCTACGTCGCGGGCTTCACCGCCCCCGAGGGCAAGACCATGGGCCACGCCGGCGCCATCGTCTCCGGCTCCTCCGGCACCGCGCAGGCCAAGAAGGAGGCCCTCGAGGCCGCCGGCGTCAAGGTCGGCAAGACGCCGACCGAGACCGCCGAGCTCGCTCGCGCGATCCTGAACGCCGCTCAGTAAGCAGCGGCCGTACGGCTGAACGGGCGTGGCCCGCACCCCCTCGGGGTGCGGGCCACGCCCATTCGCGTACGCGGTCTCACTCGATCTGCGGGGTGATGCGCGCCGGACCTGCCTGCGGATCCGCGCGCAGCTTGTCGTGGAGTTGCCTGCTCCGTTCGGTGAGCTGCTGCGGGCCGCTGAGCGCCGGGACCCCGGTCACGCTCTCGCCGGGCGCCGGCGGGGGGTCGTACCGGGTGGGCGCCGTCGTCGCCGTGTACGCGGTGGCGGCCGTGATCATCGCGGTCAGGCCGAGCGTCGCCCGGGTCCACTGCCGGCCGCGCCGCTCGCCGCCGCCGCGGACCGCCGACGCCGGCCGCGGGTCGAGCGGGAACGGCGGACGCAGGGCGACGAGCCGCTCCCGCAGCGCCGCGGACTGCTTCTCGGCGGGTACGTCGGCCAGTTCGGGGATCCGGGCGGCGAGGTCGGCGTGCGCGTGCAGGATGCGGTTGCCGGCGGCGAGGGTGGTGGCCTCCGTCTCGGCGGCGGTGTCGGGCAGGTCGAGGCCGACGCCGTCGTAGAGCAGGACGGTGCGGCGGTGGATCCGGGACAGCGAGAGCAGGGCGTCGAGGACGATCCGGTCGGCGGGATCGGCGGGGGGCCGGTCGGGTCTGCGGTGGGCGCGCCGGAACCGGTGCCAGGGGGAGAGCGCGTACTCGTACGCGATCGCGCGCACCCAGCCCTCCGGGTCCGGGTCGGTGGCCACCTCGGGCCACTGGTCCCAGGCCCGGGTGAAGGCCCGGTCCACGGCCTCCAGGGCGAGGGCGCGGCGGCCGGTGAGCAGGTAGGCCTGCAGGGCGAGGGTGGGCGCGGCCCGGTCGTAGAGGGTGTCGAAGGCGCCGGCCGGTCCGTGGACGGGATGTACGACCGGTCGGGTGACGGCTCCCGGCGGGCCGCCGCCGGTGTCGGGGACCTCGGCGGTGACCGCGGCCCCCTCAGGGGTGGCCGGACTTCCCCCGGCCCCGGCGGCGGCTCCGGCCCCGGGGGCCGCCGCCACCGCCACCAGGAACGGTTCTGCCGTATCGGCCGTATCCGCCGTATCCGCGACGTCGGCCGGGTCGGTCCGGTCCGGCGGTCCGGGCGCGTCCGCGGCCGCCGGCAGCGCGGCGAGGCCGTCGAGGTACCGCGCGTACGCGTCGTGCTTGCGGCCGCGCGGGTTCGTGCGCCCGGACTCCCAGTGCCGGACCGTCGCCGCGGTGACGCCCATGGCCGCCGCGACCTCATCGAGCGTCAGTTCCGCGGCTTCGCGCAGTCTTCGGCGCTCGTGCGGGGTGGGCAGGTCTTCGACGTTTCGTGTCATCCCACACTCCCCGCGACCCGGCAGCCCTGAGCAATAAAGTACATAAACGTATATTGGGCGACACCACGGACATTCGCCTGTTACCCGCCCATAGCGCGTGTCGTTGGCACCATGACGGGGTGACCCAAGTGACCGAACGCGGGACCCGGTTGTCGGCGGCCCCGCGAGCCGGTGTGCGGCGGCGTTCGCCGGCCGCCGCCGCATGCGTGGTGGGCGGCGCCGTGGCGGCCGGACTCGGGCTCGGCTTCCTCGCCGTGCTCGTCATCGTCCTGTGGATCAGCTCCCCCTATCCCGACAGCGGCCCCGGCGGGGCCCTGCACCTCGCCGCCGGGCTGTGGCTGCTCGCCCACGGGACCGAACTGCTGCGGTACGAGACTCTTTCCGGCGTCCCTGCACCCGTTGGTGTGACTCCGCTGCTGCTCGTCGCGCTGCCCGTCCTGCTCATGCGGCGGGCGGCCCGGCTGGGCGGTGCCTGTGACGAGGAGGACGAGGAGGTGCTGCCCGCGACGGCCGTGTTCTCGGCCGTGCTCTGCGGGTACCTCGCCGTCGGGGCGTTCGCCACCGTGTACGCCGCCGGCGGCCCGATGCCGGCCGACCCGCTCAGCGCCGCCTGGCACGTCCCGCTGGTCGCCGTGCTGGCCGCGGCCGGCGGGGTGTGGGGGGCCAAGGGGCGGCCGCTCGGGCCGCTGCCGAACTGGCTGCCGGGGGGCGTACGGAGGGGGTTCGTGCGCCCTCGGTACGCGCTGGCGCTGCGGGCGGGCGCGGGCGGCGCCCTGGTACTCCTGGGCGGCGGAGCGCTCCTCGTCGGCGCCTCGCTCGCCTGGCACGGCGCGCAGGTCCAGGCCTCGTTCCTGTCGCTGACCGGGGTGTGGTCGGGCCGGTTCGCGGTGCTGCTGCTCGCGATCGCCCTGATCCCGAACGCCATGGTCTGGGGAGCGGCCTACGCCCTCGGTCCCGGCTTCGCCCTCGGGGCCGAGGTGACGGCCACCCCGCTGGGCTTCGCGGGCGCGCCCGCGCTGCCCCGGTTCCCGCTGCTGGAGGCGCTCCCGGCCGCCGGGCCGGGCACGCCGCTGACCTGGGCCGCCGCCGGGGTGCCGGTGGTGGCGGGGCTGGCGGTGGGCTGGTTCGCGGTACGCCGCTCGCGCGAGGTGTCGTACGGGGAGACGGCGCTCACGGCGGCCCTCGGCGCGCTGGTGTGCGGTCTGGCGATGGCCGGGCTCGCGGCGGTCTCGGCGGGACCGCTGGGCTCGCGGAGGCTGGCCGAGTTCGGGCCGGTGTGGTGGGCCACGGGTGCGGCGGCCTTCGCGTGGACTCTGGCGCTGGCGGTGCCGGTGGCGGTGGGCGTGCACGCATGGCGCTACCGGCCGGCGGCAGGGCCGGTCGCGGTGGACGCGCATGCTCCGGTGGACGACGGGTGGCACGACAGCGGGGTGCGGGAGCTGCGCTGGGAGGCGATGCGGAAGGCGTCGGGGACGCTGGTTCCGGAGATCGTTCCCGAGCCGGCGCCTCCGGCGGTTCAGGCGGTTCCGGTGGCTGCGGCCGTACCTGCGCTGCGGGCGCGTCGGGCGGTGACCGTGGTCGCGGGGCTGGACCTTCGCCCGGGCCCGGCCCCGGCTCTTGCTCCGGTGGTTCCGCCGGTTCCGCCGGTTCCGCCCGTGCCGCCGCCGGTGACCGGCGTGCGGGTGCTGCCCCGGCGGAAGCCGCCCGCCTAGCCGGTGCGGCGCCGCCCGGGGGCTCCCGCCCCCGAGCCCCCGCGCCTCAAACGCCGGCGGGGCTGAAGCGGCGCCTCAAACGCCGGCGGGGACGGGAAAAGCCGCAGGGCGGGAGGCGCCGGGGCTTCGGCCCGGCGCCTCTTGGCGGGCTACTGGGGGACCTTCAGGACCTTGCCGACGAAGTCGTTCGGGAGGAGGGTGTTGCACTGGAGTTCCGCCGTCTTGGTGAGGGCGTCGTCGCGGCAGACGTAGAAGTCCTTGTACGCGAGCTGCATCGCGTAGGTGCCCATGGCCAGCAGGATCGCCAGCGAGGCGGTCACCAGGCCGCTCACCGCCGCCGTGCGCTGCGGTCGGGCCGCCGGGCCGAGGGCGTCCAGGCCCTCCGGGGCACCCGGCTCGCCGGTCGCGGCGGCCGGCTTCCCGCGCAGCGCGCTGATCCCCCAGTACAGGGCGAGCGCGCCCAGCAGCAGGCCGACCGACGGGACCAGGAAGATCCCGAAGAAGAGGCCCCACATGCCCGCCAGCAGCGCGTAGCGGGCGCGGCGCTGAATCGGGTCCGTCGGGTCCCAGCGCGCCGGGCCGCGGTCTCCGCCCGAGTCCCCCGGGCCGTTCCCGTCGCCGTTCCTGCCGTCGTCGCCACCGCTGCGCGGCTGCCACGGCTGGTCGGGCCGGCCCTCCGGCGGGGCCGCGAAGGGGTTGTCGTCGGTGGGGGAGTCGGGCTGACGGCGGTCCGGCATCGGGTGTGTTACTTCCCCTGTGTCATGGACGTCACGAGGACATCGAGGCGAGGTGAGGCCAGTTTGCGGCTTGTACGCCTGACGCTACCGCCCGCCCGTCCCCCCGTCCCTCGGGGGCCGTCCGGTGTGCCGGTATCGTTGCAGGCGGTCGGCGGCTTCGTATGGTTCCCCGTATATCGGTACCCCGAAGTTTCGTATGACCACACAAGGACGAACACCGCAATTCCGCGAGAAAGGGCCTCCCATGGCCGCCTCCCGCCTGGTCGTGCTGGTCTCCGGTTCCGGCACCAACCTCCAGGCCCTGCTCGACGCCATCGACGCCCATCCCGGCGGATCCGAGGGCTTCGGTGCCGAAGTCGTCGCCGTGGGGGCCGACCGGGCGGACATCGCCGGCCTGGAGCGGGCGGAGAAGGCCGGGATCCCCACCTTCGTCTGCCCGGTGAAGGACTACGGGAGCCGCGCCGAGTGGGACGCCGCCCTCACCGCGGCGACCGACGCGCACGCGCCCGACCTCGTCGTGTCGGCCGGTTTCATGAAGATCGTGGGCAAGGAGTTCATCGACCGCTTCGGCGGCCGGTTCATCAACACCCACCCCGCCCTCCTCCCCTCCTTCCCCGGAGCGCACGGCGTGCGGGACGCGCTCGCCTACGGTGCGAAGGTCACCGGCTGCACGGTCCACTTCGTGGACAGCGGCGTGGACACCGGTCCGATCATCGCCCAGGGTGTGGTCGAGGTCCGGGACGAGGACGACGAAGCCGCTCTCCATGAGCGCATCAAGGAAGTCGAGCGACAGCTGCTCGTCGATGTCGTGGGGCGCCTGGCCCGGCACGGCTACCGCATTGAGGGACGAAAGGTAACAATCCAGTGACCGCCGCAGACACCGCAGCGAGCAACGACCCGACCACGACCCAGCGGCCGATCCGTCGTGCGCTCATCAGCGTCTACGACAAGACGGGACTGGAAGAGCTGGCCCGCGGCCTGCACGGGGCGGGCGTCGCGCTCGTCTCCACCGGCTCCACCGCCTCGAAGATCGCCGCTGCCGGGGTGCCCGTCACCAAGGTGGAGGAGCTGACCGGCTTCCCCGAGTGCCTCGACGGCCGGGTCAAGACCCTGCACCCGCGCGTGCACGCCGGCATCCTCGCCGACCTGCGCCTGGAGGACCACCGCAACCAGCTCGCCGAGCTGGGTGTCGAGCCCTTCGACCTCGTCGTCGTCAACCTGTACCCGTTCCTGGCCACCGTCCAGTCGGGTGCCACCGAGGACGAGTGCGTCGAGCAGATCGACATCGGCGGTCCGTCGATGGTCCGCGCCGCCGCCAAGAACCACCCGTCGGTCGCCGTGGTCACCAGCCCCGAGCGGTACGCCGACGTCATCGCCGCGGCCCAGGGCGGCGGCTTCGACCTCACCGCTCGCAAGCGGCTGGCGGCCGAGGCCTTCCAGCACACGGCCGCCTACGACGTGGCCGTCGCCTCCTGGTTCACGAACGCGTACGCCCCGGAGAGCGAGGAGGGCGCCCTGCCCGAGTTCCTCGCCGGCGCCTGGGAGCGCAAGTCCACCCTGCGCTACGGCGAGAACCCGCACCAGGCAGCCGCCCTCTACACGGACGGGCAGCCGGGCGGGCTCGCCAACGCCGAGCAGCTGCACGGCAAGGAGATGTCCTTCAACAACTACGTGGACACCGAGGCCGCGCGGCGCGCCGCCTACGACCACGAAGAGCCGTGCGTCGCGATCATCAAGCACGCCAACCCGTGCGGGATCGCCGTCGGCGCGGACGTCGCCGCCGCCCACCGCAAGGCGCACGCCTGCGACCCGCTGTCGGCGTTCGGCGGCGTCATCGCCGTCAACCGCCCGGTGACCGTCGAGCTGGCCGAGCAGGTCGCGGAGATCTTCACCGAGGTCATCGCCGCCCCCGGCTACGAGGACGGCGCGGTCGAGATCCTCGCCAAGAAGAAGAACATCCGCGTCCTGAAGGTGGACGGCACCCCGCACCAGCCGGGTGACCTCAAGCCCGTCAGCGGCGGTGCGCTGCTCCAGCAGAGCGACCTCTTCCAGGCCGAGGGCGACGACCCGGCCAACTGGACGCTCGCCACCGGCGAGGCCCTGTCCCCGGCGGAGCTCGCCGAGCTGGCCTTCGCGTGGCGTGCCTGCCGGGCCGTCAAGTCGAACGCGATCCTGCTCGCCAAGGACGGCGCCTCGGTCGGCGTCGGCATGGGCCAGGTCAACCGCGTCGACTCGGCGAAGCTCGCCGTCGAGCGGGCCGGCGCCGAGCGCGCGCAGGGCTCGTACGCCGCGTCCGACGCCTTCTTCCCCTTCCCGGACGGCCTGGAGATCCTGACCGCCGCGGGCATCAAGGCCGTGGTCCAGCCGGGCGGTTCGGTCCGTGACGAGCAGGTCGTCGAGGCCGCGCAGAAGGCCGGCGTGACGATGTACTTCACCGGGACCCGGCACTTCTTCCACTGAGTCACGCCCACCCCGACACGGCGAAGGCCGCGACCCGCAGTGCGGGTCGCGGCCTTCGCCGTGTCGGGGGGCGGCTCAGTACTGGGGACGGCGGAAGTAGTCCCCGGCCTTGGCGAGGCCGATGACGATCGTGAGGCCGAGGGCGAGGGAGACCACGGACGGCAGTACGGAGATGACGGTGAGGCCGCCGGAGCCCGTGGTGTGCTCGCTCGCGCCGAGCGCGACCAGGTTCAGCAGGATGCCGAGAACGGCGAAGAGGGTCTGGACCGAGCCGTAGATGATGCCGGAGACGCGTACTCCGCCACGTCCCTTGCCCATCTTGGCCGCGGTCAGGATGGGCCACAGGGCGAAGCCGATGAACAGCAGGCCCAGGACGACGCCCGCGGTGCCGGCGACGGCACCCGCGTCCTCGGCGGAGGAGCTGGAGGAGTCCGAGAGCGCCGCGCCCAGCAGGGCGCCGCCGATGATGATGAACAGGCCGCCGAGCGCCTGAAGGGCACCCATGACGAAGAGGATGACGCGCGCGGCCTTCGCCCCGCCGGGCATCTCCATCTGCGCCCCGGGGTAGCCGCCCGGGTATCCGGCGGGGCCGCCGGGGTAGGCCTGCGGGGCCTGCTGCGGGTAGGCGTAGCCGCCGCCCTGCGGCGGGATGCCCTGCGGGGCCTGCTGCGGGTAGCCGTAGCCGGGCTGGCCCTGCGGCTGCTGTCCGTACGGATTGTGCGGGTCGCCGAAACTCATCTGGGGTGTTCCTCCGTGGAAGTGCGGGGACGCACGGCAATGAGCGCGGAGGAATCCTGCACGGTGCGGTCCGCCCCCCGGCACTGCCCGCGGCACTCAGTCGTTTCATCGTGGTCCGACCGGCGAGGCCTTGTCCAGTTGGTTGGCATACAAGCCGGTCACTTGTTGTGCAAGTGCAATGAACCCTACGGTCCCGCGAACACCTTGACTGGAACCCGGGCCACCTCATCCGGGAGGATGGGGGCATGACCGCCCAGATTCTCGATGGCAAGGCCACCGCGGCCGCGATCAAGTCCGAACTGACCGCCCGTGTGGCGGCCCTGAAGGCCCGGGGCATCACCCCCGGCCTCGGCACCCTGCTGGTCGGCGACGATCCGGGCAGCCGCTGGTACGTCAACGGCAAGCACAAGGACTGTGCCGAGGTCGGCATCGCCTCCCTCCAGCGCGAACTGCCCGCGACGGCCTCCCAGGAGGACATCGAGGAGGTCGTGCGCGAGCTCAACGCCAACCCGCAGTGCACGGGCTACATCGTCCAACTCCCGCTCCCCAAGGGCATCGACACCAACCGGGTCCTGGAGCTGATGGACCCGCTGAAGGACGCCGACGGCCTGCACCCGACCTCCCTGGGCCGGCTCGTGCTGAACGAGCCGGGCCCGCTGCCCTGCACCCCGTACGGGATCGTCGAACTGCTGCGCCACCACGGCGTCGAGATCAACGGCGCGCACGTCGTCGTCCTCGGCCGCGGGATCACCGTCGGCCGGTCCATCGGCCTGCTGCTGACCCGCAAGTCCGAGAACGCCACCGTCACGCTGTGCCACACCGGTACGCGCGACCTCTCCGGGCTGCTGCGCCAGGCGGACATCATCGTCGCCGCGGCCGGCGTCCCGCACCTGGTCAAGCCCGAGGACGTGAAGCCCGGCGCGGCCGTGCTCGACGTGGGCGTCAGCCGCGACGAGTCCGGGAAGATCGTCGGCGACGTGCACCCCGGCGTCGCCGAGGTCGCCGCGTGGATCTCGCCGAACCCGGGCGGGGTCGGCCCGATGACCCGCGCCCAGCTGCTCGTCAACGTCGTCGAGGCGGCGGAGCGGACCGGCAGTGCGCGCTGAACCGGGCGCCGAGCACGTGAACGGGAGCGGCGCGGCCAAGTCCCGGCGCTTCCCGTCCGTCACGCGCGACACGGCCCGCCCCGAGGGCAGCGGCCGCGCCGTCCCCGGGGCCGTGTCCACGCCCGCCCGCCAGTGGCCGATGCTCAGCGTGCTCGCCGCGACCGCGGTGGGGCTGCTGACCACCGCGCTCGGGCAGGCCCGGGCCGGGTGCCTGGTGATCGGTGTGGCCCTGATCGTGGCGGCGGTGCTGCGGCGCGTGCTGCCCTCGGTGGGGATGCTCGCGGTGCGCTCCCGCTTCACCGACATGATCACCTACGGGCTGCTGGGCGTGGCGATCACGCTGCTCGCGCTGGTGATGGAGCCCTATCCGCTGCTGGAGATCCCGTTCCTGGAGAGCGCGGTCCGCTTCACCGTGCGCTGAGCGGGCCGGGCGCGCCGGGTACGCCGGGCGCGCCCGGTGCGCCGGACGCGGTGAGGACGGCCAGCGCGGCCGCGACGGCGGGCCGGCTCTCGGTGCCCGACCGGACCAGGACGTCCAGCGTCCGCCCCGCGCCCGGCAGCTGCCGTACGGCGGTGCCGGGCGGCGGGGCGTCGCACAGCAGTCCCGGCAGGATCGAGACGGCCTGCCCGGTGGCGACGAGCCACAGCCCGGAGCGCAGGTCCGCGCACTCGTGCGCGATACGAGGGGTGAACCCGGCGTTCCGGCAGGCGTGCAGGAGCATCTCGCGGCAGCTGCTCGGGGCCGGGGCCGAGACCCAGGCGCTGTCCCGCAGGGCGGCGAGGCCGTCCCGCTCGTAGGCCGGCAGCAGCGTCTGCGGCAACGCGAGGCACAGGGGGTCGTCGAAGAGCGGCACGGCCGTGGTCCCGGGTGCGGGCGGGGCCCCGAGCAGCGGGTAGGCGTAGGTGACCGCCAGGTCGAGGCGGCGCCCGCGCAGCAGCGGCAGGGCCTCCTCGGGGTCGGTCTGCACGATGCGCGGGCGCAGCCGGGGGTGGCGCACGGCGAGCTCGGCGACGAGCGGCGCGGCCACCGTGGCCAGCGCGCTCGGAGCGCACCCGACGGCCAGCTCCCCGCTCGGCTCGGTGTCGAGGGCCCGTACCGCGGCCTCGGCCCGCTCCAGGGCCGCGAGGACCGGTTCGCAGGAGGCGGCCAGTGCCGCGCCGGCGGCCGTGAGCCGCAGTCCGCGCCCGTCCCGTTCGACGAGGGCGGCCCCGGCCTCGGCCTCCAGGGCGCGCAGTTGCTGCGAGACCGCGGAGGGCGTCACCCCGTGCAGGTCCGCGACGGCGGTCACGCGCGCGTGCTCCGCCAGGTCCCGAAGGATGATCATCCGCTTCACGTCGAGCATGAGTTCATCTTAAGGATCGATGTAGAAGAAGTAGCTGGACTTCACATTGGCGTCGCGTGATGCTCGATCTCATGAACGCGAAGAAGAAGGTCGTGCTGATCGGAGCGAACGGGACCCTCGGCAGGGCCGTCCACCGGGCCCTGGACGAGCGGGGGCACCAGGTCGTCACCGCCTCCCGCAAGGACGCCGACATCCTCGTCGACATCACCGACCCGGAATCCGTCCGGTCCCT
Organism: Streptomyces sp. A0592; assembly: GCF_004795115.1. Classification (NCBI taxonomy): domain Bacteria; kingdom Bacillati; phylum Actinomycetota; class Actinomycetes; order Kitasatosporales; family Streptomycetaceae; genus Streptomyces; species Streptomyces sp. A0592. Next base: position 206,107 of record NZ_SSBM01000005.1, read on the forward strand.
GTACGAGCAGCTGGCCGAACGGTTCGGCGGGATCGACGCCGTGGCGAGCGCGGCCGGCAGCGTGCCGTGGCGCCCCCTCGCCGAACTGACCACCGCCGACATCCGCAGCGGTATCGAGGGCAAGGCGGTCAGCCAGATCGAGCTGGTCCGCCAGGGCGTCGCGCACCTGCCCGCGCACGCCTCGTACACCCTGATCACCGGCGTCCTCACGCGCGAGCCCCTGCTCACCGGCTCGGTGGCCTCCCTCGTCAACGGCGCCGTCGAGGCCTTCGTGCGCGCCGCCGCCATCGAACTGCCGGGCCGCCAGCGCATCAACGCCGTCAGCCCCACCGTCTTCGAGGAGTCCCTCGGCGTGTACGGGGACGCCTTCGCGGGATTCGACGCCGTACCGGTCGCCCGCGCGGCGAACGCCTACGTCAAGTCGATCGAGGGCCACCGGACGGGCCAGATCTTCCGGGTCGAATAAAGGTCCTGCCATCGACTCGACCTTCGAAACACCGGAGGCGTGTGCCACGCACCACAGGGACCCGGGGGTTGGGCCGCGCCCGGGTCGGATAGCCTGACCGCGGATGTCTCTTCACGTCAAGATTTACAGGGGAGCGGCGTCCTCCAGCACATGGGGCAGGGACGCCCCACCGCCAGCTGTCTAACGGAGAAGGCCATGACCCGCACTCCTGTGAATGTCACCGTCACCGGCGCCGCCGGCCAGATCGGCTACGCGCTGCTCTTCCGCATCGCGTCCGGTCACCTGCTCGGCGCGGACGTGCCGGTCAAGCTCCGGCTCCTGGAGATCCCCCAGGGCATGAAGGCCGCCGAGGGCACCGCCATGGAGCTCGACGACTGCGCCTTCCCGCTGCTCGCCGGCATCGACATCTTCGACGACCCGAACAAGGGCTTCGAGGGCGCCAACGTCGCGCTGCTCGTGGGCGCCCGTCCGCGCACCGCGGGCATGGAGCGCGGCGACCTGCTCGCCGCCAACGGCGGCATCTTCAAGCCGCAGGGCCAGGCCATCAACGCGCACGCCGCGGACGACATCAAGGTCCTGGTCGTGGGCAACCCGGCCAACACCAACGCGCTCATCGCGCAGGCCTCCGCCCCGGACGTACCGGCCGAGCGCTTCACCGCGATGACCCGCCTGGACCACAACCGCGCGATCTCGCAGCTGGCCGCCAAGACCGGTGCCGCCGTCTCCGACATCAAGCGCCTGACGATCTGGGGCAACCACTCGGCGACCCAGTACCCGGACATCTTCCACGCGGAGATCGCCGGCAAGAACGCCGCCGAGGTCGTGAACGACCAGGCGTGGCTCGCCGACACCTTCATCCCGACCGTCGCCAAGCGCGGCGCCGCGATCATCGATGCCCGTGGCGCCTCCTCCGCCGCCTCGGCCGCCAACGCCGCCATCGACCACGTGCACACCTGGGTCAACGGCACCGCCGAGGGCGACTGGACCTCGATGGGTATCCCGTCCGACGGCTCCTACGGCGTCCCGGCCGGTCTGATCTCCTCCTTCCCCGTCACCTGCAAGGACGGCAAGTACGAGATCGTCCAGGGCCTGGACGTCAACGAGTTCTCCCGCGCCCGCATCGACGCCTCCGTCCAGGAGCTGTCGGAGGAGCGCGACGCGGTCCGCGAGCTCGGCCTGATCTGATCCACCGCTCCTCGCCGTGGAGCGCGGACACCCCCGCGACCTCGGCAAGCAGGACGAACCGAAGCGCCCCGGCCCTCTCAGGCCGGGGCGCTTCGGCGTGATGCCGCTCAGGCCTTGTACATGCCCGGCTTGTAGTGGCCCGGCACCATGCGGGTGGTGACGCCGAAGCGGTTCCACACGTTGATCGTCGCGATGACGGTGATCAGCTGGGCCAGTTCGCGCTCCTCGAAGTGCGCGGCGGCCTTCGCGAACACCTCGTCGGGCACGAAACCGTCGGTCAGGACGGTGACCGCCTCGGTGAGCTCGATCGCGGCGAGCTCCTTCTCGGTGTAGAAGTGCCGCGACTCCTCCCAGGCGCCCAGCTGCACGATGCGCTCGACGCTCTCACCGGCCGCGATCGCGTCCTTGGTGTGCATGTCGAGGCAGAAGGCGCAGTGGTTGATCTGCGAGGCGCGGATCTTGACGAGCTCGACGAGGGACGGATCCAGGCCCTTCTTGGAGGCGATCTCCAGGGCCAGGACGGCCTTGTAGGCCTCGGGGGCGAGCTTCGCCATGTTCAGGCGCGGGCTGTGCTCGGGGGCGTAGGCGTGCGAGTGGGTCTGCTGGTTGTCAGCGGTGGTGGTCATGTGTTCCACCGTAGGAGGCAGGCGGCCCGCCGGTATGGTCCATATTCATGATGGATTCGTGGGCCACTTTCGGGGCCGACCTGCATCTGGACCTGTCCGCCGGGCGCGGCCTGCGGGCCGGGCTCACCGAGGCCCTGCGCGAGGCCGCGCGCAGCGGGCGGCTGGCGGCCGGGACCCGGCTGCCGTCGTCCCGTACCCTCGCGGCCGACCTGGGCATCGCCAGGAACACGGTCGCGGAGGCGTACGCCGAACTCGTCGCCGAGGGCTGGCTCACGGCCCGGCAGGGCTCCGGCACCCGGGTCGCCGAACGGGCGCGCCCGCGCCGGCCCGCGACGGCCGGCCCCGTCCGGCGCCCCGCGCCCGGCGGGCCCGCCTACAGCCTGATCCCCGGCACCCCCGACCTGGGCGGCTTCCCCCGCGCGGCCTGGCTGGCGGCGGCTCGGCGGGCGCTGACCGCCGCCCCGAACGAGGCCTTCGGCTACGCCACCGACGGGCGCGGGCGCATCGAGCTGCGGCAGGCGCTGGCGGGGTACCTGGCGCGGGCGCGCGGGGTGTACGCGGACCCGGACCGGATCGTGCTGTGCGCGGGGTTCCTGCACGGGCTGAAACTGCTCGCGGCGGTGCTGCGGGCGCGGCGGGTGCGGGAGGTGGCCGTGGAGGGGTACGGCCTGGACTTCCACCGGGACGAGCTGGTGCGGGCGGGGCTGCGTACCAGGCCGCTCGGGGTGGACGCCGAAGGGGCCCGTACGGGGGAGCTGACCGCGGCGGCGGGCGCGGTGCTGCTGACCCCGGCCCACCAGTTCCCGACGGGCGCGGCCCTGACCCCGGCCCGCCGGGCGGCCGCGGTCGACTGGGCCCGGACCACCGGCGGGCTGATCCTGGAGGACGACTATGACGGGGAGTTCCGGTACGACCGGCAGCCCGTGGGGGCTCTGCAGGGACTGGATCCGGACCGGGTGGTGTACCTCGGCACCGCCAGCAAGTCCCTCGCCCCGGGGCTGCGGATGGGCTGGATGGTGCTCCCGCCGGGCCTGCCGGAGGAGGTGAGCGCCGCGAAGGGGTACACCGACTGGACCTCCAGCACGCTGGACCAGCTGACGCTGGCGGAGTTCATCGAATCCGGGGCGTACGACCGGCACGTGCGCGGGATGCGGCTGCGCTACCGGCGGCGGCGGGACGAGCTGGTGGCGGCGGTGGGCGGCCGGGTGGCGGGGGTGTCCGGGATCGCGGCGGGCCTGCACGCGGTGCTCGACCTCCCGGCGGGCACGGAGCGGTCCGTGCTGCAGTCGGCGGCCTGGCACGACCTGGCCCTGCACGGCCTGTCCGCCTTCCGCCACCCGCGGGCCGAGCTCGCGCCGCGGGACGCGCTGGTCGTCGGCTACGGGACCCCGTCGGACAGCGCCTGGACCCCGACCCTCGCGGCGCTCGCCGCCTCCCTGCCGTGACCCTGCGGGGTGCCCGGCGCGGCCGGAAGACCCGGGGCTCCGCCCCGGACCCCGCGCCTCAAACGCCGGCGGGGCCGGAGTTCGGCCCCGCCGGCGACTTCGGTTCGCCGAAGCGGGACAGGGCCAGGGAGCCGGCGACCGCCACCGCGAAGCCCGTCACCGCCAGCCACGTCAGGCCCTCCCGGGTGCGGTCACCGAGCCAGACCACGCCCACCACCGCCGGGCCGATGGTCTCGCCGAGCACCAGGCCCGCCGTCGCGACCGTCACCGAGCCGCGCGCCAGTGCCGAGGTGAGGAGCAGGAACCCGGCCGCCCCGCCCAGCAGGAGCGCGTAGAGGGCGGGGTTGGCGAAGTCCCACACCGAGTCGATGAGCCGCACCGAGACCTCCACCACCCCGAAGCCCGTGCCCGACCCCAGGCCGAGGACCAGCGCCCGCGGCCCGTCCGGCAGGCCGCCCGCCACCGCGCCGACCAGCAGCACCAGCACCGCCACCCCCAGCAGCCCCAGCTTCAGCGCGAGCGAACCCGTCCCGCCGCCCTCCTCGCCCGCGGAGAGCCCCAGCATCAGCAGCCCCAGGCACACCACGCCCACCGCGCCCCACTCCGCCCGGGACAACCGCACCGCCATCAGGCGCGACGCGACCACCGCCGTCACGGCCAGACTGGCGGCCAGCGCGGCCCCGACCACGTAGATCGGCACGTGCCGCAGCGCGATGATCTGCAGGACGAATCCGGCGCCGTCCAGGCCGAGGCCCAGCACGTAACGCCACTGCCGCGCGGCCCGCAGGAGCAGCGCCGCGTCCACCCCGGACCCGCTGCCCGGCTCCACCGCACGCGTCGCGACGGCCTGCAGAACGGACGCCGTACCGAAACACACCGCCGCACCCAGCGAACAAATCATCCCAATCAGCACGAACTGACTCTAGGTCACGGATCTCACGGCGGCCGGATTCCATCGGCCGGGGAGCCCGCTCTAGTCTGTCGGGAGCACGCCAGGCCCCAGGGGGAGCAGCAGACATGGACATCAGCAGCACCAACCAGCGCCGTATGCGCTCCGGCGCCGTCGCCCTCGGAGGCATGGGCCTGCTCGCGGCCACCCTCGTGGCCTGCGGCAGCAGCGACGAACCGGACCGCCGCTGCGCGTCCCGCTCCACGCTGGACCATCTGAACAGCAAGGAGTGCAAGACCGGCGGAACCGGCGCGTACTACTACGGCGGCCACGTCACCAACGGCAAGGTCAGCGGCGGCAGCTTCGACAAGTCCGCCGTCACCCGCGGCGGCATCGGCGGCCACTCCAGCTCCAGCGGCGGCTGATCAGACGATGCAGCGCCACACCATCGAGCCCCGGCCCGGCTGGCAGAAGACGGTAGAGGAACAGGGGCTGATCTATCCCCTCACCCGCTACCCCGACGACTCGCTGCGCCCCTACTGGGACGAGAGCGCCTACTACTCCTTCTCCCTCCCCGAGGTCGAGGCGCTGGAGAACGTCGTCGAGGAACTGCACGCCATGTGCCTGGCCGCGGCCGCGCACATCGTCGAGCACGACCGCTTCGCCGACCTCGGCATCACGGACCCGCGGCTCGCCGGGCTGATCGCCGAGTCCTGGCGCCGCCGGGCCGAGCAGCCCTCCCTCTACGGCCGGTTCGACCTGCGCTACGACGGCAGCGGCAGCCCGGCCAAGATGCTGGAGTACAACGCGGACACCCCGACCTCCCTGGTGGAGGCGGCCAGCCCGCAGTGGTTCTGGATGGAGGAGCGGTTCCCCGGCGCCGACCAGTGGAACTCCCTGCACGAGCGCCTCGTCGACGCCTGGCGCCGCCAGGCGGAGCTGCTGGCGCCCGGCCCGCTGCACTTCGCGCACTCCGAGACCGACGAGCTCGGCGAGGACCTGATGACGGTCGCCTACCTCCAGGAGACCGCCGACCAGGCCGGCCTGGAGACGCATGCCCTCTCCGTGGAGCAGATCGGCTGGGACAGCCTGTCCGGCCGGTTCGTCGACGAGAAGCTCCGCTTCATCCGCAGCTGCTTCAAGCTCTACCCGTGGGAGTGGCTGGCCACGGACGAGTTCGGCCCGCAGGTCCTCGGCACCTACGACCACGGCGGCGGATCCGGCACCACCTGCTGGATCGAGCCGCTGTGGAAGATGCTGCTCTCCAACAAGGCGCTGCTCGCCATCCTGTGGGAGCTCTTCCCGGAGCACCCGAACCTGCTGCCCGCCTACCTCGACGGCCCGCGCGAGCTGGCGGAGCCCGGGTCGGACGGATACGTGGCCAAGCCCCTCCTCGGCCGCGAGGGCGCGGGCGTCACCCTGCACGAGCCGGGCCCGGACGCCGAGCCGTTCGTACCGGAGCCGGGGGAGCGGTACTGCTTCCAGGGACTGGCCCCGCTGCCCGACTTCGACGGCAACCGGGTGGTGCTCGGCGCATGGGTCGTCGAGGACGAGGCGGCGGGGCTCGGCATCCGCGAGTCGGCGGGGCCGGTCACGGACGAGTACGCCCGCTTCCTGCCCCACGTCATCCTCTGAACGCCACCCTCTGAAACTCCGCGTGCTCGGCGCGTCCTACGCGCCGAGCACCGACCGGAGCTGGTCCAGGCCCCAGTCCAGGTCCTCCTTGGTGATCACCAGCGGCGGGGCGATCCGGATCGTCGAGCCGTGGGTGTCCTTCACGAGCACCCCGAGCTCCATCAGCTTCTCGGAGATCTCCCGGCCCGTACCGCGGGAGGGGTCGATGTCGACGCCCGCCCACAGCCCGCGGCCACGGACGGCGGTCACGGCGCCCCCGCCGACGAGCAGGTTCAGCTCGTGGTGGAGGTGGTCGCCCAGTTCGGTGGCCCGCTGCTGGAACTCGCCGGTCCGCAGCATGGCGACGACCTCCAGGGCGACGGCGCACGCGAGCGGGTTCCCGCCGAAGGTGGACCCGTGCTGGCCGGGCCCGAACACCCCCAGCACGTCCCGGTCGGCGACCACCGCCGACACCGGCACCACGCCGCCGCCGAGCGCCTTGCCGAGGATGTAGACGTCCGGGACGACCCCCTCGTGCTCACAGGCGAAGGTCTTCCCGGTCCGGCCGAGCCCCGACTGGATCTCGTCGGCCATGAAGAGGACGTTCCGCTCACGGGTCAGCTCCCGCACGCCGGCCAGGTACCCGGCGGGCGGCACCAGCACCCCCGCCTCGCCCTGGATCGGCTCCAGCAGCACGGCCACGGTGTTCTCGGTGACGGCGTGGGCCAGCGCGGTGAGGTCCCCGTACGGGACGATCTCGAAGCCCGGCGTGTACGGGCCGAAGTGGTCGCGGGCGTCGTGGTCCGTCGAGAAAGAGACGATCGTCGTGGTCCGGCCGTGGAAGTTGTCGGCGGCCACCACGATCTTGGCGTGTCCGTCCGGGACGCCCTTGACCTGGTAGCCCCACTTGCGGGCGGTCTTCACCGCCGTCTCCACGGCCTCCGCACCGGTGTTCATGGGCAGCACCATCTCCTTGCCGCACAGCGCGGCGAGTTCGGTGCAGAAGTCGGCGAACCGGTCGTGGTGGAAGGCGCGCGAGGTGAGCGTGACACGCTCCAGCTGGTCCCGCGCGGCGTCGATCAGACGGCGGTTGCCGTGCCCGAAGTTGAGCGCGGAGTAGCCGGCGAGCATGTCGAGGTATCTGCGGCCCTCCACGTCGGTCATCCACGCGCCTTCCGCGGACGCGACGACCACGGGCAGCGGGTGGTAGTTGTGCGCGCTGTGCGCGTCGGCGGAGCGGATGGCATCAGCTGTTGTCGACACGGGGTCTCCGATCGTCCGTCTGGCCGGTGAAGCGGTGACGAGGGTGGCGTCACCTTCTTATCGTCGCTCGTATCCCGGACATGGAAACCTGTTCGCGGCGCGCCCGCTAGGGTGTTCGTACGCACGGCGACTGGCGTACGGAGAACCAACTCCGGGGGAGTCGTGCGCGCTCGACCGCATTCAGGGCCGCTCGCCTGGGCCTCGCGGGGTACCGATCACATCGACCCCGGAGGAGCCCGCCATGTCCGCGAGCCGCCATCCCGCCCTGTCCGCGACCGACCCCGAACTGGCGTCCTTCGTCGCCGCGGAAGAAGTCCTGCAGGCGCAGACCCTGCGCCTGATCCCCAGCGAGAACTACGTGTCCGCGGCCGTTCTCGAAGCCTCCGGCACGGTGCTGCAGAACAAGTACAGCGAGGGCTATCCCGGCCGCCGCTACTACGAGGGCCAGCAGAACATCGACCGGGTCGAGGCCCTGGCGGTCGAGCGGGCCAAGGGCCTGTTCGGCGTGGACCACGCCAACGTGCAGCCGTACTCCGGCTCCCCGGCCAACCTGGCCGTCTACCTGGCCTTCGCGCAGCCCGGCGACACGGTCATGGGCATGGCCCTGCCGATGGGCGGCCACCTGACGCACGGCTGGGGAGTCTCGGCGACGGGCTCGTGGTTCCGCGGCGTGCAGTACGGCGTCCGCGCCGACACCGGCCTGATCGACTACGACGCGGTGCGCGAGCTGGCCCTCGCGGAGCGGCCCAAGCTGATCTTCTGCGGCGGCACCGCCCTGCCGAGGACCATCGACTTCGCCGCCTTCGCGGAGATCGCGCGCGAGGCGGGCTCGGTCCTGGTCGCGGACGTCGCCCACATCGCCGGCCTGATCGCGGGCGGCGCGCACCCCTCCCCGGCGGGGCACGTGGACGTCATCTCCACCACGACCCACAAGACCCTGCGCGGTCCGCGCGGCGCGATGCTGATGTGCCGCGAGGAGCACGCGAAGGCGATCGACAAGGCCGTTTTCCCCGGCCTGCAGGGCGGTCCGCACAACCAGACGACGGCCGGCATCGCGGTGGCGCTGCACGAGGCGGCGCAGCCGTCCTTCGTCCGGTACGCGCACGCGGTCGTCGCCAACGCCAAGGCGCTGGCCGCGGCCCTGCTGGAGCGGGGCTTCGACCTGGTCTCGGGCGGTACGGACAACCACCTGATCCTGATCGACCTGACGGGCAAGGAGGTGCCGGGCAAGGTCGCGGCCAAGGCCCTGGACCGGGCGGGGATCGTCGTGAACTACAACACGGTCCCGTTCGACCCGCGCAAGCCGTTCGATCCCTCGGGCATCCGGATCGGCACGCCGTCGCTGACGTCGCGCGGGCTGTCCGCGGAGCACATGCCGCTGGTCGCCGACTGGATCTCGCGCGCCGTGGACGCCGCCGCGAAGGGCGACGAGCGGGCCCTGGCCGCGATGCGCACCGAGGTCGCCGACCTGATGGCCGCCTTCCCGGCCCCGGGCCTCCCGCTGTCCTGACCCGCGGCACCGCTGCCGGGGGCGCCGCCCCCGGCTCCCGCGCCTCACACGCCGGCGAGGCGGGGGCCGGGGCTCCGCCCCGGCCCCCGCCTCGATTCCGGCGGAGCCGAAGATCCGGCCCCGCCGACGATCGGGGCGCGGGTGCGGGCGGCGCCCACGGGCACCGCGCGGCGGGAGGAACCGGCCGAGTGCGGGCGTGAGCCCGCTCCGCACCTGAGAGAATGGAGCCATGGCTTCTGATCGTCCTCGCGCGCTCTCCGGCATCCAGCCCACCTCCGGTTCGTTCCACCTCGGGAACTACCTCGGAGCCATCCGCCAGTACGTCGCCCTCCAGGAGACGCACGACGCGTTCTACATGGTCGTCGACCTGCACGCGATCACCATGCCCCAGGATCCGAAGGACCTGCGCGCGAACACCCGCCTCTCCGCCGCGCAGCTGCTGGCCGCCGGCCTGGACCCCGAGCGCTGCACGCTCTTCATCCAGAGCCACGTCCCCGAGCACGCGCAGCTCGGCTGGGTGATGAACTGCATCACCGGCTTTGGCGAGGCCAGCCGGATGACCCAGTTCAAGGACAAGTCCGCCAAGGGCGGCGTCAACAGCGCCAGCGTCGGCCTGTTCACGTACCCGATCCTCCAGGTCGCCGACATCCTGCTCTACCAGGCGGACGCCGTCCCCGTGGGCGAGGACCAGCGCCAGCACATCGAGCTGACCCGCGACCTGGCCGAGCGTTTCAACGGCCGCTTCGGCCAGACCTTCACCCTCCCGCAGGCGCACATCGTCAAGGAGGTCGCGAAGATCTACGACCTCCAGGACCCGGCGATCAAGATGTCGAAGTCGGCGTCGTCGCCCAAGGGCCTGATCAACCTCCTCGACGAGGCCAAGGCCACCGAGAAGAAGATCAAGAGCGCGGTCACCGACACCGAGGCCGAGGTCCGCTTCGACACCGAGAAGAAGCCCGGCGTCAGCAACCTGCTCACGATCTACTCCACCCTCACGGGCGAGTCGATCCCCGCCCTGGAGGAGCGGTACGTCGGCAAGGGCTACGGCGCGCTGAAGACGGACCTGGCCGGCGTGATGGTCGATTTCGTCACACCGTTCAAGCAGCGCACCCAGGAGTACCTGGACGACCCGGAGACGCTGGACTCCATCCTGGCCAAGGGCGCGGAGAAGGCCCGCGCGGTCGCCGCGGAGACGCTCGCGCAGGCGTACGACCGCCTGGGTCTGCTGCCCGCCAAGCACTGACGAACGCAACTACGGACAGACGGCTCTGGCACGAAGAGGGGTCCTGGCCCCACACTGGGGCGGCAGGAGTCCACAGGGTCCAGCGAAGGAGAGATACGTGGGGACCGTAACGCTCGGCGTTTCGATCGCGGTCCCGGAGCCGTACGGCAGCCGCCTCCAGGAGCTGCGCGCGGGCTTCGGGGACGCCGCCGCGCACGGCATCCCCACGCACGTCACCCTCGTACCGCCGACCGAGGTGGAGGCGGACCGGCTCCCGGCGATCCGGGCCCACCTCACCGAGGTCGCCGCCTCCTTCCCCGCCTTCGTGATGCGGCTGAGCGGGACGGGAACCTTCCGGCCCGTCTCGCCGGTCGTCTTCGTGCAGATCGTCGAGGGCGTCGAGGGCTGCACCCGGCTCCAGGGCGAGGTCCGCGACCCCGCCGGGCCGCTCAGCCGCGAGCTGGCCTTCCCGTATCACCCCCACGTGACCGTCGCCCACGGGATCTCCGACGAGGCGATGGACGTGGCGTTCGCGACGCTGGCCGAGTACGCCGCCGAGTGGGTCTGCGAGGGGTTCGCCCTCTACGAGCAGGGCTCCGACGGGGTCTGGCGCAAGCTGCGTGAATACCCTTTCGGGAGCGGGCCCATAGGCGTTCCGGCGCAGCCGGGCTCTCCCGTCGACCAGACCGCCGAGGCGGCGGGGGCGACCGTACGCCCTTCCTGACGGAGGGGGCGCAGGGTCAGCCGGGCGGTGCGCCGGGCGCGGAACCTCAGCCTTCGCAGGACGAGGGTGTGGAACGGACGCCCCATCGAGGGCGCTGGGCGAAAAGTCACAATCGACGACCGTAGTACCTGAAAGCGACAATCCCGGCTATTTCCGGCGTCTCATTTACGGTGACCCCATGGACTGGCTGACGAAACTCCCGGTGATCGGGCCGCTGGCGAGCCGTCTCATGCGGACGCACGCGTGGCGCTCGTACGAACGCCTCGACCGCGTGCACTGGACCCGGCTCGCCGCCGCGATCACCTTCATCAGCTTTCTCGCGCTCTTCCCGCTGATCACCGTGGCCGCCGCGGTCGGTGCGGCGCTGCTCAGCCCCGAGCAGCTGGACCGGCTGGAGAAGAACCTCGCCGAACAGGTCCCCGGCATCTCCGACCAGCTCGACATCAACGGGCTCGTCGCGAACGCGGCCACGATCGGCCTCGTCGCCGGCGCCCTGCTGCTCTTCACCGGCATCGGCTGGGTGGGGTCGATGCGGGACTGCCTGCGCGCCGTGTGGGACAAGGACGACGAGGACGACGGGAACCCGATCGTCCGCAAGGGCAAGGACGGGCTCGTCCTGCTCGGCCTCGGCGGGGTGGGCCTGCTCTCCGCCGCGGCCTCGATCCTCGGGTCCAGCGCGGTCGGGAAGTCCGCCGACTGGCTGGGCATCCCGCGCGAGGGCCCCGGTGGCGCACTGCTGCGCACCTTCGCCTTCCTGATCGGCGTGGTGGCGGCCTTCCTGGTGCTGCTCTACCTGCTGACCCTGCTTCCCGGGGTCGAACCGCCGAGGGGCCGCCTCATCCAGGCGGCGCTGATCGGCGCGGCCGGCTTCGAGCTGCTGAAGCTGCTGCTCAGCGGCTACATGCGGGGGGTCGCGGCGAAGAGCATGTACGGGGCCTTCGGTGTGCCGATCGCCCTGCTGCTCTGGATCAACTTCATGGCGAAGCTGCTGCTGTACGTCTCCGCGTGGACGGCCACCCGCGAGGACGACGGCGGCGATGACGGCGGCGATGAGGGCGACGGTGCGGGCGACGGCGCCGCGGATCCCCCGGCGGTCGGTGAGGCGCGCGAAACCCCACGTGGGGGCTCGTAGGACCCGTTCGGGCGACCCGCCGGTCCGGGACCCCCGCCCGCGCGGGGGGTCCCGGACCGACGGGAGACGGCCTGGGTCGCCTCTTTCGGATCTTGTCGGTCGGGCCCGCGTCGTCCGGTGCCGTGGCCGGCAAGGCGGAGGGGCGCCCGTGTACTGGACGTACTCGGGCGCCTCGACAGCGCGGCCGGGTGCGGTGCCGGGCGGCGCGGGCCCGGCAAGATCCGGAAGAGACGGCCTAGACGAGTTCCTCGTCGCGGCCGCGGCTGCGACGGCCGCGGGGCCAGCGCCGGTTGACCACGTAGGCGCCGCCCGCCAGCACCACGAGCGCGCCGCCCGCGACGCCGAGTGCGGTGCCCATGCCGCCGCCCGGGACCAGGCCGTCCCCCGACGCGTTGTTCTCGTGGGACTGGGCCGGCGAGCCGTGCGGGGAGGTGTCCGCGCTCTTCGGCGGCACCAGCTCACCCACCGGCTTGACCTTCCCGGCCGCGGCGAACCCCCAGTCGAACAGCGCGGCGGTCTCCTCGTAGACCGAGTTCAAGCCGCCCGCGCCCGGGTTCATCACGGTGACCAGCAGCTTGCGCGAGCCCTGCTGCGCCGCGCCCGTGAAGGTGGAGCCGGCCATGGTCGTCGTGCCGTTCTTCACCCCGGCGATGCCCTTGTAGGGGGAGAGCCCGCCCGCGCCGGTCATCAGCCGGTTGGTGTTCTGGATCTCGAAGTAGTCCCGCGGCTTCCCGGGCTCCTGCAGGCCGGGGAACTTCGCGCTCGCCGTGCCGCAGTACTCCCGGAAGTCCTGCTTCTGCAGTCCGGAGCGGGCGATCAGCGTGAGGTCGTACGCGCTCGACACCTGCTCCGGGGCGTCGTACCCGTCGGGCGACACCACGTGGGTGTCCAGCGCCTGGAGCTCCTCCGCGTGCGCCTGCATGTCCTTGACGGTCTTCTCGACGCCGCCGTTCATGGCCGAAAGTACGTGCACGGCGTCATTGCCCGACCGGAGGAACACCCCGAGCCACAGGTCGTGGACGGAGTACTCGTGGTCCTCCTTGACGCCGACCAGGCTGCTGCCCGGGCCCACGCCGTCCATGTCCTGGTCGGTGACCTTGTGCACCTGCTCCTTGGGCAGGCCCGGCAGCAGCGTGTCCGCGAAGAGCATCTTCATCGTCGAGGCCGGGGGCAGCCGCCAGTGCGCGTTGTACGCCGCCAGGACCTCGCCGGACTCGGCGTCCGCCACGATCCACGACCGGCCCGTGAGGTTCGTCGGCAGGGCGGGCGCGCCGGGCAGCAGGTTCACCTGCGTCCCCGGTTGGCCGAGCAGCGATCCGCCGACCGTGGACATCGAGGCGGGCGGTGCGGGCGCCGCCGGGGCCTTGGCGGCCTGGCCCTTCCCGTCGGCCGGCGGGGTCGGCGCGGCGTGGACGGGAGCCACCAGCATGGTGGGCACCAGCAGCGCGGCGGTAAGGACCGTCAGTGCGGTCGTCTTGGCAGACACGCAGGTGAAAGTACATCCCGATGAGCTGGATGGCGTCGCGGACCGGCCATTTCGCGGCAACCAACCCCGGGACAGCCCACCCCGGCGCGTCCGTCCCGGGGACGAAACCGATACTGGGGACATGAAACTCAGCCGTGCCGCCTCCTGGTTCCTGCTCGCCTTCGGGGTGTGGACCTGGTTCATCTGGGTGTCTTTCGTCCGGAACCTGTGGAAGAACGGCAGTGGCCAGGCCTTCGACACGGCGGGTGACCCCACTGCCTACTTCTGGGTCCACCTGACGCTCGCGGTGACGTCCTTTCTCCTGGGGACGGCGGTCGGTGTGATCGGGTTGCGCGCAGTCCTGGCCGTGCGGCGTGCGTCACGTTCCGGCGCCGAGGGCGGTGCGGCATGACGATCCTGGTCTTCGCGCTGGTCGCGCTGGCGGTCTGCGCCCTGCTCGTCGCGGTGCACCGCTGGCTGTGGGTCCGCCTGGTCCGGGACACCACCGCCCCCGGTGGCCTGCCCCGCCGTGTCGGCACCGCGTTGACCATCGCCCTGCCCCTCCTCTCCGTGGCCGCCCTGACCGCGGGCCGCGCCGGGGCCCCCTTCTGGCTGCAGCAGACGGTGTCCTGGCCGGGGTACCTCTGGCTCGCGGTGCTCCTGTACCTGACCCTGACGATGCTGGTCGCGGAGCCGATCCGCGCGCTGTTGCTCCGCCGTCTGGCCCACCGCGACCCCTCCGGGGCGGTAGCAGGACCTCCCGCGGAGCAATCCGCCGCCGGGCCCGCGGCGGCCACGACCGCGGCGCCGTCCTCCACCGACGGCACCGAGGCGGAGCCCGGCGCGGTGCTCGCCGCGGACGGTACGTCCGAGGAGTCGGGCGGGGAGCCGGCAGCGGCGGCCCCGGGCGGCGGGCTCAGCCGGCGCACCTTCGTCGCGCGCACGATCGGCGGGGCGGCCGCCGCCGTCGCCCTCGGCACCGTCGGCAACGGCGCGTACGGAGTGCTGCGCGGGCCGAGCGTGAAGCGCGTCCAGGTCCCCCTGGCCAAACTGCCGCGCGCGGCGCACGGCTTCCGGATCGCGGTCGTCAGCGACGTCCACCTCGGCCCGGTGCTCGGCCGTGCTCACGCCCAGCGCATCGTCGACACGGTCAACCGGACCCAGCCCGACCTCATCGCCATCGTCGGCGACCTCGTCGACGGCAGCGTCCCCGACCTCGGGTCCGCGGCGGAGCCGCTGCGCGGGCTGACCGCCCGCCACGGGTCCTTCTTCGTCACCGGCAACCACGAGTACTTCTCCGGCGCCGAGCAGTGGGTCGACCACGTCCGCGAGCTCGGCCTGACGCCGCTGGAGAACGCCCGGCGCGCCCTGCCGCACTTCGACCTCGCCGGCGTGAACGACATCCAGGGCGAGCAGGAGGGCAGCGGCCCCGACTTCCGGGCCGCCCTCGGCGACCGCGACCGTTCGCGGGCCGCGGTGCTCCTCGCCCACCAGCCGGTGGTCATCCACGACGCCATCAGGCACGGCGTCGACCTCCAGCTCTCCGGCCACACCCACGGCGGCCAGCTCTGGCCGGGCAACTACCTCGCCGAGCTCGCCAACCCCACCGTCGCCGGCCTGGAGCGCTACGGCGACACCCAGCTCTACGTCTCCCGCGGGGCGGGGGCCTGGGGACCGCCGGTCCGGGTGGGCGCGCCGTCCGACATCACAGTCGTCGAACTCGCCTCATACCAGGCCTGACCCGCCCCAACCGCCAACCGGCCGTGCCCGGAACGATCTTCCGGTGGCTGATATTCCGTGATGGGATATCCGGTAATCGGACAGCGGGTCGCTGTCTCCGGGACAAGGGGTGGGGTTCACGGGATGCGGTCTGTCCGCTGGAAGATCATCGCGGCCGGGCTGGTCCTCGGCACGGCCGGCGTCGCCGCCTGGCAGCTGCTGCCCGAGGATGCCGCGAGCCGCGGTGCCATCCGCGTCGGGACCAGCGACGTCGTGTCCTCCCTCGACCCGGCGGGGGCGTACGACGCGGGCTCCTGGGCCCTGTTCAGCAACATCTACCAGTCGCTGCTGACCATGAAGCCCGGCTCGGACACCCCCGTGCCCGACGCCGCCTCCTCCTGCGGGTTCGTGGGGCAGAAGCTCACCGTCTACCGGTGCGAGCTCCGCCCCGACGTGACCTTCGGCGGCGGTCGAGCGATCACCGCCGAGGACGTCAAGCACTCCTTCGACCGCATCAAGGCGATCAACTCCGACCAGGGGCCGGCCCCGCTCCTCAACACCCTGGAGTCGGTCAAGGCCGAGGGCCGTACGGTCACCTTCACCCTGTCCGCGGGCGACGCCACCTTCCCCTTCAAGATCGCGACGGGTGCCGGCTCGATCGTCGACAAGGACAAGTACCCGGCCAAGTCCCTGCGCGAGGACGGCAAGGTCGACGGCTCGGGCCCGTACACGCTGGGCGCCTACAAGGCCGGTACGAGCGCCGAGCTCAAGCCGAACACCTCGTACAAGGGGCAGGGCAGGCCCGCCCGCGCCGCCGTCACCGTCCGGTACTTCAAGGACTCCGAGCAGCTCGACCAGGCCTGGAACGGCCGTCAGGTCGAGGTCGCCCACCGGGAGATGCCCCCGGCGGTGCTCGCCGGCCTCAACCCGGGCATGAAGGACACCCGTTACCAGGCGTCCGGCGGCAGTGAGATCCGCTCGGTCGTCTTCAACGTCCGCCCCGGCTCCGCCGCCGCCCCGCTCGCCGTCCGGCAGGCCGTCGCCGCCGTCCTGGACCGCGCGAAGGTGGCCGGCGAGGTCTACCGGGGCACCGTCACCCCGCTGTACTCCCTGGTCCCCGCGGGCATCGCCGGACACAGCACCCCGTTCTTCGACGCCTACCCCGCGCCCAGCGGCGCCACCGCCAAGAAGCTCCTCAAGGACGCCGGGATCAACGGCCCCGTGCAGCTCAGGCTCGGTGTGAACGTGCGCGGCGCGAACATGCCCGAGGCCGAGGAGATCAAGCGGCAGCTGGAGGCCACGGGCCTCTTCCTGGTGACGCTCAAGCCGGTGGAGGAGTGGAACGACTTCCAGAAGGGTTACGCGGCGGGAGAGTTCGACGCCTACACGATCGGGTGGATCGCGGACTTCCCGGACGCGGACAACTTCCTCGCCCCGCTCGTCGGCGCCGACTCCTCCATGAACAACGGCTTCTCGGACAAGCACGTCGACGAGCTGATCACCCGCACCCAGTCCCACTCGGAGCGCTCCGACGCCGCCACCGAGTTCCGGGACCTGCAGAAGGCGGTCGCCCAGCAGGCCCCGATGGTGCCGATCTGGCAGAAGAAGGACTACGTGATGTCCCGCGAGGCCGTCACCGGTGCCCAGAACCTGTCCGACGGCACCGGTGTCTGGCGCCTCTGGGAACTCAACTGGCTCTAGGCGGTGTCCGGGTGCGGGTCGGACGCCTTGCGCCGGCCCGCAGCCGTCTGGGCCATGCCCGGCAGGAAGTCCGCGAACAGCTCGTGGACCTCGCGCACCAGCGGCCGCAGCACCCGGAAGCGGGCCAGTACGATGCCCCGCGTCGTGAGCTGCGCCCCGCGCTCGGCGAGCCGCCGCGACTTCTCGCTGTCCGGGGAGCGGTCGAAGACCCAGTAGAGCACCAGGCCCATCTGCGAGAGCCACATCAGCTCCGGCAGTACGTCGGCCAGCTCGGCCGGCACCTTGGTCTTCGCGCCGGCCAGCACCTCTCGGTGGATGTCGATCGCGGCCTGCCGGGCCGGCTCCGACTCCGGTGAGAAGGGGCTGAGCGGACTCTCCGGGTCCGCCGCGTTCTTGAAGAACTGCGAGGCGAACTCGTGGTACGGGGCGCCGATGTCCAGCCAGCTGGTCAGTACGCCCGCGAGCCGCTTCTGCAGATCGGTCTCGTTGTCCAGGATCGGCCGGACCGCCGCCTGGTGGGCGGCGCTGATCCGGTCGTAGAAGCCCTGGACCAGGTGTTCCTTGGACTCGAAGTAGTAGTAGGCGTTGCCGACCGAGACACCGGCTTCCTTCGCGATGCCCCGCATGGTCGTCTTGTCGAAGCCGCGCTCCTGGAAGAGGCGGAGCGCGGTTTCGAGGATGAGCGTGCGGGTCTGCTCGCTCTTGGGAGCCTTCTGATCAGTCACGGTGTATGAGCCTATCGGGGCACGGAGCACTGGTCGTCACAGGCCGGTCCCTCGACGGCCCCGGGCTGCCCTTCGGTGCGCACGGCCTGCCGCCAGGCGGAGGCCGTGAACATGGCGGCCCGGGCGAACGGGCGGCCGGCCGGCGTCGCCAGCCAGTTCGCCTTCGGCCGGTGTTCGACCAGCGCCCACAGGCACACGATGAAGGCGTCGGTCCCGGTCCACACCTGCCCGGAGTCCCCGACGACGGTGATCTCCCGGAGCGTCGAGGCGTGGTCCAGCCGCGGGAACCGCCGCCGCGCCTCCCAGGACGCGGCGGGGACCAGGGCGATCGGTACGAGGCACCGCTGCGCCAGCAGCCAGTGCCGGATGTGCACGCAGAGCGGGCAGTCGGCGTCGTAGAGGACGGTCAGCCGGTGCACGGCCCCGGTGGGTGCCACGGCTCAGGCTCCGACCGGCGCGGTCCACCCCTGCGGGGGGACGGGCGGGGTCTGCTGGCGCTCCATGATCCCGCGGCGGCGCATCTTGTTCAGCACCCACACGTTGCCGAGGTGCATGACGCCCAGGACCAGCAGGACGACGCCGAGCTTGACCGAGAGCGCCTCGAAGAGCCCGCGGGCGGTGTCGACCTCCTCGCTCGAGCGCAGGTAGAGGGTCACGAACCCGATGTTGACGAGGTAGAAGCCGACCACGAGCAACTGGTTGACGGCGTCCGCGAGCTTCTCGTTGCCGTGGAGGACGTCGCCGATGAAGACCCGGCCGTTGCGGCTGAGCGTACGGGCCACCCAGACGGTGAGACCGATGCTGATGAGCAGGTAGATGACGTATGTGACCACGGTGAGGTCCATCGCCCCAGCCCCCTTGAACGTGTTCAAATGCTGACGTCGATGACTCTAGAACGTTTTTTGAACAAGTTCAAGCGAGTGTTTCCCGTGTGCTCGGCGCACCGGAAACGCACGCGGGCCCCGGCCGTTCGGCCGGGGCCCGTCTGCGTCGTGCCGGATCCTCACATGCTCAGTGCACGCGCGTGATTGAGCTGCGACATCACCCAGTGATAGGTGTTCGCGTCCACGGCCGGGATCATCGTGGAGTGGTGGCGGCCGCCGCTGGTCACCGTGACCTGGATGTAGCCGGTGGTGGTCTTCTCCTTCATCAGCAGGAACAGCAGGCCGAGCAGGCAGAACAGGAAGAAGACGATCGCCAGCACGATCGCGTGGGGCGGGATCTTCTCCTCGGTGCGCGAGAAGTCCGTCGCGTTCCACATCGCGCCCCTGAGCGGCATGGCGCCCGACGGGGTGATGATCTGGTCGCCGGCGACGGTGATGTCGCCGAGGGCGAAGCCGGCGCCGCCGACCGGGGCGGCGGGGTAGCCGCCGGGGACGGACATGCCCGCGCCGCCGATGGTCGGCTGGTAGGCCGGGGCCGCCGGGTAGGGCTGGGGGTATCCGTAACTGGCTTCACCGGGGCCCCACTTGTAGTCGCCCTGGCCGGGCACGCCGGGCGGGCCGCCCTGACCGGCGGGGTCGCTCGTGTACGGGTTCGGCTGCTGCTCGCTCATACGGCCGATCCTTCCACAGGCACCCCCGCCCTGTATCCCGGGTCGCGCAGCTCGGCGTCCCCCTTTGTCAGTGGGCACCCCTACTGTCCAGGGCATGGGAATGGTGACCTTCGTCGACGAGACGACCGCCGGAAGCCGTGGCGACGGCTGGGGACTCGACATCGCCGAGGAGCGGCTCGCGCTGCGCGAGCTGATCCGGCGCAGGGTGTTCCAGGAGGTCGCGGAGTACCACGCCAAGCGGCCCGAGGTGTTCCAGGGGCTGGTGCAGCCGGAGGGCGCCGAGCGCACCCTCAACGGGTACGCGTTGCGGACGCCGCGCCGCATCGACCCGGAGAAGCAGACCGAGCTGGCGCTGCGGGCGTTCGAGCGCAACGGCTTCCTCGTCCTGGTGGGGGACCGTCAGATCACCGACCTGGACGAGGAGGTGGACCTCCCGCTCGGCGTCGAGGTCACCTTCCTCAAGCTCGTCGCGCTGGTGGGCGGCTGATGACCGGCAACGTCAAGGTCATGGCGGACCGGCTGGTGCGCCGGGTGGTCAACTGCTCCTTCCGCCACCCCGCGGTGAAGCAGCAGCTCGCCGCGGTGGAGGAGCTCCCGCCCGAGGAACGGCTCCTGCTGGTCGAGGCGCTCGCCGACCGCCACCGGCGGGGAAGCGACACCGACCCGGTCCGGCTCACGCTGCTCACCCTGACCGCGCTGGTGGGCCGGGGCCTGGACGGCCTCCCGCTGGCCGCGGAGCGGGCCGCGGAGCTCGACGTCCTCGGCCGCGCCCACTCCTTCTGGTACGGGCACCGCTGCGAGACCCTCGTCGAGGCCGAGGCCGCCGCGGGCCGGGAGCTCTCGCCCGCCGTCATCGCCACCGTGCGGCGCACCGCCGTGGGCGCCTACGCCGACCAGGAGATCGTCCGGTTCGCCGCACGGTTCACCGAGCCCGTGCTCAACGTCGGCGAGGCGTGGGCGGAGCGGGCCATGGAGGACGAGCGGCTGCGCGAGCTGCTCGCGCACGCGCTGACCGCCAGGGCCGCCAAGCCCTCCGCCGCCTGGGAGAAGCGCGGCCGGGCGCTCGTCGGGGGCCTCGGGGCCGAGACCGTCCGTGAGGCCCTGCTGCCGCTGCTCGCCCTCGTCGGGCGGCCCCGCACCTTCGAACTGGACCGGGCGGAGTACGAGCCGGACGTCAACAACACCTTCGACCCCTACAACGCCAACGCCCTGCGCGGCCTGGTCCGGCTGCTGGCCCTGCTGCCGGCGCACCCCGACACGGTGCGCGCCCTCGGTGCGCTCGTGGAGACCTCGCTGCGCAAGGCCGCAGGCGTCGGCCCGCGCAACCCCAAGGTGGCCAACGCGGCGGTCGGCGCCCTGGCCCTGACGGACGGTGAGGCCGCCCTCGCCGAGCTCGCCCGGCTCGGCACCCGGGTCACCTACAAGGGCACCCTCAAGCTCGTCGACGCGGCGCTGCAGACGCGGGCCACCGCGCTCGGGCTGAGCCGGGAGGAGATCGAGGAACTGGCCGTTCCCGCGTACGGGCTCACGGAGGTGGGGAAAGCCTGCTTCCGCTTCGGCGAGGCCGCCGCGGAACTCGAAGTGCGCGGGAACCGGGCCGTCCTGGCCTGGCGCAACGCCGCCGGGAGGCAGGTCAGGACCGCGCCCGCCACCGTGCGGCGGGACCACGCCGAGGAGCTCAAGGAGCTCAAGGGCCTGGTCAAGGACATCGAGAAGTCGCTGTCGGCGCAGGCGGAGCGGCTGGACCGGCAGTTCCTCGCCCGCCGCCGGTGGGCGTACGGGCAGTGGCGCGAGCGGTACCTCGACCACCCGCTGGTCGGCACGCTGGCCCGGCGGCTGATCTGGACCGTGGACGGGACGCCCGTCTGCTTCGCGGACGGGCAGCTGCGCACCCTGGCCGGCGCCCCCCTCGCCGACGCCGCCCGCACCGGGGGCGCCCCCGTCGAGCTGTGGCACCCCGTCGGCCGGGAGCCCGCCGAGGTGCTCGCCTGGCGCGAGTGGCTGGAGCGGCACGCCGTGACCCAGCCCTTCAAGCAGGCCCACCGCGAGGTGTACCTGCTGACCGACGCCGAACGCAGGACGCGGACGTACTCCAACCGGTTCGCCGCGCACATCCTGCGCCAGCACCAGTTCAACTCGCTCACCGCGGCCCGGGGCTGGCACAACCGGCTCCGCCTGTGCGTCGACGACTCCGTCCCGCCCGCCACCCGCGAGCTGCCCCGGTGGGGGCTGCGGGCGGAGTACTGGATCGAGGGCGAGGGGCACGAGTACGGCATCGACACCACCGAGTCGGGCACCTACCTGCGGCTGCGCACCGACCAGGTGCGCTTCTATCCGATCGACGCCCCGCAGAACTGGGCGAGCAGCTACGGCGGCGGGTACGCGGCGTGGCCCGGGGCGGGCCGCCGCCGCGGGGACGGCCCGCTGCCGCTGGCGGAGATACCCGAGCTGGTGCTGAGCGAGGTGATGCGCGACGTGGACCTGTTCGTGGGCGTGGCCAGCGTCGGCAACGACCCCACGTGGTCCGACGGCGGGCCGCAGGGCCGCTTCCGGGACTACTGGACCTCCTACGGCTTCGGCGAGCTCGGCGCGAGCGCCGAGACCCGGCGGGCCCTGCTGGAGCGCCTCGTGCCGAGGCTGGCCGTCGCGGACCGCTGCACGGTGGAGGGCCGGTTCCTGCACGTGCGGGGCGAGCTGCACACGTACAAGATCCACCTCGGTTCGGGGAACATCCTGATGTCGCCGAACGACCAGTACCTGTGCATCGTGCCCGGCGGCTCCGGCGGGGCGGGCGCCGCCGATCCCGGCTACCTGCCCTTCGAGGGGGACCGCACCCTCGCCGTCATCCTCTCCAAGGCGATGCTCCTCGCGAAGGACACGGAGATCACCGACCCGACGATCACCAGCCAGCTGGGCCGCCGCTGAGGCCGTCGACGCACGAGGGCCCCGCCCCCGGAAGAACCGGGGACGGGGCCCTCGTACAGGCAGGGACCGGGAGGTCAGAAGCGGCGCGTGATCAGCGCACGCTTGACTTCCTGGATCGCCTTCGTGACCTCGATGCCACGCGGGCACGCGTCGGTGCAGTTGAAGGTCGTGCGGCAGCGCCACACGCCGTCCTTGTCGTTCAGGATCTCCAGCCGCTGCTCGCCGGCCTCGTCACGCGAGTCGAAGATGAAGCGGTGCGCGTTGACGATCGCCGCCGGGCCGAAGTACTGGCCGTCGTTCCAGAACACCGGGCACGAGGACGTGCACGCGGCGCACAGGATGCACTTGGTGGTGTCGTCGAAGCGCTCGCGGTCCTCGGCGGACTGCAGGCGCTCGCGCGTCGGCTCGTTGCCCTTGGTGACCAGGAACGGCATGACGTCCCGGTACGCCTGGAAGAAGGGCTCCATGTCGACCACGAGGTCCTTCATCACCGTGAGGCCCTTGATGGCCTCGACGGTGATCGGCTTCTCGGGGTTGATGTCCTTGATCAGCGTCTTGCAGGCGAGCCTGTTCTTGCCGTTGATCCGCATCGCGTCCGAGCCGCAGATGCCGTGCGCGCACGAGCGGCGGAAGGTCAGCGTGCCGTCGAGGTCCCACTTGATCTTGTGGAGACCGTCGAGCACGCGCTCCTTCGGGTCGATCTCGACCTGGAAGTCCTGCCAGACCGACTCGTCCGAGATCTCCGGGTTGAAGCGGCGGATCCGGAAGGTGACCGTGATGAACGGCGAGGCCGCGGCCGCGGCCTCCATCTTGTCCAGGGTGGGGGTGGCCATCAGTACTTACGCTCCATCGGCTGGTAGCGGGTGACGACGACGGGCTTGTAGTCCAGCCGGACGGAATCCTTGCCGTCGGCGCCGACCTCGCGGTACGCCATGGTGTGGCGCATGAAGTTGACGTCGTCGCGGTTCGGGTAGTCCTCGCGGTAGTGACCGCCGCGGGACTCCTTGCGCGCCAGCGCGGACACGGCCATGACCTCGGCCAGGTCGAGCAGGTTGCCCAGCTCGATGGCCTCCAGCAGGTCCGTGTTGAAGCGCTTGCCCTTGTCCTGGACGGACACGTTCTTGTAGCGCTCGCGCAGCTCCGCGATCTTCTCGACCGCGGTCTTGATGGTCTGCTCCGTACGGAACACCATCACGCACGCGTCCATCGTCTCCTGGAGCTCCAGACGCAGCTCGGCGACCCGCTCGTTGCCCGTGGAGTTGCGCAGGTGCTCGACCAGGTCGGCCACCTGCTGCGCCGGGTTCTCGGGGAGCTCGACGAAGTCGTTCTCCTGCGAGTACTTGGCGGCCGCGATGCCGGAGCGCTTGCCGAAGACGTTGATGTCCAGCAGCGAGTTGGTGCCCAGGCGGTTCGCGCCGTGGACCGACACGCACGCGACCTCGCCGGCCGCGTACAGGCCCGGGACGACGGTGGTGTTGTCCGCCAGGACCTCACCCTCGACGTTGGTCGGGATGCCGCCCATGGCGTAGTGCGCGGTGGGCTGGATCGGGATCGGGTCCGTGTACGGCTCGATGCCCAGGTAGGTGCGCGCGAACTCGGTGATGTCCGGGAGCTTCGCGTCGAGCTGCTCCGGCGGGAGGTGCGTCAGGTCCAGGTACACGTGGTCACCGGCCGGACCGCAGCCGCGGCCCTCACGGATCTCGGTGTAGATGGAGCGCGAGACGACGTCACGGGACGCGAGGTCCTTCATGACCGGCGCGTACTTCTCCATGAAGCGCTCGCCGTCCTTGTTGCGGAGGATGCCGCCCTCACCGCGGGCGCCCTCCGTCAGCAGGATGCCCATGCGCCAGATGCCCGTCGGGTGGAACTGGAAGAACTCCATGTCCTCCAGCGGCAGGCCGCGGCGGTAGCAGGCCGCCTGGCCGTCACCCGTGAGGGTGTGCGCGTTGGAGGTCACCTTGAAGAACTTGCCGGTGCCGCCGGAGGCGTAGATGACGGCCTTGGCCTGGAACACGTGGATCTCGCCGGTGGCGAGCTCGTACGCGACCACACCGGCCGACTTCTTGACGCCGTCCTCCTCGACCAGGAGCTGGTCCAGGACGTAGAACTCGTTGAAGAACTCCACGCCCTCCTTGACGCAGTTCTGGTACAGCGTCTGGAGGATCATGTGGCCGGTGCGGTCCGCGGCGTAGCAGGACCGGCGGACCGGCGCCTCGCCGTGGTTGCGCGAGTGGCCGCCGAAGCGGCGCTGGTCGATGGTGCCGTCCGGGGTGCGGTTGAACGGCAGGCCCATCTTCTCCAGGTCGAGGACCGCGTCGATGGCCTCCTTCGCCAGGATCTCGGCGGCGTCCTGGTCGACCAGGTAGTCACCGCCCTTGACCGTGTCGAAGGTGTGCCACTCCCAGTTGTCCTCCTCCACGTTCGCCAGCGCGGCGGCCATGCCGCCCTGCGCGGCGCCCGTGTGGGAGCGGGTGGGGTAGAGCTTCGTCAGCACCGCGGTGCGGCTGCGCTTCGTCGACTCGATGGCGGCGCGCATGCCGGCGCCACCTGCGCCGACGATGACGGTGTCGTACTTGTGGATCTTCATTGGTTTCGCCTCAGCCCCGTTGCCTAGCGGATGTTCGGGTCGAAGGTGAAGATCACCAGCGTGCCCAGAAGGATGGTGAACACCGTGGCGGTGTAGAGCAGGCCCTTCAGCCACAGCCGCGTGTTGGCACGCTCCGCGTAGTCGTTGATGACGGTACGCAGGCCGTTGGCGCCGTGCAGCATCGCCAGCCACAGCATCAGCAGGTCCCAGACCTGCCAGAACGGGGACGCCCAGCGGCCGGCCACGAAGGCGAAGCCGATCTTGGAGACGCCGCCGTCGAGCACCAGCTGGATCAGCAGGTGGCCGATGACGAGGACGACGAGCACGATGCCCGAGAGGCGCATGAAGAGCCACGCGACCATCTCGAAGTTGCCGCGGGTCGAGCGGGGCGTCTTGCCCGTGCGCTTGCGCGGCGCCTCGATGTAGGGCGCGGGGTTGTCCACGTCGTAGAGGGAAACACCCTCCACGTCGCCGATCACCTTGGGGGAAGAAGTGTCAGAGGACATGCGCGTCACTTCCCGAACAGTTCAGCGGCCGCGTGGCCGAGCACGGGGTAGAGAGCCCCGACCATCAGCACGACCCAGATGCCCACGACCCACCAGAGCATCGTCTTCTGGTGGCGCGGGCCCTTGGACCAGAAGTCCACGGCGATGACACGGAGACCGTTGAGCGCGTGGAACAGGATGGCGGCCACGAGGCCGTACTCCAGCAGCGCGACGATCGGAGTCTTATAGGTAGCCACGACATCGTCGTACGCCTCGGGGGAGACGCGGACGAGAGCGGTGTCGAGGACGTGTACGAACAGGAAGAAGAAGATGAGGACGCCGGTGACTCGATGAGCCACCCAGGACCACATTCCTTCCCGGCCGCGGTACAACGTTCCAGCCGGCACGGAAAACCCTCCGGAAGCGGGGCGGGGGCCAGCCGGCTTCTTTGTCGGTCGGGCCCGGCCGGGTACGGTCCACCGGCCCCGGACATCGTAGCGACGAGTTGTCGGTTCCCTCGCGCGGGGTCCGGCTGTGTGATCAAACAGGCACGTACGGGCTATCCC
This sequence comes from Streptomyces sp. A0592, assembly GCF_004795115.1. NCBI lineage: Bacteria > Bacillati > Actinomycetota > Actinomycetes > Kitasatosporales > Streptomycetaceae > Streptomyces > Streptomyces sp. A0592. Next base: position 231,911 of record NZ_SSBM01000005.1, read on the forward strand.
ACAGGGGCGAATAGCCCGATTTCAGCCGCAGACGCGCCGTCCGGGCGGGTCAGCCAGCGCGTCAGGTCCAGCAGCCGGGACTGCGCGACACGGCGCAGCTCGTCCGCGGAGATCGAGCGCTCCTCGTCCACCTCGTGCCCCATTCGGCGCCGGATCGCCCCCAGCAGCTGGTCGGCCTGCTCCTCCGGCGGGTGCCCGTCGAGGCAGATCACGAAGGCGTGGCCGAACTTCCGTTCGTACTCCGCATGGGCCGCGTCGAGCGCCAGCAGCGCGGCGTACGACGCCCCGTGGTCCAGTTCCGCCGAGTGCTCCGAGGCCAGTGCCTCGGTCAGGTCGGCCTGCGAGAGGTCGTAACTGGCCTCGTCCGCGGCGGCCAGCAGGGCTCCGGCGTCGGGGTAGGGGCGGTGCGCCGCCACCCGGTGCGCCCAGCGGCGGCTTCCGCAGCAGTGCAGGAGGACGGCCCGGGCGGCCTCGGGGGACAGGGTATTGAACCGCGTCAGTCCGGGGCCGTGGGCGGGGTCGGGGCAGCCGCGGGCCTGTGCCGGAAAATGGCTGGACAGCGGGGGGCTCCTCGGGGCGTGGCGCGGGTGTCCCGCCACGCTATCGACGCAGGGCAGGGTGTGTCGTACCCATGCGGGGATTTCACCCGGAAGTGAGCCGAAAGGATGACGTGAGCGCGACGGGCGGGCATGGTGGAATGCCCGAAAGGGGGAGGGCGACCGAGGCCGCCACCCCCCACAGGAGAGGCCCCGGCCGCCATCCGTCACGGGCTCGTGCGACAAGCCCGTACCCCTGTCAGCGCCTCGGGTGCGTTTTGTGTCACACCTCGCTCCGCGCAGGATTGGTTGCACGTTGTATCACTCGTGGACGAGAGGTGCTTGAAAGCCGTAACGTGCTGATTTGCGCCACACGTACAGGACAGGTTGGGGACTTTGCTGGGGGACGACGCGGAGCTGACCGCCGCGGTGCTCGCGGCACAGGACGGCGACGAGAACGCGTTCCGTGCTGTGTACCGTGCCGTGCACCCACGCCTGCTCGGATACGTACGCACGCTCGTCGGGGACGGCGATGCGGAGGACGTGACCTCCGAGGCATGGCTGCAGATCGCCCGCGACCTCGACTCCTTCACCGGCGACGCCGACCGCTTCCGCGGCTGGGCCGCCCGCATCGCCCGCAACCGGGCCCTGGACCACATACGCATGCGCGGCCGCCGGCCCGCCATCGGCGGCGACGACACCGAGCTGACGAGCTGGGCCGCGGAGTGCGACACGGCCGGCGCGGCGATGGAGTCCCTCGACACCGGGCGCACCATGGCGCTCATAGCCCAGCTCCCGCAGGACCAGGCCGAGGCCGTCGTCCTGCGGGTCGTGGTCGGCCTCGACGCCAAGAGCGCGGCCGAGACCCTGGGCAAGCGGCCCGGCGCCGTGCGCACCGCCGCGCACCGCGGTCTGAAGAAGCTGGCGGAACTGCTCGCCGCGCAGGGTGCGGACGGCGGCTACGACGCAGGTCCGGGCACCGGCTCCAAGGCGGCCGCCGCGGTCGGCCATAATGCCGATGGCCATGCGTGGGACGGCGGGGGCGGGAGGGATCTCGACGCCGTACCCGCACAGCGTGGCCGGGGCGGCAGCTACGCAGAACAAACCGGTGTGACGCATTCACGTTGGCGGACGCAGAAGGACATGTGATGGCCGACGAGCGCGACAGGTGGCTGGACGAGGCCGCGGCGGAAGCATTCCTGCGCGGCGGACCGACGGAACCTGTGGGGCCCGCCGCCGACACGCGTGCCGCGATGGAGGCCGCCCGGCTGCGGGCCGCCCTGGACGCCCTGGCCGCAGTGGCCGCGGCGCCCAGCGGTACGGAACTGCCCGGTGAGGGCGCGGCGATGGACGCCTACCGCGCGGCGCGCGCCGGCGCGCCCCGCGCCGCCGTGCCGTCCGCTGCCGAGGCCTTCGGCGAACCCCTCATCGACCTCGGCCGTGTCGTCCCCGCGCCCGTACCCGCCCGCCGGCGCGCCCGGACCGTGAGCTTCGGCCTGGCCGCGGCCCTCGCGAGCGTCGTCGCGGGCGGACTGGCCGCCGCGGCGGGCGCCGGGCTGCTGGACCGGTCCCGGCACGACACCGCGGGACCCGGACCGGCGATGTCCGTGAGCGTAGGAGAGAGCCCGGTCCCGGGCGTCGGCACCAGTGCCCCCACGCTCGCCCCGAAGCTGCTGCCCACCCCGCAGCCGGACGGCTCGGCCCCGGCGTTCGCCCCCGTGGCGCCCTCGCCGAACGCGGACGGACATACGGTGCCCGACACCGGAACGGCCCCCGAAACCTCCTCGGGCACCTCGACGAGCGGCGGCACGGGCAAGCACACCCCGGACGACCGCAGCGGTCCGGGCGACCGGGAAGGCAGCCGGGACAACCTGGGCACCGGGGAGCTCGGCAGGGACCGCCAGCGAGAGCTGGACGGCCGGCTCAAGGCCGACCTCTGCGAGGAGTACCGCAAGGGCCGGCTCAACGACGACCGGCGCGAGCGCCTCTCACGTCTGGCCGACGGACTGCTGCGGATACCGGCCTACTGCGCCTCGGTGCTGGAGCGGGACGCCGACGGCACCAAGCGCCGCGACTCGCCCCCGGCAGAGGGCGGGACGCTCAGGGCGCCGAGCCTGACGCCCACCGTTCCGCAGGGCTCCACACCCCTGCGCGCGGTTCGCTGACACATACGCCGACCCGCCTGTAACACTTTTCGAATCGGCGACGCAGTACTAATCGAGCCGACTGGTCATCGGCCGCGCATGAGCCGGGGTTCCCCCCGTACCCCTGGGCTCTGCGCAACCGGCGCGGGCGGGGCACGTTCCCCCGGCCCTGCCCGCGCCCATTACTTCGACCCGCTCGACGGGACAGCCGCTCAACGCGACAGGCCGTCCTTTTCGCAGCCCGCCGGTGTGGCGGGATACGAAAAGGACGGCCTGTGGCGTTTCAGCGGCTCGCGGCCGGCTGCACGGTCGGGGCCCGGAATCCGGGCCCCTGCTTCACCCCCTGCGGGCTCACCAGTAGACGACGACCTTGTCGCCGACCTGCACGTCGTTGAAGAGCTTCGACAGCTTGCCCTTGTCGCGGACGTTCACGCAGCCGTGCGAGGCGCCGTTGTAGCCGCGGGCCGCGAAGTCGGCCGAGTAGTGGACCGCCTGGCCGCCGCTGAAGAACATCGCGTACGGCATCGGCGTGTGGTAGATCGTCGACGTCCAGTCCTTGGCCTTCCAGCCCACGTTGAACACGCCCTCGCGGGTCGGGGTGTTCTCCGAGCCGAAGCGGACGTCCATCGTGGAGACGACCTTGCCGTCGATCATCCAGGCGAGCGTGCGGCTCTCCTTGCTGATGCACATGACGCGGCCGGTCATGCAGCGCGGGTCGGGCGCCGCGACCTCGTTGACGGTCGGCGGGCGCAGCTCGTCGGCGGTGGGCTTCTTGCTGGAGCTCTGGATCTTCTTCCAGGTCTTCTCGTCGACCCCGCCGGTCGCGTCCAGACCGTTCTTCGACTGGAAGGACTTCACCGCGGCCGTGGTCTTCGAGCCGTAGAAACCGGTCGGCGCCACCGTCATCAGCTTGAGCTGCTTCAGTCGGGCCTGGAGCTCGCGGACCTGCTCGCTCTCGTCGCCGTTGGCCATGATCTGCTTCACCGAGGGCGAAGGCGAGGCCGACGCGGAGGCGGAGGCGGACGTCGAGGCCGACGGCGAGGGCTCGCCCGGCTTGTTGTCGGTGGACGGGGAGGCTTCCGGGGTGGCGCCCGCCGTGGGCGAGGACGGTGCCGCGGAGGAGGAGCCGGCGGACTCCGTCTTCTGCGGACCGCAGGCGGTCGCGGCGAGCGCGACGGCGGCGGCCACTCCGATCGTGCGGATTATGACTCTCTGGCGCTGCATTGCAGTCCCCCGGTTTCTACGTCGTGTATCTAGGTGATGCCTGGCGCGCGTGGAGAGTTGCACAGGGTTCCGGGATGTTGCGCCATTGTGACCAGCAACCGTCCACGGCCTTAAGAAGCGACGCGCGGGCACGGTTGTATCAGCCCCGGGCCCGGTTGCTCTACGGAGGACTTCGTCACATGGCAAGCACGGAGAGCGGAATCCCGGTCGAACCGGTGTACGGGCCGGGCGATCTGACGGAATGGGACCCGGAGGTCCAATTGGGTGTACCTGGGGACTTCCCCTACACCCGAGGGATTTATCCGAACATGTACACCGGCCGGCCGTGGACCATGCGGCAGTACGCCGGCTTCGGCACGGCCGCCGAGTCCAACGCCCGCTACCGACAGCTCATCGCGGGCGGCGGCACCGGACTGTCCGTCGCCTTCGACCTGCCGACCCAGATGGGCCACGACTCCGACGCGCCCCTCGCCCACGGCGAGGTCGGCAAGGTCGGAGTGGCCGTCGACTCGCTCGACGACATGCGGACGCTGTTCGACGGGATCCCCCTCGACCGGGTCTCCACCTCGATGACGATCAACGCACCCGCCGCGCTGCTCCTGCTGCTCTACCAGCTGGTCGCGGAGGAACAGGGCATTCCGGGCGCGCAACTGACGGGGACGATCCAGAACGACGTCCTGAAGGAGTACATCGCCCGGGGCACGTACATCTTCCCGCCCGAGCCCTCGCTGCGTCTGACGGCCGACACCTTCCGCTACTGCCGGGCCGAGATCCCCAGATGGAACACCATCTCCATCTCCGGCTACCACATGGCCGAAGCCGGCGCCTCGCCCGCGCAGGAGGTGGCCTTCACCCTCGCCGACGGCATCGCCTACGTCCGTACGGCCCTCGCGGCAGGGATGGCGGTCGACGAGTTCGCGCCCCGGCTGTCCTTCTTCTTCGTCGCCCGCACCACCCTGCTGGAGGAGGTCGCGAAGTTCCGCGCCGCCCGGCGGATCTGGGCCCGCGTCATGCGCGAGGAGTTCGGGGCGCGGGACCCGAAGTCGATGATGCTGCGCTTCCACACCCAGACCGCCGGCGTCCAGCTCACCGCGCAGCAGCCCGAGCTGAACCTCGTACGCGTCGCCGTGCAGGCCTTGGCGGCGGTGCTGGGCGGCACCCAGTCGCTGCACACCAACTCCTTCGACGAGGCGATCGCGCTGCCCACGGAGAAGTCGGCCCGCCTGGCGCTGCGCACCCAGCAGGTCCTCGCGCACGAGACGGACGTACCGCACACCGTGGACCCCTTCGCCGGGTCGTACGCGGTGGAGCGGATGACGGACGAACTGGAGGCGGCGGCCCTCGACCTGATGCGGCGGGTCGAGGAGCAGGGCGGGGCGGTGGCCGCGATCGAGGCCGGCTTCCAGAAGGCGGAGATCGAGCGGAACGCCTACCGCATCGCACGGGAGACCGACAGCGGGGAGCGGGTGGTGGTCGGGGTCAACCGCTTCGCGCTGGAGCAGGAGGAGCCGTACGAGCCGCTGCGCGTGGACCCGGCGATCGAGGAGCGGCAGTGCGCGGCGCTGGCCCGGCTGCGTGCCGAGCGCGACGGAGCGGCGGTGACGGCGGCGCTCGGGGCGCTGCGGGAGGCGGCGTCGGGCACGGCGAACGTGCTGTACCCGATGAAGGAGGCGCTGCGTGCGCGGGCCACGGTGGGCGAGGTGTGCGGGGCGCTGCGGGAGGTCTGGGGGACGTACGAGCCCACCGGTTCCACATGGTGAAACAGGATGGCCTGTCAGGTGTGTCCTCATGCGACACTCCTGCACATGCTGGGTGTCACCGATCTGCCGACGTACCTCGCCGGCCTCGTCCTGATCATTCTGTTGCCGGGACCGAACTCGCTCTACGTGCTGTCCGTCGCCGCCCGCCGCGGGGTGCGCACGGGTTACAAGGCCGCCGCCGGGGTGTTCACCGGCGACGCCGTCCTGATGGCGCTGACCGCCGTGGGCGCCGGTGCGCTGCTCCGCGCGAGTCCGCTGGTCTTCACCGTGGTGAAGTTCCTCGGCGCCGGCTACCTGGCCTGGCTGGCCGTCGGGATGATGCGGGGCGCCTGGGCGCTGTGGCGCACGCGCCGGGAGCGGGACGAGGCGCGGGCCGCGGGCCCCGCCGACCCGGCCGAGAACGAGCGGCCCTACCGCCGCGCCCTGCTGATCAGCCTGCTCAACCCGAAGGCCATCCTCTTCCTGATGTCCTTCTTCGTGCAGTTCGTGGACCCGTCCTACGCCTACCCGGCGCTGTCGTTCCTGGTCCTGGGCGGTCTGCTGCAGACCGGCAGCTTCCTCTACCTGACGCTGCTGATATTCGGCGGCACCCGCCTGTCGGAGGCCTTCCGCCGCCGCAAGCGGCTGTCGGCCGGGGCGACCTCGGCGGCGGGCGTGCTGTTCCTCGGCTTCGCGGCCAAGCTCGCCGTCAGCTGACGCCTTGCGGTCCAGGCCGCGTCAGTTCGGGCCGTGTCGGTTCGGGCCGCGTCGGTTCGGGCCGCGCCGGTTCAGGACGCGGCGCAGCGTCCGGGCCATGCGCCGCACGGTCCGGCTGCGCGGCAGGAACGACAGCCGGGCGGGGATGCCGCCGGGCAGGCCCAGCGTCGTCAGCCGGCGGCGCGTGAAGTACCGCCAGGTGCCCTGCGTCAGATGGGCGGCCAGGTACGCCTCGGCCCGGGCCCGCCGCGCGGACAGGATCTGCGGCTGCATGGTGAACCCGACGGCGGTCAGGAGCCCGGCCCGCTCCGCTCCCGCCCGGCCCACGGACGCGGGCGACCAGGCGCGGACCGCCTCCGGGTCCGCCAGGTCCGGCAGCAGCGAGTCCACCAGCACCAGCGGCACCCGGTTGCTGTTCTGGTACGGGGCCAGGCGGGCCAGCACGGCCCCGGTGCCGGTGCGCGCCACGGGCAGCCCGTACAGGGTGGCGGCGGTCAGCAGCCCCGTGGAGAAGCAGCCCACCACCAGCGCCGGGCGCAGCCGCCGGTAGAGGGTCTCGGCCAGGACCGGGCTGCTCGTCACGGTGAGCCGGGCGCCGAGGCGTTCGGCCTCCGCCGCGGCCCGGCGGGCGTACTCGGCCGGCGCGCTGGGGTGGGGCTTGAAGACCAGCTCCCGGTGGCCGAGCGCGAAGGCGCCCCGGACCATCGAGGCGTGCAGCTCCTCCTCCTCGTCCGGGGTCATCAGGTCGAGCGCCGACAGGTACTGGCCCAGCAGCAGGGCCGGGGACTCCCCGACGCCGTCCAGGTCCGCGCCGTGCGGGGGGAGCTCCGCGAGGACCTTCAGGAAGGACTCCGCCGGCACCGGTTCCGGCCGCGCCCCGAACTCCGTCAGCAGCAGCGGCTCCAGGCCGGGCACCAGATCCAGGTGGAGCACCCGCCGCACCCGCATCCCGAGCTGCGGGTCGAGGCGGAAGCGGGTGGGTCCGTAGCTCATCAGCCCGTCGGCGTAGACATCGACCGCTGCGCCCGGGAAGAGCCGGCACAGGGACTGGGCCGGAGGCACCTGGAGGGACTCCACGATCAGCTCGACCCGGTCCTCGCCGAGTCCCCACAGCGTGCGCAGGTGCCGCTCCCAGATCGGGACGTCCTCGGCGCGCGGGGCCCAGGTGCTCGGGTGCTGCGGCTCGATCACGGCGTTCCAGTCGAACACCTCGTCGAAGCGGGTGCGCAGCGCGGCGAAGCCCGGCATGCCGGCCGGTCCCGGGGCCACCTCGGCGGTGACGGCGTGGTTGCTGGTCAGCAGGATCCGGCGGCCCGCGGGCGGGAAGGAGCCGGCGTCGACGCCCGCCGCGAGGGTGGCGGCACCGTAGAGGGTCGAGGCCAGGAAGATCTGCGTGAGCATCAGACGGTCGCCCCCGACGGGGTGCGGCGGCTGCCGCGCAGGCGGCGCAGGAGCGCGGAGCGTTCGGCGTCCATCGAGTCCAGGACCTGGTCCAGCACGTCCTGGGGCATGCGGCCGAGCGCGGCCGCGCTCATGAGGCGGAGTTTCTTGGCCACGGCCGGTTCGTACCTTTCGATGGATCCGAAATGGTGCGCGATAATTGCGCAGTACGTTCGTACGGATTTCGGGAGAAGCAGATCGGATTCCCGGTCGGCGGCGGCGCCGGCGAGGACCTCGTCGAATGCCCGGATGAAATCGAGCTGCCGTTCGTCCTTGATCTGCGTCAACGACGTGGAAACACCGCGCCGGTAGAAGATCCCGGGCAGTCCGACCGCCGCGAAGGATTCGGCCTCCCGGTGCAGCCGCCAGATCCACGGCCGGTCCTCCGCCGTGCGCAGTCCGTCGGTGAAGTGCAGCAGGCCCGCCTTCAGCAGCCGCCGGTGGTACATCCCGGCCCAGGCGTACGGATAGTCCACCGACGTCGCCCGGTCGGCGGGCAGGATCGCTCCGCGCGGATCGGCCACGACGGACTGCGGACCGAAGGGCACGCGCTGCACGCTCCGCGTCCGCCCCGTGCACCGGACATGGTCGGTGCGGATGAAATCGCAGTTCAGGGCCTCGATGGCGGTCAACATCCGGGCCAGGTGGCCGGGGGCCAGCCAGTCGTCCCCGTCCAGGAAGGCGAGATACTCGCCGCGCGCCGCGTCCAGCCCGGTGTTGCGTGCCGTCGCCAGGCCGCCGTTGCTCCCGTGTCTGAGGTGCACCGCCCCGGGCAGCTGCGCCGCCGCCCGTTCCAGCAGGTCGGGCGTCCCGTCCGTCGAGCAGTCGTCGACGAGCAGGAACTCGAAATCCTCCCGGGCGTTCAGTTCGAGACTCTTCAGGGCGTCCGGTGCGTATGTCTGCACGTTGTAGAACGGCACGACAACAGAGAGCTTGGGCACCCGCGAGACACTAGGACGCCGCCCGGCATTCACTGTGGCCCGGATGCGGATTTCATGTGAACGGCGCGGGGCGGGCGGGTTAACCCGTGCGCTTTCGCATTCAGTAGACGTTTTGTTAACCCGCTGTTGTGCGTTCGTTGGGCCGATCACCGAAATCGCCGAATAGCTTCTGCCGCGTGCCAGAACGCAAACGCGTCGCCGTACTCGCCGATTCCGACACGAGATGGAAATGGGGCGCGACCACCGCCCGCCGCCTCGTCCCCGACCCCCGGCTCACCGGATACCTGCTGCGCGGCCGTGCCACGCCCACCGCGCGCCAGCTCGGCGAGGTCGGGGTACGGGCCGACCGGCTGACCGAGGTGACCTGTGCCGAGTTCCTCGCCGAGATCGAACGCGAGCGCTACGACGTGGTCGTCCTCGCGCTCGTGGGCGGAGCCGTCCAGGCCGTCCTGCACGGGGCGCGCGCCCTGTGGCCGGCCCCCGCCGGGCGACCCGTACTCGTCACCGGATATGTCGGAGTCGTGTACGAGAAGCTCGCCGACGGGCTGCTGCTGAGGCACGGGGCCGACCTCGTCCTCGCCAACTCCCGCCACGACGCCGAGCGCTTCCGTGCCGTGTACCAAGGGGTCGGCGCGGACGCCGGCGCCGTCACCGAGACCGCGCTGCCCTTCCTGGGCGGGGCGCCGTACGAGCCGGCCGGGAGCCGCGCCCACACGGTGGTCTTCGCGGTGCAGCCCTCCGTGCCCGACAGCCGCGCCGACCGCGCCTACCTGCTGGAACGGGCCGCCGGCCACGCCCGCAAGCACCCCGACCGGGAGGTGCTGATCAAGCTGCGCAGCAAGCCAGGGGAGCACACCACGCACCTGGAGGAGCAGCCCTACCAGCGGCTCGCGGAGAAGCTCCCCGGCGGACTGCCCGCCAACTGCCGCCTGGTGTACGGGAACATGGGCGAGGTGCTGGACGGCACCGACCTGCTGGTCACCGTCTCCTCCACGGCCGCCCTGGAGTCCCTGCACCGCTCCATCCCGACGGCGATCCTCACCGACCTCGGCATCCGCGAGGCCCTCGGCAACCACCACTTCCTGGGCTCCGGCTGCCTGGCCTCCTGGGACCAGCTCGACTCGGGGCTCCTCCCGGAGGGCGACCCGGTCTGGCTGGCCGCCCAGGGCGTACGCACCCCCGGCGCCCCGAGCCCGGTCGGCGCGGGCCCGGTCGGCGCGGGCCCGGTCGGCGCGGGCCCGGCAGGCGCGGGCCCGGTCGGCGTCCCCGCTGCGGCCGGACCGGGCTCCGCCGCGGGCGGTGACGCCTACGCCGTCGCCCGGGCCAAGGTCGCCGGCCTGCTCGCCGCGACCCGGCTGCCCCCGCCCGCCCCCTACTACACGCTCACCACCGCCCCCGGATACCTGCCCGGCATCCTGGCCCGGCACCGCCTCGCCCCCGACGGCACCCCGCTGCCCGGCGCCGCACGGCAGGAGGCCGGGGAGTCCCGGCTGCGCCGCCGGCTCCGCGCCCACCTGCGCGAGGCCGCCCGCGGGGCGTACCGGCACGGGGTGCAGCGCGTCGCCCCGGTGATCCGCAGACTGGGGGAGCTGTGAGGGTCCTCGCCGTCATCCCCGCCCGCGGCGGCTCCAAGGGGGTCCCCGGCAAGAACCTCGCCGAGGTCGCCGGCATCCCGCTCGTCGCCCGCGCCGTCCTGGCCTGCCGGGCCGCGCCGACCGTCACCGACGTGGTGGTCTCCACCGACTCCGAGGCCATCGCCGAGGCCGCCCGCACCGCGGGCGCCGACGTGATCGCCCGCCCCACCGCGATCTCCGGCGACACCGCGAGCAGCGAGGCCGCCCTCCTGCACGCCCTCTCCGCCTTCGAGGAACTCCACTCGCTCACCGTGGACGTGGTCCTCCTCGTCCAGTGCACCAGCCCCTTCCTCGCCACCTCCGACGTCGAATCGGTCGCCGTCGCCGTCGCCTCCGGGGCGGCCGACTCGGCCCTGACCGTGGCCCCCTTCCACGGCTTCCTCTGGCGGGACGGCCCCGACGGCTCCGGGACGGGGATCAACCACGACCCGGCCTACCGGCCCCGCCGCCAGGCCCGGCCGCAGGACCTCCTGGAGACCGGCGCCGCCTACGCCATGGACGCCGCCGGCTTCCGCACCGCCCGCCACCGCTTCTTCGGCCGCACCCTGCCCGTCCCCACCGACCCCGCCCGCGTGCTGGAGATCGACGACCCGCACGACCTGGCCCGCGCCCGGCTGCTCGCCCCGCTGCTCGACCCCCGCCCCGGCGGCGCACACCCCGACCCGCACCACCCCGACCCGCACCACCCCGACCCGCACCACCCCGACCCGCAGCCCACGCCCCGTACACCCCCTGCACCCCGAACGCCCCCGCACCGAAGGACGCCCCCTGCCATGACCTCCACGCCCGACCCCCGCCTGCGTACCTTCGGCTCCCGCACCGCGGGCCCCGGCCGCCCCGTCTACGTCGTCGGCGAGATCGGCATCAACCACAACGGCGACCTCGGCAACGCCTTCGCCCTCATCGACGCCGCCGCCGAAGCCGGCTGCGACGCCGTGAAGTTCCAGAAGCGCACCCCGGAGATCTGCACCCCGCGCGACCAGTGGGACATCGAACGCGACACCCCGTGGGGCCGCATGACCTACATCGACTACCGCCACCGGGTCGAGTTCGGCGAGGACGAGTACCGCGCCATCGACGACCACTGCGCCAAGCGCGGCATCGACTGGTTCGCCTCCCCGTGGGACACCGAGGCCGTCGCCTTCCTGGAGAAGTTCGACGTCCCCGCCCACAAGGTGGCCTCCGCCTCCCTCACGGACGACGAACTGCTGCGCGCCCTGCGCGCCACCGGGCGCACCGTCGTCCTCTCCACCGGCATGTCCACCCCGCAGCAGATCCGCCACGCGGTCGAGGTGCTGGGCAGCGCCAACATCCTGCTCTGCCACGCCACTTCGACGTACCCGGCCAAGGCCGAGGAGCTCAACCTGCGGGTCATCGACACCCTGCGCGACGAGTACCCCAACGTCCCGATCGGCTACTCCGGCCACGAGACGGGCCTGCAGACCACCCTCGCCGCCGTCGCCCTCGGCGCCACCTTCGTCGAGCGCCACATCACCCTCGACCGCGCGATGTGGGGCTCCGACCAGGCCGCCTCCGTCGAGCCCGGCGGCCTGACCCGCCTGGTCCGCGACATCCGCACCATCGAGACCGCCCTCGGCGACGGGGTCAAGCGGGTCTACGAGTCCGAGCTCGGCCCCATGAAGAAGCTCCGCCGCGTCCGCGGCGAGCTGGCAGCCGTCTAGGCCGTCTCTCGGATCTTGCCGGGCCCGCGCCGCCCGGCACCGCACCTCGATCCGAAAGAGACGGCCCGGCTCACGTCCGGCGTGCGTACCAGCCCCGCCCCACGACAAGGAGCACGTGTGAGCACCTCCGCCTCCACCCTGGCGTTCGTCGAGAGCCCGGTCCAACTCCTGAACGTGCTGGAGTGGGCGTACGCGCGTGCCACCGCGGCCGGCAGAACGCTGGACGGAGTCCCGAGCCAGCGCGGGCGCCGCGCCGCCGGCCCGGGGGCGGAGCCCGGCCCGCGCCCCGCGGTCCCGCTCGCACCCGTGCGGATCGTCGTCCTGCCGCCCACCGACCCCATGTCCCGCGGCCAGCTGCGCCGGATGGCGGCGCTGGCCCGGGACGAGGGGTGCGAGGTGCAGTGGCAGGAGGCGCGCGGAAGCCGGCTCGCGCCGCTGAAGGCCCTCGCCGCACTGGCGTGCGACGTCCGCGCGGCGAGCACCGTCGTCGTCGGCGACCCCTTCTCGCGCTACGTCCAGCTCCTGCTCACCCTGGTGCGCGCCGAGGAACTGGTCGTGGTCGACGACGGCACCGCGACGATGGAGTTCGTCGCGCAGACCGCCCGCGGCGAACGCCTCGTCCGCTGGCACCGGGTCGGCGGCGGAGGGCTGCCCGGCCGCGTCCGCGAGCTGGCGTACGCGCCCGTCTCGGCGGCGGCGCGGCGCCGCTTCGCCCCGGACCCGGCCGCCGGCACGGGCAGGGCCCGCCGCGTCGAGGTGTTCACCTCGATGCCGGTCGCCCCGCACGGCGGGATGGCGCTGCGGGCCAACGAGTTCGCCTGGACCCGCGCCCGCTTCGGTCCGCCCCGCCTGACCAGGGGCACCGACCTGGTCGGCACCTCGCTCGTGGAGACCGGCGTCGTCGACCCGGACCGCTACCTCGGCGCGGTCCGCTCCCTCACCCTGGAGCACGGAGCCACCCGCTACTTCGCACACCGGCGCGAGTCCCCGGAGAAGCTGCGCGCGCTGAGCCGGGAGACCGGGCTGGAGATCGTACGCCCGGACCTGCCGCTGGAACTGATCGCCCGTCGGGGTCCCGTCGGCCGGACGATCCTCAGCTTTCCGTCCACCGTCGTCCACACATTGCCGTACGCCCTGACCGGTACGGGTGTCACGGTCGCCGTATGCGATGTCGACCCGGCCTGGCTCACCGGGTCCGCGTCCGCGCGTGCGAAGAGCTTCCTCGCGGGGGTCACCGACACCGCTCGTGATGTGCACAGACTGCCTGCCCAGGCGGCGCCCACGGCCGGATGAGCGCGCGAGTTTACCCCCGGGGTCACCCGGTCATGCGTCCAGAGGCTGGGTTTCTTTCCCCTAACGGCATGAACTTTTCGTGATCCCCGGCCAGTTGAGCCATCCGTGCGCCTACCCTTCAACGGGTGAACCAGTTGATGTCCCGCGAGTCCCAGACCCTCCAGCCCGTCGCGTCCGACCGGCCCGAGCTGCCCGGCAAACTTCCGGACCACCTGCGCACCGAACTGATCGCCTTCCGCCGGGACTTGCACATGCACCCGGAGCTCGGACACCAGGAATTCCGCACCACTGCGGCGATCAAGGCCAGGCTTGAGAAAGCCGGCCTGCGACCACGGGTCCTGAAGTCCGGCACGGGCCTGATCTGTGACGTAGGCACCTGGGACGGCGGCCGGCCGATGCTGGCCCTTCGCGCGGACATCGACGCCCTGCCCATTCCGGACGCCAAGACGCACGTCTCGTACCGCTCGACCTCCCCCGACCGCGCCCACGCCTGCGGCCACGACGTGCACACGGCCGTCGTCCTCGGAGCCGGCCTCGTCCTCGCCGAACTCGACCGGCAGGGACTCCTGCCGCGACCGGTGCGGCTGCTCTTCCAGCCCGCCGAGGAGGTGCTCCCCGGCGGAGCCACCGACGCCATCGAGTCCGGGGTGCTGGACGGGGTGGGCCGGATCGTGGCGGTGCACTGCGACCCCCGGGTCGACGCCGGCCGGATCGGCCTGCGGGCCGGTCCCATCACCTCCGCCTGCGACCGGCTGGAGGTCAGCCTCACCGGCTCCGGCGGGCACACGGCGCGGCCGCACCTGACCACCGACCTGGTGACCGCCGCCGCCCGGGTGGCCGTCGACGCCCCCGCCCTGCTCGCACGCCGGATGGACGCCCGCTCGGGCATGTCGGTCACCTGGGGCCGGATCGAGGCCGGGCACGCCTGCAACGTGATTCCGATGCACGCCGAGCTGTCCGGAACTGTTCGCTGCCTGGACCTGGCCGCCTGGCACGAGGCGCCCGACATGATCCACGCGGCGATCGACGAGATCGCGACCATGCACGGGGCCAAGTTCGAGATCAACCACGTGCGCGGGGTGCCGCCGGTGGTCAACGACCCGGTGATCACCGAGCTGCTGCGCGAGGCGATGGGAGCCCGCTGCGGCGCCGAGTCGGTCGAGGACACCGAGCAGAGCCTGGGCGGGGAGGACTTCTCCTGGTACCTGGAGCACGTCCCGGGTGCCATGGCCCGCCTGGGAGTGCGCACTCCCGGCGACACCGCCAAGCGCGATCTGCACCGCGGGGACTTCGACGTGGACGAGGACGCGATCGCCGTCGGCGTCGAGTTCTTCACCGCCGCCGCCTTGATCGACGGCCGTCGCACACCGCCTTCCCGGTAGCGATCGGGCGGCACTCCTTACAACATCGGCGAGCCTCCCGGCGGGCGCGTCCAGCCCTTGGTACACAAGGGCTGGACGCCTTGGCAGTTACCGATCGGTCACTGTCCGGTTCGCGACGATCCGATAACGACTCATGAACGGGCCTTTAACTGACATCTACGCGCGTTACGATCGCCGCGAAACCAGCGCCGGTCGTGGCGCTTCGGTCAGGTTTTGAAGGAGCCTCCCCTTGCGCCGGATCACCAGGATCGCCACCGTGGGCATCGCGTCCGCGGCGCTGGCCCTCTCGGCCACCGCCTGTGGCGGTAAGAAGTCCTCTGACGCTGCCGCCTCCCCCTCGGAGTCGGGCGGTCAGAAGTCCGCAGCCATCGCGTACGACATCGGTGGCCGCGGCGACCAGTCGTTCAACGACGCTGCCTACGCCGGTCTGAAGAAGGCCGAGACGGAGCTGAAGATCAAGGGCGCCGAGGCGGAGCCCACCGACGGCGAGGGCGAGGCCGACAAGGTCCAGCGCCTCACCGAGCTGGCCCGCAAGGGCAACAACCCGGTCATCGGCGTCGGCTTCGCCTACGCCCCAGCCATCAAGAAGGTCGCGCCGAAGTTCCCGAACACCACGTTCGGCATCATCGACGACACCTCGGTGACCGGCCCGAACGTCGCCAACATGGTCTTCAACGAGGAGCAGGGCTCCTACCTGGCCGGCGTCGCCGCCGCCAAGGCGTCCAAGACCGGCACGGTCGGCTTCATCGGCGGTGTCGAGGTCCCGCTGATCAAGAAGTTCGAGGCGGGCTTCACCCAGGGCGTCAAGGAGACCAACCCGAACGCCAAGGTGCTCTCCGCGTACCTGACCCAGCCGCCGAACTTCGACGGTTTCGCCAAGCCCGACCTGGGCAAGGCCGCCGCGCAGGGCCAGCTCGACGCGGGCGCCGACGTGATCTACGCCGCCGCCGGTCTCGCCGGTTCCGGTGCCATCGAGGCCGCTTCCGCCAAGGGCAAGTGGGCCATCGGCGTCGACTCCGACCAGTACAACCAGGCCGGTCTGGCGAAGTACAAGGACTCCATCCTGACCTCGGTCACGAAGGACGTCTCGGACTCCGTCTTCGACCTGATCAAGTCGGTCGAGGATGGCAAGCCCACCACCGGTGAGATCCGCTACGGCCTGGACAAGGACGGCGTCGGCCTGGCCGACTCCAACCCGAAGTACAAGGAGATGACCGACGTCACCGCCGCGGTGGAGAAGGCCAAGGCCGACATCATCGCCAAGAAGATCACCGTCAAGACCGCTCCGTAAGGTCGTCTTGAACGTGTAGTCCTGGTCTCCGGGGTCCGGGAAGCGGTCGACATCGCTCCCGGGCCCCGAGCCCGTTCTGTGATCACTAGTCTGTGACCTAGCAGCCTTCGTGGCCGCGAGTTTTCACTTCCGACAGTGCTACGCGCGTAGAAGCATCGTGGACGCGATACTTTCACTCCCCGCCCTGTCCTCCCTGCCTTCCGCTCCTTTCGCGCCAAGGAGAGTGCGTCATCAACGCGTCCAGCCCGCCCCTCGCCGTAGAACTGCACGGCATCACAAAGCGCTTCCCCGGCGTCGTCGCCAACAAGGACATCGCGATCACCGTCCGCAAGGGCACGGTCCATGCCCTCATCGGTGAGAACGGCGCCGGCAAGTCGACTCTGATGAAGATCCTCTACGGCATGCAGAAGCCGGACGAGGGCACCATCGCCATCGACGGGGAGCAGGTCGCCTTCACCAGCCCGGGCGACGCCATCGCCCGCGGCATCGGCATGGTGCACCAGCACTTCATGCTCGCCGACAACCTCACCGTCCTGGAGAACGTGGTTCTCGGCGGCGAGAAGCTGTACGGCATCGGCGCCAAGGCCCGTAAGAAGATCATGGAGATCTCGGACGCGTACGGCCTCGGCGTGCGTCCCGACGCCCTCGTCGAGGACCTCGGCGTCGCCGACCGCCAGCGCGTGGAGATCCTCAAGGTCCTCTACCGCGGTGCGAAGATCCTCATCCTCGACGAGCCGACCGCAGTGCTCGTGCCGCAGGAGGTGGACGCACTCTTCGACAACCTGCGCGAGCTCAAGTCCGAGGGCCTGACCGTCATCTTCATCTCGCACAAGCTGGGCGAGGTCCTGAAGGTCGCCGACGACATCACCGTCATCCGGCGCGGCACCACGGTCGGTACCGCCGACCCGAAGACCGCCACGCCCAAGCAGCTCGCCGAGCTGATGGTCGGTGCCGAGCTGCCGTCGCCGGAGACCCGCGAGTCGACGGTGACCACGACGCCGATGCTCCAGGTGACGGGCCTGACCGTCGCCGCGGACAACGCCGTCGTCGCCGAGCCGGAGGTCCTGGTCCCCGCGGGCGCCCCGGACTCCGCGACCCTGGAGAAGGCCGAGGCCGGCCGTCTCCTGCTGGACGACATCAGCCTCACCATCCACAAGGGCGAGATCCTCGGCATCGCCGGTGTCGAGGGCAACGGTCAGACGGAGCTGATCGAGGCCCTCATGGGCATGATGGCCCCCGACGCGGGCGTCATCACCCTCGACGGCAAGGACATCACCAAGCTCCCGGTGCGCAAGCGCCGCGAGGGCGGCATCGGCTACATCCCCGAGGACCGCCACCGCCACGGCCTGCTGCTGGAGTCCCCGCTCTGGGAGAACCGCATCCTCGGCCACGTCACCGAGGCGCCCAACTCCAAGAAGGGCATCCTCGACCCGAAGGCGGCCCGCAAGGACACCGAGCGGATCGTGCGCGAGTACGACGTGCGCACGCCCGGCATCGACGTCACCGCGGCCTCGCTCTCCGGCGGCAACCAGCAGAAGCTGATCGTCGGCCGCGAGATGAGCCACAACCCCAAGTTCCTCATCGCCGCCCACCCCACGCGCGGTGTGGACGTCGGCGCGCAGGCGCAGATCTGGGACGCGATCCGCGCGGCCCGCCGCGAGGGCCTGGCCGTGCTGCTGATCTCCGCGGACCTGGACGAGCTCATCGGCCTGTCCGACACCCTGCGCGTGATCTACCGCGGTCGCCTGGTCGCGGACGCCGACCCCGCGACCGTCACTCCCGAGGAGCTCGGCACCGCCATGACGGGCGCCGCCTCGGGGCACCTGGAAGCAACCGACAACCACTCCGCCGCTGCCGACGGTGACACGACGGAGGACGAGGCCCGATGAAGAAATTCGACAAGGACCGGCTGCTGCTCGCCATCGCCGGGCCCCTGCTCGCGCTGGTCAGCGCCTTCGTACTGACCATGATCGTGCTGGCGGCGACGGGCATCAACCCGATCGAGCCGCTGCGCCTCATGGTGGAGAACGGCGGCTACGAGGACATCCAGGTCCTCATCGTCAACCAGGCCGGCACGTACTACCTGGCAGCCCTGGCCGTCGCCATCGGCTTCCGGATGAACCTCTTCAACATCGGCGTCGACGGCCAGTACCGCCTCGCCGCGATGATCTCCGCCGTGGTCGGTGGCGCCATCGCGCTGCCCGGTCCGCTGCACATCCTGCTGATCGTCCTCGTCGCGATGCTGACCGGTGCCTTCTGGGCCGGTATCGCGGGTGTCCTCAAGGCCAAGCGCGGCGTGAGCGAGGTCGTCTCGACGATCATGCTGAACGCCATCGCCACCAGCCTCATCGCCTGGCTGATCCTGCCGAAGAACCTCGGCGTACAGGTGGAGGGCTCCAACGACCTCACCACCGGCGAGATCGCGCAGTCCGGCTGGTTCCCGGCCCTCTCCATGGGCGACTCGGGCGAGATCTACGGCTTCACCTTCATCGCCTTCGCCCTCGGCGTCGTCTACTGGTTCGTGCTCAACCGCACCCGCTTCGGCTTCGACCTGCGCGCCAGCGGCGCCAGCGAGTCCGCGGCCGCGGCCTCCGGTGTCGACTCCAAGAAGATGATCATCACCGCGATGCTCATCTCCGGCGCCGTCGCCGGCCTGTCCGGCATGCCCGTGCTGCTCGGCGAGAGCCACACGTACACCCTCGTCTTCCCCGTGGGTGTGGGCTTCACCGGCATCACCATCGCGCTGCTCGGCCGCAACAGCCCCGTGGGCATCTTCTTCGCCGCCCTCCTGATGGCCTTCATCGACAAGGCGTCCGCCGGTCTCGACACGGCCGGCTACGCCAAGGAGATCGGCACGATCATGAAGGGCCTGATCGTGATCGCGGTGGTCGTCTCCTACGAGCTGATCCGCCGCTACGGCATCCGCCGTCAGCAGCAGAAGGTCGGCGAGGAGCTGGCTGCGGGCCACGCCATGAAGACCGAGAAGGAGGTCGCGGCGTGAGCGCCAGCACCGTTTCCACGAAGAAGGCGGCACCCGCGCCGGGCGCCCGCAAGAAGCTCACCCTTCCCTGGATCCTGCTGATCATCGCGGGCGGCCTCGCGCTCGTCTCGCTGGTCCGCGTGATCTCCGGGGCCAACGACCTGACCTCCATCGGCCAGGTCTCCGGCGCCCTCTCCCTCGCCGTGCCGATCGGCCTCGCCGGTCTCGGCGGCCTGTGGGCCGAGCGCGCGGGCGTCGTCAACATCGGTCTCGAAGGCATGATGATCCTCGGCACCTGGTTCGGTGCCTGGGCCGGCTACCAGTGGGGCCCCTGGACCGGTGTGCTCGTCGGCATCGCCGGCGGCGCCGTCGGCGGCCTGCTGCACGCGATCATCACGGTGACCTTCAACGTCAACCACATCGTCTCGGGTGTGGCCATCAACATCCTGGCGCTCGGCTTCACCCAGTACCTGTCGAACTTCACGTTCGCCGAGGCGCCGGGCGGCTCCTCCAAGCAGTCCCCGCAGGTCGAGCCGATCACCAAGATCACCATTCCGGGGCTCTCGGACTGGATGGCCGACCTCCAGGCCAAGCACTGGTTCTTCGTCTCGGACCTCGCCGGCGTCATCGGCGGCCTGATCACCGAGATCTCGCTGCTGACCATCGTGGCCCTGCTGCTGATCCCCGCCACCTGGTGGGTGCTGTGGCGGACCTCCTTCGGCCTGCGCCTGCGCTCCTGCGGTGAGAACCCGATCGCCGCCGAGTCCCTCGGCGTCAACGTCTACAAGTACAAGTACATCGCCGTGATCGTCTCGGGCGCCCTCGCGGGCCTCGGCGGCGTGTACCTGTCCGAGGTCGCCAGCCCCATCTACCAGGAGGGCCAGACCGGCGGCCGCGGCTACATCGGTCTCGCCGCGATGATCTTCGGCAACTGGATGCCGGGCGGCATGGCGCTGGGTGCGGGCCTGTTCGGCTTCATCGACAGCCTCAAGCTGCGCGGTGGCGCCGAGAACGTCCACGCGATGCTGCTGCTGATCGCGATCCTGCTGGTCATCGTCTGCGTCTGGCAGCTCTACAAGAAGAAGTACATCCAGGCCGGCATCTCGGCGGCCTTCGCCGCGCTGCTGTTCGTCTGGTACGCGGTGACCGACGCGGTGCCGAGCCAGTTCGTCGACGCGGCCCCGTACCTGACCACCCTGCTCGTGCTCGCCCTGTCGGCGCAGCGCCTGCGGATGCCCAAGGCGGACGGCATGCCGTACCAAAAGGGCCAGGGCAAGTGACCGTGGAGCACGCGGTGGACTGGGAAGCCCTGCGGACGCACGCCCGGGAGGCGATGACCCGGGCGTACGCCCCCTACTCGGGCTTCCCGGTCGGTGTCGCCGCCCTCGTGGACGACGGCCGCATCGTGACCGGCTGCAACGTCGAGAACGCGAGCTACGGGCTCGGCCTGTGCGCCGAGTGCGGCCTGGTCTCCTCCCTCCAGGCCACGGGCGGCGGCCGCCTCACGCACTTCACGTGCGTGGACGGCAAGGGCGAGATCCTCGTCCCGTGCGGGCGCTGCCGCCAGCTGCTGTACGAATTCGGCGGCGACGAGCTGCTGGTGGACACCCCGGACGGGGTCCTGCCGCTCGCGGCGATGCTGCCCCAGGCCTTCGGGCCCGGTCACCTGAGATAGCCGTGCCGACGGCCCTCCGCCCCTGCCGGGGCGGAGGGCCGTCGCACTTGCTGTTCCCTGATCCCCTCTCCTCCCTCTCTCTATGCGCGTAGAAGGAAGCACCTCATGGACGTCATCTCCGTCATCCGGACCAAGCGGGACCGCGGTGAGCTGAGCCCCGAGCAGATCGACTGGGTCATCGACGCCTACACCCGCGGTGTCGTGGCCGACGAGCAGATGTCCGCACTGGCCATGGCCATCCTGCTCAACGGCATGAACCGGACCGAGATCGCCCGCTGGACCGCGGCGATGATCGCCTCCGGCGAGCGCATGAACTTCGACGCCCTCTCCCGCCCGACCGCCGACAAGCACTCCACCGGCGGCGTCGGCGACAAGATCACCCTCCCGCTGGCCCCGCTCGTCGCCGCGTGCGGCGCGGCCGTGCCGCAGCTGTCCGGCCGCGGCCTCGGCCACACCGGCGGCACCCTCGACAAGCTGGAGTCCATCCCCGGCTGGCGTGCGCTGCTCTCCAACGAGGAGATGATGCACGTCCTCGACACCACCGGCGCGGTCATCTGCGCGGCGGGCGACGGCCTGGCCCCGGCCGACAAGAAGCTCTACGCGCTGCGCGACGTCACCGGCACGGTCGAGGCGATCCCGCTGATCGCCTCCTCGATCATGTCGAAGAAGATCGCCGAGGGCACGGGCTCACTCGTCCTGGACGTCAAGGTCGGCTCCGGCGCCTTCATGAAGAACATCGAGGACGCGCGCGAGCTCGCCCGCACCATGGTCGGCCTCGGCACCGACTCGGGCGTCAAGACCGTCGCGCTGCTCACCGACATGTCCACCCCGCTCGGCCTGACCGCCGGCAACGCCCTCGAAGTCCGCGAGTCGGTCGAGGTCCTCGCCGGCGGCGGCCCCGCCGACGTCGTCGAGCTGACCATCGCGCTCGCCAAGGAGATGCTGGACGCGGCGGGCATCAAGGACGCCGACCCGGCGAAGGCCCTGGCCGACGGCTCCGCGATGGACCACTGGCGCCGGATGATCGCGGCCCAGGGCGGCGACCCGGACGCGACGCTTCCCGTGGCCCGCGAGCAGCACGTCGTCACCGCCCCCGAGTCGGGCGTCCTGACCCGCCTCGACGCGTACGGCGTCGGCGTCGGCGCCTGGCGCCTCGGCGCCGGCCGCGCCCGCAAGGAGGACCCGGTGCAGGCGGGCGCCGGCATCGAGCTGCACGCGAAGCCGGGCGACACCGTCACGGCCGGCCAGCCGCTGATGACGCTGCACACGGACACCCCGGAGAAGTTCGAGTACGCCCTGGGCGCGCTCGAGGGCACCTACGACATCGCTCCGGCGGGCACGGCCTTCTCCGCCACGCCGATCGTCCTGGACCGCATCGCCTGACCTGCGCCTTCCCTTGCGGGTGAACGGGACCGGTGGACCCCCGCCGGTCCCGTTCGGCATGCTGGGATCGGTGGCGACGGGTTCAGGAGGCACAGGACAGGTGCGCACCACTCTTCACTCCCGACGCCCCCGCCCCCGCCCACGGAAGCTGGGAGGGCCTCGTCCGCTTCTGGGAGGAGACGGACTGGCCCGAGGGCCGCAAGGTGGAGATCATCGCCGGGACGATCAGGCCAACTCCATTCCCGCGGCTGCCGCCGAACTCGTCGTCGAGGTCACTTCGATGTCGAACGCGGTCAACGACCGGGTCGCCAAGCTCCACGGATACGCCACCGCCGGCATCCCGCTCCATCTCCTCATCGATCCGCACGCGACCGGAGAACCGGCGGTTCACCTGTACGGCGAGCCGACGAGCGGCACGTACCGCCTGCTGTGGGCGGGCAAGTTCGGCGAGACCGTGAAACTTCCGGCGCCGTTCGACCTGGCGCTCGACACGTCCGGCTTCCCCCGACCCTGAGCTCAGAGCACCGGCATGGCCTCGCCCGGTCGCGGCTCGCCTCGGTGCCCCAGCCGGAACAGGTAGCCGCGCAGGTGGGCCTCCAGGCCGTCGTCGATCTCGTCGCCGGCGCAGGCGTAGCCGGAGTGCGGCTCGATCCTGGCGGCTTCCACCGGGTCCACGGTCTCGACCGGATCCCAGGAGGCAGGTCTCATCCCGCCCTGCTGCGCAGCCGCCGATGAGTTCCGGCGGGCGGGGGAGTCATCACCTCGTGGAGACCACCCGACTCGTGCTGCCCGGACCCGCCCCGACCGCGCGCGACGCCGTCCTGCTGTGCGCGCGCCTGGCCCGGCTGTACGAGGAAGGGGCGCGCGCGGTGGAGTGCGACGCGCGCGCCGTGACCGCGCCGGGCCTGGGCGCCGTGGAGGTGCTGGCCCGGCTGCGGCTGACCGCGCGGGGGCGGCCGCTGCGGGTCACCGGGGCCGCGCCCCCGCTACGCGCCCTGCTGGGCCTCGTCGGACTCGTCGAGCTGCTCGGGGAGGCCGAAGAGCGGGAACCACCGGGCCGTGTCCAGGAAGGCGTTGAGGCCGACGATCCGGCCGTCTGAGACCTCCAGCACCTGCAGCGCCCACGGGGTGTGCCCCGGCGTGCCGTCCTCGCGCGGGCGGTACTGGCCGAAGGCCGGCATGCCGTTCGCGGTCGTCGGGATCAGGCGGGAGCCCTTGCAGCCGATGCCCTGGTTGAGGTGCCACGCCGCGATGTCCGCCTTGCCCTGCAGCCACAGGTCGAACGGCGGCATGGACAGGACGGCGTCCTCGTGCAGCAGCGTCGTGAGGCGCGAGATGTCGTAGGACTCGAAGGCGGCCAGGTACTGCTCCAGCAGCTTCGCCTGCTCCGCGTCCAGCGGGTCGGCCGACTCGCTCTCGCGCACCCGCTGCCCGGCCAGCGTGGCCCGCGCCCGCTGGAGTGCGCTGTTCACCGACGCCACCGTGGTGTCCAGCAGCTGTGCGACCTCGTCCGCCTTCCAGGCCAGTACCTCGCGCAGGATGAGCACCGCGCGCTGCTTGGCCGGCAGGTGCTGGAGGGCGGCGACGAAGGCCAGCCGCACGGACTCCTTCGCGAGCGCCATCTCGGCCGGGTCCGCGGTCTGCGGCAGCACCCGGCCGTCCGGGACGGGCTCCAGCCACGTCACCTCGGGCCGCTGGTTGAGGACGGCGGAGGACTGGTGCTGCGGGGCGGTCAGGTCCATCGGACGGGCCCGCTTGTTCCCGGCGTTCAGCAGGTCCAGGCAGACGTTGGTGGCGATCCGGTAGAGCCACGACCGCAGTGAGGAGCGGCCCTCGAACTTCTCGTGGCTGCGCCAGGCGCGGATGTAGGTGTCCTGCACCGCGTCCTCGGCGTCGAAGGCGGAGCCGAGCATCCGGTAGCAGTAGCCCGTGAGCTCGACCCGGTACCGGTCCATCGCCGCGTCGAGGTCGCTACTGGTGGTGGCGAGGTCGCTCATGTCGGTCCATCCCCCTGAGGTTCGTGGCTGCTTCGGAACCTACCCGAGGGGTCTGACAACGGCAGCCGGAAGCGCGGAGCCGCCCAGGTCTATCGACATCAAGTATCTTGACGTCAAGATTAATCTGATGCAGGCTTCCCCTGTATCTCGATGTCGAGATACCTGGACGGCGGGCGGGGAGGCCTGGGATGCGGCGCGGCGGGGAGATCCGGAAAGCACGGCGCGGGGAGCGGGAACCCGGCCTCGTGGCGCAGTTGCGGCGGCCGCCCGGCGGCCGCGACGCGCGCATCATGCTCCTCGCCCAGCTGCTGGACCGCGCCGGCACCGGCGTCTGGGCCGCGGCCTGCGTCCTCTACTTCACCTTCGTCATCGGCCTCGACCCCGGGCAGGTCGGCATCCTGCTGGGGGCGTCCGGGGTCGCCGGCATCGCCGGCTCGCCCCTGGCGGGCCACCTCGCCGACCGCTTCCCGGTGCGCTCCCTGCTGATCGGCGCCCACCTGCTGCGCCTGGTCACCCTCTGTCTGCTGCTCGTCGTCACCGACTTCGCGCTGCTGCTGCCCGTGGTGGCCGTCACCCACCTCGGAGACCGCGCGGCCAAGACCCTGGAGATGCTCTTCGCCACCCGGGTCGCGGGCGATCGGCGCGCCACCTACCAGGCACTGTCGCGCAGTTCGGCGAACGCCGGCTACGCGCTCGGCGCCGGCCTCGCCGCCATCGGCCTCGCCGTCGGCACCCGCGGCGCCTACCACGTCCTCATCCTGGCCAACGCGCTGTCGTTCCTCGTGGCCGCCGCCCTGGTGTGGCGCACCCGGGAACCGCGCGGCCGCGGGCTCGTGACCGCCCACGATCCCGCCCCCACCGCCGACGATGCCGCCGCGCCCGCTGCCGGGGCCGCAGGGCCGAGCCCGTGGCGGGACCGCGGCTACCTCCGGTTCGTCCTGCTGGACATCCCGATGCACCTCGACGACTCGATTCTGGGTATCGGCATCCCGCTGTGGCTGGTGAGCCGCACGACCGCGCCGCACGAACTGATCCCGGCCTTCCTGGTCGTCAACACCGTCCTCGTCGTCGTCCTCCAGCTGCGCGTCTCGGCGAAGGTCCAGGGCCCGCGCCAGGCGGCGGGGGCGGTCGCCCTGTACGGGCTGACCACGCTCCTGTGCTGCGCCCTCCTTGCCGCCGCGACCGGCGGCGGGGCCTGGACCGCCTCGGCCGCCCTGCTCGCCGCGGCGGTGCTGGCCACCGCGGCCGAGCTGATGCGCTCGGTGAGCTCGTGGGAACTCGCCGTCTCCCTCGCGCCCCGGGAGGCGCGCGCCTCGTACCTCGGCGTGGCCGGCATGGCGCAGTCCGTGCAGAAGTCCGCCGGCCCGCTGCTGCTCACCGGGGCGGTCATGGCGGCCGGCCCGGCCGGGTGGATCGCCCTCGGGGCCGCGGTGGCCGGCCTGTCCCTCGTCCAACGCCGCGCCAGCCTGCGCAGGTTGGACGCCCTGGCCGGGACGCCGGCCCCGGCTTCCGCCGCCGCGCCCGCCTGAGGCTACGTGCCCGGCTTGCGGCCGTACACGTAGACGTCCTCGCCCTTCCCGAGCAGGTTCCAGTACGCCTTGGCATCGGCCGACCGCATGTTCACGCAGCCGCCCGAACCGGGCGGGTTCCACATGCTCTTGGTGGTCGAGTGGAAGGCGATGCCGCCGTCGAAGAACTGCGCGTACGGCATGGACACGTGGTAGACCGTCGACCAGTGGTCGATGCTGCGGTGGTAGATCCTCTTCGGTCCGGTCCGGGTCTCCGTGCCGTCCTTTCCGGTGCGGACCGGAACGGGACCGTACTTCAGGGCGGCGCCGTCCTGGATCCAGCTGAGCTGCCGCGTCAGGTCCACGCAGGCGATCCGCCCCCGGTCCACCGGGCAGTCGCCCGCCTTGTTCGGGGTGCTGCCCGCCGCCCGCTGGGCCAGCATCGTGCTCATCGCCTGCCAGGTCAGCGGCCCGGCGTAGCCCTGGGCCGGGCTGATCCCGTGCTTGGTCTGGAACGCCCTGACGGCCGTGCAGTCGGCCGTCGACTGCCTGCCGTCCACGGGCCGTCCCAGGAACTTCTCCACCTGGCGCTGGTACGGCCCGGTGGCAGGGCTGCAGGAGGCGGCCTCTGCCGTTCCGCCTCCCGCGACCACCACCAGCGGCAGCGCCAGCGCCGCCGCCCCGCCCCACACCGCCCCGCCCCACACCGCCGCGCGCCGTCCCGCTCGTTCGCGCGCCTTCCGCGTCCCCATCCGGTCCTCCCCTGCTCACCGCACTTCGTTCTCCGTGTTGAATGCCCGGAAAACGAGCAGGGGTTGCCTCCGGTGGAAGCGAAGTCCCGTCAGCGCGCGCCCGCTGCGGAAGCCGGTATGCGCCGCTGCGCGCGGGCCGCGTGCGTCCCGTACAGGGTGATCGAGACGACGCCGAGCACCGCGAGCAGCGCGATGCCGACCGTGGCCGCCCAGCCGGCCTCGTGGTAGGCGAGGGCGCCGAGGGTGCCGCCCGCGCTGGAACCGAGGTAGTACGCCGACTGGTAGAGCGCGGAGGCCTGCGCGCGGCCCGTCTTCGCGGTCCGGCTCACCGCGGCCGAGGCCACCGCGTGCCCGGCGAAGAAGCCCGCCGTGATCAGGACCAGCCCCAGCACGATCGTCACCAGCGAGTCCGACAGCGACAGCAGCAGCCCCAGCGCCGTGGTGGTCACCGCCAGGTACAGCGCGCCGCGCCGTCCCGTACGGGCCACCAGCTTGCCGGCGGCGGCGGAGGACACCGTACCGACCAGGTAGATCAGGAAGATCGACCCGATCACGCCCTGGCCGAGCGAGAACGGCTCGTCCACCAGGCGGTAGCCGATCACCGTGTAGACCGCGCCGAAGACCGTCATGAAGAGCGCGCCGATCCCGTACAGCCGCAGCAGCAGCGGATCGCGCAGATGACCGGCGACCGTACGGCCCACCGCGTGCGGGTTCAGCGACGCCGGGCGGAAGAACCGCGCCCGAGGCAGCATCACCAGGAAGACCACCGCGCAGGCCAGCGCCATCACGGCGACGGCGGCCAGACCCGCCCGCCAGCCTCCCAGCTGCGCCGCCCAGCCAGTGACGAGGCGGCCGCTCATGCCGCCGATGGAGTTGCCCGCCACGAACAGGCCGATCGCGGCCACCAGCGACCGGGGCCGGACCTCCTCCGCCAGGTAGGCCATCGCGGAGGCCGGAATGCCGGCGATCGCCGCACCCTGCACGGCGCGCAGCGCCACCAGCCACTCCAGGTTCGGCGCGAAGGGGATGAGGAGCGCGACGCCGACGGCGATCGCCATCGACCACGTCATCATCCGGGTGCGGCCGAACCGCTCGGAGAGTGCGCTCAGCGGGAGCACGAACAGCGCGAGGGCGCCGGTGGCCGCGGACACCGTCCAGCTGGCCTGACCCGCCGTCACCCCGAGGTCGTCGGAGATCGCGGGCAGCAGCGCCTGGGTGGAGTAGAGGAGGGCGAAGGTCGCCAGTCCGGCGGCGAAGAGCGCGAAGCTCATCCGGCGGTAGCCGGGGCGGCCGGGGGAGTGGGGTTCCGGTGCGGGGGACGACGCGGTGGAGGCACCCGGGATGACGGGTGCCCCGGTATGAACGGGAGGCATGCCTTCGACGGTAGGCCTCTGGTTTTCATGCGTCCAATGCACAGAATCGCGATAATCGATCCACTGATGCATCAGTAGAGGTCAGGAGTGTGGATGTCGACGAACCGTTACGTAGAAGACATGGCAGTGACAACGTCGCTGGCGCCCCGGCTGGCGTATTTCGTCGCGGTCGCCCGGCACGAGCACGTCACCCGCGCCGCCCAGGAGCTGGGCGTACCGCAGTCCACCCTGTCCCGGGCCATGGTCCGCCTCGAACAGGACCTGGGCGTCTCCCTGTTCGCCCGCAAGGGCCGCACCGTCGCCCTGACCACGGCCGGCCGCACCTTCCTCGTCTCCGCCGAACAGGCCCTGGACGGCATCGCCCACGCCGCCGAGTCCGTCCAGCAGGACGCCGACGCGGCCTACGGCAAGGTCGCCTTCGGCTTCCTGCACACCCTCGGGCCCGAGACCGTACCCGGCCTCATCCGCGCCTTCCGCGCCGACCACCCGCGCGTGCGCTTCTCCCTGGTCCAGAACTACGGCGAGGCCATGCTGGAGAAGCTGCGCGCCGGCGAACTCGACCTCTGCCTCACCTCGCCGCTCCCCGACGCCCCCGACCTCGTCGCCCGCCGCCTCGACGAACAGCGGCTGCGCCTGGTCGTCCCCGACGACCACCGCCTCGCGGGCCGCAAGCGCATCCGCCTCGCCGAGGCCGCGGAGGAAACCTTCGTCACCCTGGAGGCCGGCTACGGCCTGCGCCGCATCACCGACGACCTGTGCGCGGAAGCCGGCTTCACCCCCCGCGTCGCCTTCGAGGGCGAGGAGGCCGAGACCCTGCGCGGCCTGGTCGCCGCCGGCCTAGGCGTGGCCCTGCTGCCGCCCCCCGCCGTGGCCCGCCCCGGGGTGGTCGAGCTGAACGTGACCGCCCCGCGCGCGGTCCGGGAGATCGGCGTCGCCTGGCTCGACGGCCACCCCGACACCCCGCCGGTCGCCGAGTTCAAGCGCTTCCTCCTCTCCCGCCGCGGCCGCCTCATCCCGGAACTGGAACCGCTCGCGGCGCAGGAGGGCCACCAGAGCGAAAACTGATGGCCGCCGCCCGGAGCTGCGCCTATTACGACTGGTGCGGCGGGCCCGGGCCGTACTGGTCCGGCGGGGCCGGGACGGGGGGTGGTGACAGCAAGTAGCCGGCCTGGAAGCGGGACTTGGCGCCCACCGCCCGCATGATCTCCGCGATGTGGCGCTGGCACGTCCGCTCCGACATGCCGAGGCGGCGCGCGATCACCTTGTCCTCCAGCCCCTCCGCCAGCAGCCGCACGATCGTCTGCCGCAGCTCGTCCGAGATCGACCGCGCCGCCTCCGGGCTCACCGACGTGGGGAAGGGCTCCGCCCCCAGCCACGACCGCTCGAAGGCCGAGGTCATGAAGTGCACGACACTCGGCTCCCGCACCACCAGCGCCGCCCCGCTGCGCTCCGGCACCGCCATCAGCCCCGTCCGCCCGTCGAACACGAGCATCCGCATCAGCCCGTCGCCCAGCGTCCGCACCTGCGCCCCCAGCGCCGTCACCCGCTCCACGTACGCGGCCGTGGGCCGCGAGTAGCGGGCCGTGTGCTGGTAGATCGTGCGCATCCGGACCCCGCGCGCCAGCAGCGACTCGTCCCGCCCGATCGACTCCTCCAGGGTCTCCGGCGGCCGGCCGCCGCCCGGCTGCGAGGTCAGCAGCTCCTGCTCGCACCCCGCGGCCAGCTCCGCGATCAGCCCCCGGACGGCGCCGAGGTCCGTGACCAGCTCCAGGTGTCCGGCCCCGCTCAGGTCCCGGTGCGCGGTCCCCGCCTCGTACGCCGGCACGAGCGCCTCCAGGCGCCCGCGCAGCCGGTCCATCTCGTCGTGGGTCTCCCGTACCAGCAGGGCCAGCGGGGCCAGGGCCCGGGCCGCCGCCGCCCGCGGCGCCACGGCGCTCCACCGGTCCGGCCCGCCGCCCGGCGCCCGCTGGAGCAGGTGCGCGGCGGCCAGCTCGGTGATCGCCGCGGCCGCGCGCACGCCGAGGGACCGCGTGGCCTCGTCCGCGTCGAAGGCGTGCCGCTCGACGGCGTACGCGTACAGGCGCCGGGCGGCGGGGGTCAGCTCCCCGGACGCACCGGCTGCCCCGGCTGCCCCGGCCGTCACTCCGGACGCTCCGGTTCCCTCGGCTGGCATGTGCGTATTCGTCCCGGTCTGGACCTGTTCGTAAACCCCTCGTGTTCCCGCAAGGCGGCAAGACGACGCCTGAGAAGACCCATTCGGCACATGCCGAAGCGGCACAGTGGTCACACGGCGTGAAGGGGGAACGCGGTCGCGCCGGTCCATCCGTGCCATCCGACCGAGAGGGGGCGGAACGGCGGGTACGGACGGACCGGCGCGAGATGACCGGCCGCAGCCGCGGCCCCGGGGCCGCGAGTCTGCGGGTCTGCGCCGGGGCCGTCAGCCGGAGGGCTTCGCGTAGTCGGAGAAGCCGGTCCAGTCCAGCGTCACGCAGGGCTCGTCGCCCACCACCCAGGCGTTGTGCCTCGGGTGCACCCGCATGTAGTCGCCGGGACCGAACTCGGCGCTCTCCCCGCCGTCCATGACGACCTTCATACGGCCGCTCACGACGTACCCGGTGTGGTCGGCCCGGCAGCTGTCCGTCCCGGCCAGCGGCTGGACGTGCTCCGACCACTTCCAGCCCGGCAGGAAGACGGCCCGCCCGACCGCCCCGTCCCCGGTGTCCACCAGGTCCAGCCTGCCCATGCCGCCGACGAACGGCCTGGTCTCGTCCGGCTGGTCGAAGTTCCTGCAGTCGATTGCGGCCATGGCCGATCGCCTCCGGGAGAGGAGCGAGCACCCCGAGTCCACTTCTCACGGTACGCCCGGAAACCCGCTTCGCCGTCCGCGCCCCGGCCGGCCCCCCCTCATCCCCGCAGCGACCTCCCGAAACCGGAGGCCAGCGGCATCCTCAGGCCCAGCGGCGGCGGCGCGGCCAGGGCGTCCGTGACGGGGCGCGAGTACCGCCCCGAGAAGACCGCGCCCAGGACGAAGTCCACGCCCAGCGCCACCACTTCCGCCTGGTGCTCGCGCAGCCCGTGCCCGTCGGAGTGCACCTCGAACCGGCACGTCGAGCGGTTCGCCTTCTTGGCCCGCTCCGCCAGCCGGAAGGAGATCTCCGGATCGCTGCGCGCGTCGTTGGTGCCGTGCACGATCAACACCTGCCGCCCCGACAGCTGTTTCACCGGTTCAGGGGAGTCGGCGGGCACCCCCTCCGCCAGGCAGGGGGCAAGTGCCAGAACCGAGTTGACGGCCCCGTGCCCCGCCGCCCGCAGCGCGGCCAGGGCGCCCGCGTCGTAGCCGGCCAGGCACACCGGAACGTCCCCGTACCGCCGCACCACCTCGTCCGCCGCCCACCGCGCCTGCTCCTCCCGCGCGGACTCCCCGCCGTGGATGACGGCGTGCGCGACCAGCCCGTCCGTACCGCCCGCCCGGGCCAGCGCCCGCGCGAGCGGACGCAGGGGACCGGGGGAGAATCTGGACGCCCCGGGAAGCAGGAGCACCACCCCGTTGACCGGGCTTTCCGTCGGACCCGAGCCGGTTCTCGCGCCGGCCGCCCGCCCCAGGCGGGCCCCGCGCGCCGGCGGCGCATGCTGTGCCATGGCGGAACAGTCTCAGACCTTCGGGTGTACGCCATCCGTCCGCGCGGTCTCTGTTACATATCGACGCCCGCAGGGGACACGACGCTCTACGCGCGTAGGAGTAGAGTGCGCAGATGACGAGCGAGACCCCCAACCTGCCGACCCCGGATCAGATCCGTCGTTCCCCGAAGGTGCTCCTGCACGATCACCTCGACGGTGGACTGCGTCCCGGGACCATCATCGAGCTGGCCCGCGAGGTCGGCTACGAGAACCTCCCCGAGACCGACGCCGACAAGCTCGGCATCTGGTTCCGCGAGGCCGCCGACTCCGGCTCCCTGCCGCGCTACCTGGAGACCTTCGCGCACACCTGCGCGGTCATGCAGACGAAGGCGGCCCTCTTCCGCGTCGCCGCCGAGTGCGCCGAGGACCTGGCCGAGGACGGCGTCGTGTACGCCGAGATCCGCTACGCCCCCGAGCAGCACCTGGAAGCCGGCCTGACCCTCGAAGAGGTCGTCGAGGCAGTGAACGACGGCTTCCGCGAGGGTGAGCGCCGCGCCAAGGCCAACGGCCACCGCATCCGCGTCGGCGCGCTGCTGACCGCGATGCGTCACGCGGCCCGCGCGCTGGAGATCGCGGAGCTGGCCAACCGCTACCGCGACAACGGCGTGGTCGGCTTCGACATCGCCGGCGCCGAGGCCGGGTTCCCTCCCACCCGTCACCTCGACGCCTTCGAGTACCTCAAGCGCGAGAACAACCACTTCACGATCCACGCGGGCGAGGCCTTCGGCCTGCCGTCGATCTGGCAGGCCCTGCAGTGGTGCGGCGCGGACCGCCTCGGGCACGGCGTGAAGATCATCGACGACATCGAGGTCGCCGAGGACGGCTCGGTCACGCTGGGCCGCCTGGCCAGCTACGTCCGGGACAAGCGCATCCCCCTGGAGATGTGTCCGACCTCGAACCTGCAGACGGCCGCGGCCGCCTCGTACGCCGAGCACCCGATCGGCCTGCTGCGGAAGCTGCACTTCAGGCTCACGGTCAACACCGACAACCGCCTGATGAGCGGCACCAGCATGAGCCGCGAGTTCGAGCACCTCGTGGACACCTTCGGCTACACGCTGGACGACATGCAGTGGTTCACCGTCAATGCGATGAAGTCCGCGTTCATTCCTTTCGATGAACGACTGGCCATGATCAACGAGGTCATCAAGCCCGGCTATGCGGAGCTGAAGTCGGAGTGGCTGTTCCGTCAGACCGCCTCGACCAGCGGTTCTGTCTCGGCCTAGGCCACGGCATGACGTACTGAAAGCGCCCGGGAGAGGCAATTTCCGGGCGCTTTCTCGTATGATCGGATGTTTGCGGGCGGGGGTTTGAAGTGACTAGTTTGCGGAGCCGCTCAATTCCCCGTCGCAAGGAATACCTTTCATGAAGCAGTCAGCTGCCAAGTTCCTCGGTGCCGCCGCCGTCGGTGCCGCCCTCGCCGCCGTCGCCGCCGGTACCGCCTCCGCCGCCGTTCCCGCCATCGGCATCACCGACGCGCTCGGCACCGCCACCGGCGCGCTCGAGGGCGTCACCAGCCAGCAGCAGATGAAGGCCGAAGAGGGACAGCCGAGCGACCCCACCGCCGCGGTCACCGGCCTGCTGGGCCCGGTCACCGGCGCCCTCAACGGCTGACGCCGAAGCGAGACGGACGAACGCACGCGCGGCGGTCGCACGCCCCTTCGACAAGGTGTGTGTGCCGCCGCGCGGTGTGCCACGATCACCACCAACTGCCCGCCGACGCACTGGGTATGAGGTTCTCGGTCATGCGCATGAAGGCACGAGCGACGCTGGTCGCACTGGTCCCCGCCCTGCTGTTCGCCGCGGTGGGGTGCAGCAGTACGGACGCCCCCGCGACGGGAAGGTCCCCCGACCCCAAGGGGTCCGAGGGCAGCGCCGGCGGCGCGCCCGGCGCCCCCGCGGAGCCCCCGGACCCGGCCGGCTCGGCCCCGCCGAAGACCGGCGGCACCAAGCTGGACCGGTCCGCGCTCACCCAGGGCGACCTGCCCGGCTATCAGATCTCCGCCCAGGGCAAGAACCCGGGCGCCCCGGACGGTCAGCCGCAGGCCGACAAGAAGGCCTGCCAGCCGCTCGCCGACATCATGGGCGACAAGCCGGACCCCGCCGCCCGCGAGACCGTCAACCGGGGCATCGGATCCCAGAAGCAGATGGGCCTCGCGGTCTCCGCCTCCGTCAGCTCCTACGCCGAGAGCGACGCGAAGGCGCTGATCGCCCGGCTCAAGACCGCCGTTGCCGCCTGCGGCACCGGCTTCTCCGCCACGGTCGACAAGCAGACCGGCAGCTACCGCGAGGTCCGCACCGCCGACTACCGCACGAGCGGCGACGAGAGCGTCAGCTGGACCACGACCGCGGCCGGCCAGGGCGTCTCGGCGCAGGTCCACCTGGTCGTCGTACGCGAGGGCGACACCGTCGTGCGGCTGATGGCACTCAACGTGGCGGGCGGCCCGCAGAAGGTCCTGGTGCCGCAGGAAGTGACCGACAAGCAGCTGGAGAAGGTCCGGAAGGCCGGCTGAGCGGCCCCGCTACCAGGCGGTCGACGTGGACTTCTCGTTCGGCAGCAGCACCCACAGCGCGATGTAGACCAGGAACTGCGGGCCGGGCAGCAGGCACGAGACGGCGAATATGGCGCGCATCGCGTTCGCGGAAATTCCGAAACGCCGTGCGAGTCCGGCGCAGACTCCGCCGATCCAACGGCCGTCACGGGGGCGGACCAGGGCGCTCATGGGGGTTCTCCTTCGTCGGGATCGCTTTCTTGCGATGACTCAATACTCCCGCTGGACCGCTGACAGAACGTCGGTCCAGGGGCCGAGCCCGACCCTGGAAATCTTCGGGGTGTCCCCCTGATAAACGGCATGTGAGCGGCGCAGCCGTGCCCGCAGCGCCGGTACGACGGCCGCGTGCGCCAGCAGCACGCCGAGGGTGTTCAGCAGCACCGAGTCGACGTCGACGACCCGGCCCGGGACCCCGCTCTGGAGCATTTCGATGCTGAGCGAGACCAGCGCGCCCGCGGCGGTGGTCCGCACCAGGGAGGACCACTCGGCCAGCCTCGACAGCCAGAGCCGCCCGCTGACGAGCGGCACCAGCACCCCGAGCGGGGCCAGCAGCGCGATTCCCTCCCCGATCCGCCGGGCGGCCTCCAGCGGCCCGAGGGCGAGGTCGGCCCTGATCCCCTCCAGCGGGGTCAGATTGCCGGCAGCGGCCCAGGGGACGTCGAGGGGGCGCAGGGTCAGCCAGCCGACGACCAGGAGATGGGCGGCGAGAAGGACCCCGGCCAGGAGTCGGAGACGGAGGGGGATCGCGGTGGCGCCGGCGGGAGCGCCGTCGGCCTCAATACGCTGCACACCTGCGAGGACGCACCACCTGGTAGCCATGGTTCCGCCTCGGGGGTGTGGTGGCGGGCACGGTCCGTGCCGGCCGTCGGCCACCGCCTCGGTCAGGTCGGGTCAGCGGGTGGCGACCAGGACGATCAACAGCAGTGCGCCGGCCACGGCGGGCGCGATGATCTCGTACGACCAGTGCACGCGCACGTTGCCCTGGGCGCCGGGTCGCTCGGCCCCGCGCTCGGCCAGCCGCTGGAGCTCGTCGACGATCCGGTCGGCACTGGCCCGCATCGGCTCGGCCGGAGCCCGGCCCTTCCCGCCCGCGGACCGGTCCTCCCGGTCGCGCAGGCCCTCGTGGCGCAGGCGCTGGCGGTTGGCCTTCTTCCGCTCGCGCAGCGAGACGGGCACGGACCACAGCTGGTACTTCGACCCCTCGGCCAGCACCTCCGCCGAGTAGCCGGAGCGCACGACGTCGACCGCGGCCCAGGGCAGCTCGATGATCCGGAAGGGGTTCCGTACGCGCATCCGGTCGTCGTTGGCGAAGACGGCCGGGCGGATCGTGAACGCCACGATCAGCGGGACCGCGCACAGCGCCGCCGCCAGCGCGATCCACGGGGTGTTCCCCGAGCCGCGCAGCACGGCGTCCCCGCAGAGCCATGCCGTCAGCGCGAGCAGCAGCACCCCCGAGACGACGCCCATGGAGGAGCGGTAGACCCGGTCGTCATAGACCGGCTCATCGGTCGGCTGCTGGCTGCTCATGGGGTCGATTCTGCCCCACGCCATCTCGGCCCACGAGATCGGCGTACAGGATGATGTTGTCGGGCCGGCGGCCGTCCGTGATCTCGCCGCCGCAGGTGATGACGCGCAGCTCCGGGCGGGTGGTGTCGCCGTACACCTTGGCGGTCGGGAACCGGTCCTTGCCCACCTGCTCCAGCTCGCGGACGCGGAAGACGGCGGTGGTCCCGTCCGCCCGCGAGACCGTGATCTCCTCGCCGGTGCGCACGCGCGAGACGTCCCTCAGCACGGCCGGGCCGCGGGCGGTGTCGAAGTGGCCGATCAGGACGGCGGGACCGGTCTCGCCGGGCGTGACGCCCTTCGTGTACCAGCCGATCCTGTCCCCGTCGGCCACGGAGGGCACCTCGACGGTGCCGTCGGCGGCCAGCCCCAGCTTGAGCACCGGGGAGGTGTCCACCCCGGCCGCGGGGATCCTCACGCGTACGGGCTCGGAGGCGGGCAGCGGGGCGGCGGCCGGGGCGGTGTCCGCGGGCGCGGTGCCGGGGGTGACGGTGGCCGGGGCGGCGGAGGGGGCGGCCGCCCCGGGTGCGGGCGGGCCGGCGGTGGCCGCGCCGCAGCCGGTCAGGGCGGCGGCCAGCAGGGCGGCGGCGAGCAGCGGGCGGACACGGTGGGCCATGAGTGCTCCGGGAACGGCGTGCGGCGGGCCACCGGATCGGGTGGCCCGCCGGAGGAGGGCAGGAGGTCGGGGACGGGGGCGTCAGCCGCGGGTGGCGCGGCGGCGGCGCAGGACCACGCTGGCGCCCAGGGCGCCGAAGGCGGCGACCAGGGCGGCGCCGGCCGTCATGGTGGCGGTGTCGACGCGGCCCGCGGCGGTCCCGACGGTGTCCGCGGCGGTCCCGGCGGTGTCCGCGGCGGTCGCGACCGGGAGCTCGGCGCCCGCGGCGACCGGGCCCTTCGGGACCACCGCCGTCTGGCCCGCGGTCTGCGGCTTCACCGGAGCGGGGGTGGAGGCGGAGGAGGGGGTGGTGCGCTTCGTCACCGGCTTGTCCTCGGTGAACGCGTAGCTGGGCCTGCACCCCTTGGGGAAGGCGGGGAACGCGACCCGGCCGACCGTGTCGTTGCCGCCCTGCGTCTTCCACTCGAAGACGGGCTCGGCACTGCTCGGGTGCACGATCCGGGCGATGATGCCGGCGGACTCCGGCAGCGAGGGGTGGGTGCGGTCCAGCCGGGCGAAGCCGCGGCCACCGTCGCCGGCCTCGAAGAGCAGCACCTTCGGGCCCAGCTCGGAGAGGTACAGCTCGGCCTTCATGCCCGCGCCCATCTCCTGCCCCACCGGACCGACCCGGCAGTCCGTGCCGGTCTCGCCCGCAGGCAGCGGGTGGGACGTGGCGCTGCCGTCCGCGGCGGTGACGACAAGCACGGGACGGGCGCCCGCGGCCTTGGTGAGTTCCAGGTCGAGGCCCTTGGCCCTGTCGTGGGGCAGGGTCCGGTCCAGCTTCGTCACGACGTGGACCATGTAGGTGTCGCCCGGCTTCCACTGGGGGCCGACCTCGCGGATCCACGCCTCGGGGCCCTCCGCCTTGTTGCGCAGCACCGCGACCAGGCCCTCCCCGATGTAGACGGGCTCGCCCTCGTAGCGGCTGTTGTCCGGGGCCGGGGCCGAGGCGGGCCGCGGAGTCGTGGCGGGCGCCGCGAACGCTGCGCCGGCGGCCGGGACGAGCGTCGCGCCGGCGAGGGCGACAGTGACGACGGAGGTGCGCAGAGCGGTACGCATAACGACTCCTTGAAGCGTGGATGAGGAGAGCGGAGGAGAGCCGCATGCCGCGTTGTGTCTGTTCGGTCTGGTTCACCGGGTCAGGTGTGGCGGGCTGCTGAAGAGAAATCTATGGATCTTGTGCGGGCGGACGATCCGCCTCCTGTCATGGTCGCGTAACGGGCCAAAGGGTGTCGGCCGGAGGTGTCGATTCCATAGCGGATCGGTCAGAACCGGTGGAGGGGGGTGACAGGTCGCTACGCGCGTAGATATGCTCATCTGGTGACCATGCCCACCACCCTCACCGCATTCGCTGACGTGACGACGTCCGACAGTGCGCTGCGCCGCTTCCTGCACGGGCTGCCCGGCGTCGACGCTGTCGGCCTGGAGGCCCGCGCGGCCTCCCTCGGCACCCGTTCGATCAAGACGACGGCCAAGGCGTACGCCATCGACCTGGCCATCTCGATGATCGACCTGACGACGCTGGAAGGCGCGGACACCCCGGGCAAGGTCCGGGCGCTCTCCGCCAAGGCCGTCAATCCCGATCCGACCGACCGCACGACCCCGATGACGGCCGCCGTCTGC
This sequence comes from Streptomyces sp. A0592, assembly GCF_004795115.1. Classification (NCBI taxonomy): domain Bacteria; kingdom Bacillati; phylum Actinomycetota; class Actinomycetes; order Kitasatosporales; family Streptomycetaceae; genus Streptomyces; species Streptomyces sp. A0592. Next base: position 269,670 of record NZ_SSBM01000005.1, read on the forward strand.
GTCTACCCCGACATGGTGGCGACCGCCAAGGCGGCGCTGGGCGGAGCCGACGTCAAGGTCGCCTCCGTCGCCACCGCCTTCCCGGCGGGCCGCGCCGCGCTGCCGGTCAAGCTCGCGGACACCCGTGACGCCGTCGCCGCCGGCGCCGACGAGATCGACATGGTCATCGACCGTGGCGCCTTCCTCGCCGGCCGCTACCTGGAGACGTACGAGCTGATCAAGGCCATCAAGGAGGCCTGCGTCCGCCCCGACGGCAGCGCGGCCCGCCTGAAGGTCATCTTCGAGACCGGCGAGCTGTCGACCTACGACAACATCCGCCGCGCCTCCTGGATCGGCATGCTCGCGGGCGCCGACTTCATCAAGACGTCGACCGGCAAGGTGGGCGTCAACGCCACCCCCGCGAACACCCTGCTCATGCTCGAAGCCGTCCGCGACTTCAAGGCGCAGACTGGAATCCAGATCGGCGTGAAGCCGGCCGGCGGCATCCGCACCACCAAGGACGCGATCAAGTTCCTGGTCCTGGTCAACGAGACCGCGGGCGAGGACTGGCTGAGCAACACCTGGTTCCGCTTCGGCGCCTCCAGCCTGCTCAACGACCTGCTGATGCAGCGCCAGAAGCTGAGCACCGGCCGTTACTCCGGTCCCGACTACGTGACGGTGGACTGATCACCATGGCATCCCTCTTCGAGTACGCACCGGCTCCCGAGTCCCGCTCGGTCGTCGACATCGCCCCCTCCTACGGGCTCTTCATCGACGGCGAGTTCACCGACGCCGCCGACGGCAAGGTCTTCAAGACCGTCTCGCCCAGCAGCGAGGAGGTGCTGGCCGAGGTTGCCCAGGCCGGCGCCGCCGACGTGGACCGCGCCGTCAAGGCCGCCCGCAAGGCCTTCGAGAAGTGGTCCGCGCTGCCGGGCTCCGAGCGCGCCAAGTACCTCTTCCGCATCGCCCGGATCATCCAGGAGCGCAGCCGCGAACTCGCCGTCCTGGAGACCCTGGACAACGGCAAGCCGATCAAGGAGACCCGCGACGCGGACCTCCCGCTGGTCGCCGCGCACTTCTTCTACTACGCGGGCTGGGCCGACAAGCTCGACCACGCGGGCTACGGCGCGAACCCGCGCCCGCTCGGCGTGGCCGGCCAGGTCATCCCGTGGAACTTCCCGCTCCTGATGCTCGCGTGGAAGATCGCCCCGGCGCTCGCCACCGGCAACACGGTCGTCCTGAAGCCCGCCGAGACCACCCCGCTCTCCGCGCTCTTCTTCGCCGACATCTGCCGCCAGGCGGGCCTGCCCAAGGGTGTCGTCAACATCCTCACCGGGTACGGCGACGCGGGCGCGGCCCTCGTCGAGCACCCGGACGTCAACAAGGTCGCCTTCACCGGCTCGACCGCGGTCGGCAAGGCCATCGCCCGCTCGATCGCCGGCACCGACAAGAAGGTCACCCTGGAGCTGGGCGGCAAGGGCGCCAACATCGTCTTCGACGACGCCCCCATCGACCAGGCCGTCGAGGGCATCGTCAACGGCATCTTCTTCAACCAGGGCCAGGTCTGCTGCGCGGGCTCCCGCCTCCTGGTCCAGGAGTCGATCCACGACGAGCTGCTCGACAGCCTCAAGCGCCGCCTCTCCACGCTGCGCCTGGGCGACCCGCTCGACAAGAACACCGACATCGGCGCGATCAACTCCGCCGAGCAGCTCGCCCGGATCACCGCGCTCGCGGACACCGGCGAGGCCGAGGGCGCCGAGCGCTGGTCCCCGGCGTGCGAGCTGCCGTCCGCCGGCTACTGGTTCGCCCCGACGCTCTTCAGCAACGTCACCCAGGCGCACACCGTCGCCCGCGACGAGATCTTCGGCCCGGTGCTGTCCGTGCTGACCTTCCGCACGCCCGACGAGGCCGTCGCCAAGGCCAACAACAGCCAGTACGGCCTGTCCGCCGGTATCTGGACGGAGAAGGGCTCGCGCATCCTCGCGGTCGCGAACCACCTCCGCGCCGGCGTGGTGTGGGCCAACACGTTCAACAAGTTCGACCCGACCTCGCCCTTCGGCGGCTACAAGGAGTCGGGCTTCGGCCGCGAAGGCGGCCGCCACGGTCTGGAGGCCTACCTCGATGTCTGAGTCCTCTGTGCGTCTGAACGTCTTCAAGACCTACAAGCTGTACGTCGGGGGCAAGTTCCCCCGCTCCGAGAGCGGCCGGGTGTACGAGGTGAGCGCGCAAACATCGTCGGGTGGCAAGGGCAAGTGGCTGGCCAACGCCCCCCTGTCCTCCCGCAAGGACGCGCGTGACGCCGTCGTCGCCGCACGCAAGGCCTTCGGCGGCTGGGCGGGCGCCACCGCCTACAACCGCGGCCAGATCCTCTACCGCATCGCCGAGATGCTGGAGGGCCGGCGCGAGCAGTTCGTCCGCGAGGTCGGCGAGGCCGAGGGCCTGTCCAAGTCGAAGGCCGCCGCCGTCGTCGACGCGGCCATCGACCGCTGGGTCTGGTACGCGGGCTGGACCGACAAGATCGGCCAGATCGTGGGCGGGGCCAACCCGGTCGCGGGCCCGTTCTTCAACCTCTCCACCCCGGAGCCGACCGGTGTCGTCACCGTCGTCGCCCCGCAGGACTCCTCGTTCCTGGGCCTGGTCTCCGTGATCGCCCCGGTCATCGCGACGGGCAACACCGTCGTCGTGATCGCCTCCGAGAAGTCCCCGCTGCCCGCGCTGTCGCTGGGCGAGGTGCTCGCCACCTCCGACCTGCCCGGCGGCGTGGTCAACATCCTGTCCGGCAAGGCCGGCGAGATGGGCCCGCACCTGGCGTCCCATCAGGACGTCAACGCGATCGACCTGGCCGGCGCCGATGCGGCCCTCGCCAAGGAGCTGGAGATCGCGGCGGCCGACAACCTCAAGCGCGTCCTGCGTCCACAGCCTGTGGACGACTGGAGCGCCGACCCGGGCACCTCCCGCATGACGGCGTTCCTGGAGACCAAGACCGTCTGGCACCCCACCGGGTCCCTGGGCGCGGGCGGCTCGTCCTACTAGGACCGGCCCCCTACGAGACCGGCCCCGGCAGCGTCCCCCGCGCTGCCGGGGCCACTCGCTTTCCGGGGCTCGGTTCGCCTCCGGCGGCGCTGTTGTCGGCTGCAGGCGGGCGTACGTCCTCGAAACCGCTCGTGCCTCGCGGTTCCTCCGGGCGCTCGCCCGCCTTCGCCGACGCGCCGCCTTCGGCTCACTCGCCCGTGGCGCGGCGGGGCCTCAGCGGGGCGCGAGAGGGCCCAGGAGGGACGAGACCGCCGCCGTGGGCAGTTCGCCCACCGACGGGCCCTGGGTGAGGATGCCCGTCACCGCGGTCGTGCCCACGGCCGGGAAGTCCGCGACCTTGGTGGCGACACCGTTGTCCAGCGGATCCACACCGGTGTGCGCCAGCGGGTTCACCTTCAGGTTCGCGATCGGGTCCGTGACCCCGGCCACGGCCGCCGGGACGTCCAGCTCACCGGCCTGCGCACCGCCCGCGGCCATCGCCAGCGCGGCGCCGGCCATCGAGAGGGTCAGGCCCGCGCTGCGGAGCCGGTTCGGTGCCGAAGGGGCTGCGTGACGTGCCATGAGGATCCCGCCTGTGTCGTAGTCGCGTGCGCACGCAGCGTAGTGGAGGTGTGTTCCTGGACACCAACCGGTCACCGGGAGGATCCCCTACCCGGGGGAATGGTTCAGACTGGTGTCCCGTGAGCTCTTCCTCTCCTTCGCCGACGCGAGTCGTCCTGTTGACCGGTCCGTCGGGCTCCGGAAAATCCTCGCTGGCCGCCCGCTCCGGGCTGCCCGTGCTGCGCCTCGACGACTTCTACAAGGAAGCCGACGACCCCACCCTTCCGCTGGTGGAGGGCAGCTCCGACATCGACTGGGACTCCCCCCTCTCCTGGGACGCCGACACCGCCGTCGCCGCGATAGCCGAGCTGTGCGCCTCGGGACGGACGGACGTGCCGGTCTACGACATCGCCACCAGCTCCCGCACCGGCTGGGACACCCTCGACATCGCCCGCACCCCGCTGTTCATCGCGGAGGGCATCTTCGCCGCGGACGTCGCCGCCCGCTGCCAGGAACTCGGCCTCCTCGCGGACGCCATCTGCCTGCGCGGCCGGCCCTCGACCACCTTCCGCCGCCGGCTCGCCCGCGATCTGCGCGAGGGCCGCAAGTCCGTGCCGTTCCTGCTGCGCAGGGGCCTGCGGCTGATGCGCGCCGAACGGGGCATCGTGGCCCGCCACGTCGCACTGGGCGCGCACGCCTGCGCCGGCGACGAGGCCCTCGGCCGCCTGGCCGCGGCCGCGGCGGGCCGCCACCGCACGACCACCCCGGCATAGCCGACGCGGAGCGCCGGGCACGGCCCCGGCGAACCGCTGGAGCCCGCGCACGCGAAAAGGCGGGATCGGGCGGACCCCCGGCCGCTCGATCCCGCCTCTTCCCCCCGCGGCCCCCGCCCCACCCCCGTAGGACGGTCCCCCTGGCCCGATGGTCTGTGTGCGCCGCGCCGCGTTACGCGACCAGCTCCTCGAAGGACTCCGCCTCGTCGCGGCCGAAGCTCAGCGACTCGTCCTCCCGCAGGCGCCGCAGCGAGCGCCAGATGCTCGACTTCACCGTGCCGACGCTGATCCCGAGGATCTCCGCGATCTCCGGGTCCGTCCGGCCCTCGTAGTAGCGCAGCACCAGCATCGTGCGCTGCGGCTCCGGGATCCGGGTCAGCGCCTGCCACAGCACCGCGCGCAGCTCCGTACCGCGCATCGCGTCCGTGTCGGAGGCCGTCTCCGGCAGCTCCTCCGTCGGGTACTCGTTCAGCTTGCGCCGACGCCACGCGCTGATGTGCAGGTTCGTCATGGTGCGGCGCAGGTAGCCGCCGACCGCAGCCTTGTCGCTGATCCGGTCCCAGGCGCGGTACGTGGAGAACAGCGCGCTCTGCAGCAGGTCCTCGGCCTCGTAACGGTCACCGGTGAGGTGGAAGGCCGTCGCGTACAGCGCGGCGCGCCGCTCCTGGACGTAGGCGGTGAACTCCGCCTCGGACGTCGAGGACGGGGCCTGCTGCCGGTCGGGAACCGCCTGGTACTGGTGTGCGTCAATGGCTACGACGTGGGCCGGCCGGGGCCGGGCGACCGCCACCGAACGGACACCCGCCCGGCGGTTCACATCGTGCAGCCGCGTGACAACCGCGCTGGTGCTGGTGCTGTGCAGCGTGTTCATCTCGCGCCCCCCGTCGTGGAGTGTCTCTGCTTCGGATCGCTGTGCGTTGAGTAGAAGATTGCCCGGCCGACTTAACCGGGGTGTCCGTCGACTGTCACAGCACTGTCACAGCGACCGCCGGCAGGACCCCGGCGGACCCACGCAGGATCTCGTCCCCCTGACGGTCGAACTCCCGACTGCCCATGAGACAGAATGAGCCCGTGCCTTTCCTGTTGCTGATCGAGGACGACGACGCCATCCGCACGGCCCTCGAACTCTCCCTGTCACGCCAGGGCCACCGTGTGGCCACCGCGGCGACGGGCGAGGACGGCCTGAAGCTACTGCGAGAGCAGCGGCCGGATCTGATCGTGCTGGACGTGATGCTGCCCGGGATCGACGGCTTCGAGGTGTGCCGGCGGATCCGCCGCACCGACCAGCTGCCGATCATCCTGCTCACCGCGCGCAGCGACGACATCGACGTGGTCGTCGGCCTGGAGTCCGGAGCCGACGACTACGTGGTCAAGCCCGTCCAGGGGCGGGTCCTCGACGCCCGCATCCGGGCCGTACTGCGCCGCGGCGAACGCGAGTCGAGCGACTCGGCGAGCTTCGGCTCCCTCGTCATCGACCGCGCCGCCATGACCGTGACGAAGAACGGCGAGGACCTCCAGCTCACGCCGACCGAGCTGCGACTCCTCCTCGAACTGAGCCGCCGGCCCGGCCAGGCGCTCTCCCGCCAGCAGCTGCTGCGCCTCGTGTGGGAGCACGACTACCTCGGCGACTCGCGGCTCGTCGACGCCTGCGTCCAGCGGCTGCGCGCCAAGGTCGAGGACGTGCCCTCCTCGCCCACCCTGATCCGTACGGTCCGGGGCGTCGGCTACCGCCTGGACTCCCCGCAGTGATCCGGTCGTTGCTCGCGGGCCGGCGCTGGACCAGCCTGCGGCTGCGGCTCCTCGTCGTCTTCGCACTGGTCGCCCTGACGGCCGCCGTGTCCGCGTCCGGGATCGCCTACTGGCTCAACCGCGAGGCCGTGCTCACCCGCGTGCAGGAGGCGGCCCTCGGCGACTTCCGCCAGGAGATGCAGAACCGTGCCGCCGCACTGCCCGCCGATCCGACGCCCGAGGAGCTGCAGCGCACCGCCGAGCTGATGGCGGGCAGCAGCCCCGGCTACAGCGTGCTGCTCGTGCAGGAGGGCAAGGACAACCGCCAGATGTACGGCGCGGCCGGGCCCGACAACTTCCGGCTGACCGACGTCCCGAAGTCCCTGCAGAACGCGGTGAACGACCGCCAGAAGACGACCGCGGCCAACGACGCCGAGTACCACGTGTACTGGCAGCGCACGAAGCCGCGCGGCAACCCGTACCTGGTCGGCGGCACGCGGATCGTGGGCGGCGGACCGACCGGCTACATGTACAAGTCCCTCGCCCAGGAGCGGGACGACCTCAACGCGCTCGCCTGGTCGCTGACCATCGCGACCATCCTCGCCCTGCTCGGCTCCGCGCTGCTCGCGCAGGCCGCGGCCCGCACCGTGCTCAAGCCCGTACAGCGGCTGGGGGACGCGGCGCGGCGGCTCGGCGAGGGCGAACTGGACCACCGCCTCGACGTGTCGGGCACCGACGAACTCGCCGACCTGTCGCGCACCTTCAACAAGACGGCCGAGGCACTGGAGAAGAAGGTCGCCGACATGAGCGCGCGGGAGGAGTCGAGCCGGCGCTTCGTCGCGGACATGTCGCACGAACTGCGCACGCCCCTCACCGCGCTGACCGCGGTGGCCGAGGTGCTGGAGGAGGAGGTCGAGGACCTCGACCCGATGATCGCACCGGCCGTGGCGCTGGTCGTCAGCGAGACGCGGCGCCTCAACATCCTGGTGGAGAACCTGATGGAGGTCACCCGCTTCGACGCGGGTACGGCGAAGCTGGTGCTGGACGACGTGAACGTCGCCGACCAGGTCACGGCCTGCATCGACGCCCGGGCCTGGCTCGACGCGGTCGAACTCGACGCCGAGCGCGGCATCGTGGTCCGCCTCGACCCGCGCCGCCTCGACGTCATCCTGGCCAACCTGATCGGCAACGCGCTCAAGCACGGTGGCTCGCCGGTGCGGGTGTCGGTGACCGTGGAGGGGGACTGGCTGGTGATCGCGGTCCAGGACAACGGGCCGGGCATCCCCGAAGAGGTCCTGCCGCACGTCTTCGACCGCTTCTACAAGGCGAGCGCGTCGCGGCCGAAGTCGGACGGCAGCGGGCTCGGACTGTCGATCGCCGTGGAGAACGCGCACATCCACGGCGGCGACATCACCGCGGCCAACGTGCCGGGCGGCGGGGCGCTGTTCACCCTGCGGCTGCCGGTGGACGTGGGAAAGGCGATCACTGGTGACCTGGATGCGTAGGGTCCTGCCGGCGGTGCCGGCCGTACTGGTCCCGCTCGTCGGGATCGCGCTGCTCGCGACCGCGGGCTGCGGGATCCGGGCGACGACCGTGCCCGTGGACGTGGGCGCGGCGCCGTCGCGCGTCTCGTGCGACACCCCGGCGCAGCCGGGCGGGCAGAGCGGGGCACCGGGCTTCCAGGCCACGGTGGAACTGGTCTGCGGGTCGCAGCTGGTCGGCGTGGAGCGGGTCGTCCCGATGGCGGAGAAGGGCACCGTACGGGATCCCGTCACGCAGGCCGCGCAGGCACTGCTGGAGGCGCTGGAGCGGACGCCGAGCGCGGAGGAACGGGACGCCGGCTTCTCGACCGGGGTGCCGGCCGGGCTGACGGCGGGCGCACCGAAGCCGGGCGACCCGGCGGGCACGGTGCGGCTCAGCCGCAAGCCGGAGGACCTGCCGCCGGTGGCGCTGTCGCAGATCGTGTGCACGCTGTCGGGCAGCGACACCGTGTCGGCCGGCCCGGGCCCGGTGGTCCTGGGCGGACCGGACGCCGATCCGCCGCGGGCGTGGGAGTGCACGGAAGCGGTCCGCTCCCGCCCGGAGTCGGTCCCGACCCTGGGCGAGATCGTCCGCCCGACGCCGTCCGCGTCCGCGTCCCGCTGACCGGCGCCCCGCCCGCGGGGCGAAGGATCCGCGCAAATGTCGACGGCCCCCTGAGCCGGGACTCAAGGGGGCCGTCGGGGCCGGGCTCGCCGGACGGGGCGAGGCAGGCCGGTTCTTGCCGAAGGGCCTACAGGCCCATCGCCGCCGCGAGGTCCTTCTTGACCGCGTCCAGGACTTCCTGGCCGGTCGCGCGGGCCGACGCCAGGTCGGAGGCCTCGGCCACCGGGACGACGACCTCCAGGTAGCACTTCAGCTTGGGCTCCGTGCCCGACGGGCGGCAGATGACCCGGGCCTTGTACGCGCCGTCCAGGTAGTAGCGCAGGCCGTCCGTGGGCGGCAGCGACTCCGTGCCCTTGGCCAGGTCCTCCGCCGAGACCACCCGCAGCCCCGCCAGCGAGACCGGGGGCTCGGCGCGCAGCGCGGCCATCGCCGAGGCGATCACCGACAGGTCCGAGACGCGGACCGAGAGCTGGTCGGTGGCGTGCAGCCCGTGGGCCATCGCCAGGTCGTCCAGCAGGTCGGTCAGGGTGCGGCCCTGCTCCTTGAGCTCCGAGGCCAGTTCGGCCACCAGCAGGGCGGCGGTCACGCCGTCCTTGTCGCGGACGCCCTCGGGGTCCACGCAGTAGCCGAGCGCCTCCTCGTAGCCGTAGCGCAGGCCCTCGACGCGGGCGATCCACTTGAAGCCCGTCAGGGTCTCCTCGTAGCCGACGCCGGCCGCTTCCGCGATCCGGCCCAGCAGGCTGGACGAGACGATGGACTCGGCGAAGACGCCGGTCGCACCCTTGTGGACCAGGTGCGCCGCGAGCAGCGCGCCGACCTCGTCGCCGCGCAGCATCCGCCAGCCGCCCGCGGTGGGGACGGCCACCGCGCAACGGTCGGCGTCGGGGTCGTTCGCGATCACGATGTCCGGCTGGACCTCGGCGGCCCTGGCGAAGGCCAGGTCCATCGCGCCCGGCTCCTCCGGGTTGGGGAACGCCACCGTCGGGAAGGCCGGGTCCGGTTCGGCCTGCTCGGCGACCAGGACCGGCTCCGGGAAGCCGTGCCGGGCGAAGGCCGCCATCACGACGTCCTTGCCGACGCCGTGCATGGCCGTGTAGACGGTCCGCACGCCGCGCGGGCCCCCGGGGGTCAGAACGGCGTCCGTACGGGCCAGGTAGGCCTCCAGGACCTCGTCGCCGAGGTCCTCCCAGCCGGATTCCGGGCGGGGGACCGAGGCGAGCGTGTCGACGCGGGCGATCTCCGCCGCGATCTCCGCGTCGGCCGGGGAGACGATCTGCGAGCCGTCGCCGAGGTAGACCTTGTAGCCGTTGTCCCGGGGCGGGTTGTGGCTCGCGGTCACCTCGACGCCGGCGACGGCGCCCAGGTGCCTTATGGCGTACGCGAGGACGGGCGTGGGCAGCGGGCGGGGCAGGACGGCCGCGCGCAGCCCGGCGCCGGTCATGACGGCCGCGGTGTCGCGGGCGAAGTCCGCCGACTTGTAGCGGGCGTCGTAGCCGACGACGACGAGGCCGCCGGCGTGGCCCTGCGCCTTCAGGTAGGCCGCGAGGCCCGCCGCGGCCCGGATGACCACGCTGCGGTTCATCCGCATCGGGCCCGCGCCGATCTCACCGCGCAGTCCGGCGGTGCCGAACTGGAGGGTGCCGGAGAAACGGTCGGTCAGCTCCGCCGTGTCGCCCGCCCCGATGAGCGCGGCGAGCTCGGCCGCGGTCTCCGGGTCGGGGTCCTCCGCCAGCCAGGCCTGGGCCCGGGTGATCAGGTCGTCCTGTTCCTGCACTACTTCCGCCTTACCTCTCGTACGGTCCCGGGGCCTCAGATGCGGGCGAGGACCTGGGTCAGCAGCTTGCCCATGCGCGCGGCCGAGTCGCGGCCGGCCTGGAGGACCTCTTCGTGGTTCAGCGGCTCGCCGGAGATGCCCGCCGCCAGGTTGGTGACCAGGGAGATGCCGAGCACCTCGGCGCCGGCCTCACGGGCGGCGATGGCCTCCAGCACCGTGGACATGCCGACCAGGTCGGCGCCCATGACGCGGATCATGTTGATCTCGGCCGGGGTCTCGTAGTGCGGGCCGGGGAACTGGACGTAGACGCCCTCCTCCAGGGAGGGGTCGATCTCCTTGCACAGCGCGCGCAGCTCGGGCGAGTACAGGTTCGTGAGGTCCACGAAGTTCGCGCCGATGATCGGCGAGGTGGCCGTCATGTTGATGTGGTCGCTGATCAGGACCGGCTGGCCGGGCTGCATGCCCTCGCGCAGACCGCCGCAGCCGTTGGTCAGCACGACGGTCTTGCAGCCGGCGGCGACGGCGGTGCGGACACCGTGGGCGACGGCGGCGACGCCGCGGCCCTCGTAGTAGTGGGTGCGGCCCAGGAAGACCAGCGCGCGCTTGTCGCCGATCTTGTACGAGCGGACCTTGCCGCCGTGTCCTTCGACGGCGGCCGGGGGGAACCCGGGCAGCTCGGTGACGAGGAACTCGGCCTCGGGGGCGCCCAGGGCCTCGGCGGCGGGGGCCCAGCCGGAGCCCATGACGAGGGCGACATCGTGGGTCTCGGCGCCGGTGAGCTCCCGCAGGCGGGCGGCTGCGGCGTCGGCGGCGGCGGTGGGATCGGTAACAGATGCGTTCACGCAGACGAGCGTAGCCGCTCATTGCCTACGCGCGTAGATGGCACAGCTCACCATGCTCGGATCGTTGTCTTGTCGTTTCCGACCAAATGTCCGTCGCCACCCACCGTGACCTGCGACGACCTGGGGTGACCGGTCGGGTGGGCCGCCCCGGGCGGTCCCGCCGCGCCGTCAGCAGGGGCGCTTGCGCAGCTCCATCACGTAGTCGTGCGGGGCGCCCGCGGACTCGGCCGCGTCGGCGATCTCGCCCAGGTAGCGCGCGGAGGGCAGACCGCCCTCGTAGCCGTTGAGCACGTAGCACCAGGCGGCGTCCTCGCCGTCCAGCGTGTGCACCCGGATCCGCATGCGCCGGTAGATGTCGAGCCCGACGCCCTCCCAGCGGTCCATGGAGTCCTCGTCGAGCGGGGCGATGTCATAGAGGGCGACGAAGACCTGGTGACGGGGCGCCTCGACGATCGTGGCGAGGGAGCCCTCCCAGCCCATCTGCTCGCCGCCGAAGGTCAGCCGCCAGTCGTTGATCCAGCCCGTGCCGCGCAGCGGCGAATGGGGAGCGCGGCGCGTCATCAGCCGCGGGTCGAGGTTGCCGGCGTACGCGGCGTAGAGCGACATGAGGTCGAGGGTACGGGAGGGGTGGCCGTGCGGGCGTGCCCGGCCGGGCGTACCCCCGGACGGAGCCCCCGACGAAGCCCTGCGGCGGTACCGGGCGCGAAGCACCTTGAAGCGTGCGGGACAATGGAGCACGGAATGCATCCCCCGGGGAGAACCCCCGGAACACCGGCCGGGGCGGCAGCCGGCCGGGTAGACGTGAGGCGGACTTTTCGTGACCCGGATCGTGATCATCGGCGGCGGACCCGGCGGGTATGAGGCGGCCCTCGTAGGGGCCCAGCTCGGCGCGGAGGTGACCGTCGTGGACTGCGACGGTCTGGGCGGGGCCTCGGTCCTGACCGACTGCGTACCCTCCAAGACTCTGATCGCGACCGCCGAGGTGATGACCACCTTCGACTCCTCCTACGAGGAGCTGGGGATCATCGTCGCGGACGACACCCCGCACATCGAGCAGGCCGCGCGCGTGGTGGGCGTGGACCTCGGCAAGGTGAACCGGCGCGTGAAGCGCCTCGCGCTCGCCCAGTCGCACGACATCACCGCCTCCGTCACCCGCGCCGGCGCCAAGGTCATGCGCGGCCGCGGCAAGCTGGGCGGCCCGCAGGGCATCGACGGCACCCGGGACGTCATCGTCACCGCCGCGGACGGCACCGAGACGATCCTGACGGCGGACGCCGTCCTCATCGCCACCGGCGGCACCCCGCGCGAGATCCCGGACGCCCAGCCCGACGGCGAGCGCATCCTGAACTGGACCCAGGTCTACGACCTGGACGAGCTCCCCGAGGAGCTCATCGTGGTCGGCTCCGGTGTGACCGGAGCCGAGTTCGCCGGCGCGTACCAGGCGCTCGGCTCCCGGGTCACCCTGGTGTCCTCCCGCGACCGCGTGCTGCCGGGCGAGGACCCCGACGCGGCGGCCGTCCTGGAGGACGTCTTCCGGCGCCGCGGCATGAACGTCGTCGGGCGCTCGCGCGCCGAGTCCGCCAAGCGGGTCGGCGACCGGGTCGAGGTCACCCTCTCCGACGGCCGGGTGCTGACCGGTACGCACTGCCTGATGGCGGTCGGCGCGATTCCGAACACCGCGAACATGAACCTGGAGGAGTCCGGGGTCCGGCTCAAGGACTCCGGGCACATCTGGACCGACAAGGTGTCGCGCACCTCCGCGCCGGGCGTGTACGCCGCCGGTGACGTCACGGGCGTCTTCGCACTCGCCTCCGTCGCCGCCATGCAGGGGCGCATCGCGATGTACCACTTCCTCGGCGACGCGGTGGCCCCGCTGAACCTGAAGACGGTGTCCTCGAACGTCTTCACCGACCCGGAGATCGCCACCGTCGGCTACACCCAGGCGGACGTGGACGCCGGCAAGATCGACGCCCGTGTCGTGAAGCTCCCCCTGCTGCGCAACCCGCGCGCCAAGATGCAGGGCATCCGGGACGGCTTCGTGAAGATGTTCTGCCGCCCGGGCACCGGCATCGTGGTCGGCGGCGTGGTCGTCTCCCCGCGCGCGAGTGAGCTCATCCACCCGATCTCGATCGCCGTCGACAACAATCTGACGGTCGAGCAGATCGCAAACGCGTTCACCGTGTACCCCTCGCTGTCGGGGTCGATCGCCGAGGTGGCGCGCCAGCTGCACACGCGGAAGGCCGCCGGGGAGGCGTGAGCGACCCCAACCGCCCCGCGCCCCAAGGGCGTTGGGGCGGTGCGCCGCCGCGTGGCCGTACGTTCACCCAGACCTCGGGCCGCGTATACCACTAGTCGCCCTGCCATATGGACAACTTCGGTATTCCGGCGCAAAGAGCTGAAAGCAGACGGTCGTTGGGGTTACTGTCAGTTTCGTGTTCGCTGCAGAACGTCGCCAATTGATCCTCGAAATGGTGCGGGCCAACGGAGCGGTTTCGCTCCGGGAGCTCGCCCGCGTCGTCCAGACCTCCGAAGTGACCGTACGGCGGGACGTGCGGGCACTGGAGGCCGAAGGACTCCTCGACCGCCGACACGGCGGTGCGGTCTTGCCGGGCGGTTTCACGCGGGAGTCCGGCTTTCCGCAAAAGTCCCATCTCGCGACGGCGGAGAAGACCGCCATCGCCGATGTCGCGGCCGGCCTCGTCGAAGAGGGTGAGGCCGTCGTCGTCGGCGCGGGCACCACGACGCAGGAGCTGGCCCGCCGGCTCGCCCGCGTGCCCGGCCTGACCGTCGTCACCAACTCCCTCCTGGTCGCCCAGGCGCTCGCCCACGCCAACCGGGTCGAAGTCGTCATGACCGGTGGCACCCTGCGCGGGTCCAACTACGCCCTCGTCGGCAGCGGAGCCGAACAGTCCCTCCAGGGGCTCCGGGTCTCCCGCGCCTTCCTCTCGGGCAGCGGTCTGACGGCGGAGCGGGGCCTGTCCACGTCCAACATGCTGTCGGCGAGCGTGGACCGCGCCCTCGTCCAGGCCGCGGCGGAGGTGGTCGTCCTCGCGGACCACACGAAGCTCGGCACGGACACCATGTTCCAGACGGTGCCGACGGACGTGATGACCCGCCTGGTCACGGACGAGCCCCCGCCGCACGACGACCGCGCGGCCACCGAGCTCCAGGCCCTGGCGGACCAAGGCGTCCAGATCACCGTGGCCGGCGGCCCCGTCGCCTCCGGCGGCGTGGACGGCATGGGCGCCCGCCGACCCCGCCGCGACTCCCCCCTCCCGGTCCAGCGCCGCGGCGGCCCCACGGCCCAGCTGCGCAGTGCGCTGCCCCTGGGGGACCCGGGCGAACGGGAGCGGGAGCGTGCCCGGGTGGCGGACATGCGGCGCCGCTGACACCGCCACCGCCGCCCACCACGGCGCACGGAAGGGCGGCGCGAAGGAAGGGTCCTGGCCCGGCAGGGCGGAGTCCGGACACGAGAGCGGCCCGTGCACCCCGGAAGGGGTGCACGGGCCGCTCTCGTGACGCGGATGCCGTGGACGTCAGTCCTTGATCTCGCAGATCGTGGCGCCCGAGGTGACCGAGGCGCCGACCTCGGCGGTGAGGCCGACGATGGTGCCGGAGCGGTGCGCGTTGAGCGGCTGCTCCATCTTCATCGCCTCCAGTACGACGATCAGCTCGCCCTCGGTGACCTGCTGGCCCTCCTCGACCGCGACCTTGACGATCGTGCCCTGCATCGGGGAGGCGAGCGTGTCGCCGGAGGCTGCCGGGCCGGACTTCTTGGCCGCGCGGCGCTTCGGCTTCGCGCCGCCCGCGGCGGCCGTGCGGGCCAGGGTCATGCCGAGGGAGGACGGCAGCGAGACCTCCAGGCGCTTGCCGCCGACCTCGACGACGACCGTCTCGCGGCCCGGCTCGTCCTCGGTCTCCTCCGCGGCCGGAGCCGTGAACGCCGGGATCTCGTTGACGAACTCGGTCTCGATCCAGCGGGTGAAGACGGTGAAGGGGCTGCCGTCGGTGGGGGCGAACGCCGGGTCGGCGACGACCGCGCGGTGGAAGGGGATGGCCGTGGCCATGCCCTCGATCTCGAACTCGGCGAGCGCGCGCGCGGCACGCTGCAGCGCCTGCTCGCGGGTGGCGCCGGTGACGATCAGCTTGGCCAGCAGGGAGTCCCAGGCCGGGCCGATGACGGAGCCGGACTCGACGCCCGCGTCGAGGCGGACGCCCGGGCCCGTCGGCGCGACGAACTTCGTCACCGTGCCGGGCGCCGGAAGGAAGCCGCGGCCCGGGTCCTCGCCGTTGATGCGGAACTCGATGGAGTGACCGCGCAGGACCGGGTCGCCGTAGCCGAGCTCCTCGCCGTCGGCGATGCGGAACATCTCGCGGACCAGGTCGATGCCGGCGACCTCTTCGGTGACCGGGTGCTCGACCTGGAGGCGGGTGTTGACCTCCAGGAAGGAGATCAGGCCGTCGGCGGAGACCAGGAACTCCACGGTGCCGGCGCCGACGTAGCCGGCCTCCTTCAGGATGGCCTTGGACGCGGCGTACAGCTCCGCGTTCTGAGCCTCGGTCAGGAACGGTGCGGGAGCCTCCTCCACCAGCTTCTGGTGGCGGCGCTGGAGGGAGCAGTCGCGGGTCGAGACGACGACGACGTTGCCGTGCGAGTCGGCCAGGCACTGGGTCTCGACGTGGCGCGGCTTGTCGAGGTAGCGCTCGACGAAGCACTCGCCGCGGCCGAAGGCGGCGACGGCCTCGCGGACGGCGGAATCGTAGAGCTCCGGCACCTCTTCGAGGGTGCGGGCGACCTTCAGGCCGCGGCCGCCACCGCCGAAGGCCGCCTTGATGGCGATCGGCAGGCCGTGCTCCTTGGCGAAGGCGACGACCTCGTCGGCCCCGGAGACCGGGTCCGGCGTGCCGGCGACCAGCGGCGCACCGGCGCGCTGGGCGATGTGGCGGGCGGCCACCTTGTCGCCGAGGTCGCGGATGGCCTGCGGCGGCGGGCCGATCCAGGTCAGGCCGGCGTCGAGCACGGCCTGGGCGAAGTCGGCGTTCTCGGACAGGAAGCCGTATCCGGGGTGGATGGCG
This sequence comes from Streptomyces sp. A0592, assembly GCF_004795115.1. Lineage (NCBI taxonomy): Bacteria > Bacillati > Actinomycetota > Actinomycetes > Kitasatosporales > Streptomycetaceae > Streptomyces > Streptomyces sp. A0592. The sequence continues at coordinate 285,560 of NZ_SSBM01000005.1, forward strand.
TCCGCACCCGAGTCGGCGGCGGCCTGGAGGACCTTGGAGATGTCCAGGTAGCTGGCGGCCGGGGTGTCACCGCCCAACGCGAAAGCTTCGTCGGCCGCGCGGACGTGCAGAGCGTCCCGGTCCGGATCGGCGTAGACGGCTACGCTCGCGATCCCGGCGTCCCGGCAGGCCCGAGCAACGCGGACAGCGATTTCGCCACGGTTGGCGATGAGCACCTTGCGCACGATGGCTCCCTCCTTGAAACAAGCTGAGTTTAGGGACAGCCCACACGGCCTTTCGACCCTTCCCCGGTGGTGACCTTGCCCACACAGAGTGTGATGCGAGGCCCGCTCCGCCGGAGAACCCTTGTGGCGCCCCAGGTCAGGGGGATCCCCGACTGCACAGTAACCCCGTCATGTATCCAAGGTCTCTGTCTCCCCGGTCAGCGGCCCCGGGTGATTCTTTGTCGAGTCCCTACGAACGGCCCACATTTTCTTTGCTGGCGAGCGCGGAGTTGTCCCCTTGTTTACTGATTGGTAGCTCCGTCGTCCCGCAGGGCGAACCGGGACAACACCGTACCCACAGCCGGGCGGCCGACCGCGGTCCCGACGGGCCGCAGCGCGCCGGGCGTGTACTCCGGACGGGCGATGCGGACACATCCCTTGCCCGCGGGGCTACCCGTTAGTAGCCTCCAGGCGTCGAACGGGCGTATGGCGCTTGGGGGGTGGGTGCACGTGGTGCGAAGACTCGTGGCCGGACTGGCCGCGATCGTGCTGGTCGCGGAAGCCGCCGTGCTGGTGCTCGTCCACATCGTGCTGGGCCGGACCACGGCCAACCAGTCGATGTCCATCGCCGGCAGCGATCCCGACGTCATGTCCAAGGCCACCTACGCCATGGGCGCGGGCATGGGCGCCTTCCTCCTGCTGTGCGCCGTGCTCGCCGTCCTCGCCGCGCTGCGCGACCGCTCCCCGGGCCGCTTCGGCCGCGTCGTGCTCATCAGCGCCGCCGTCACCCACGCGGTGCTGGGCATGCTCGCCGTCGGCCTGGTCGGCTGGGCGGCCTTCGCGGCGCTGATGGTGATCCTGTGTCTGCTCGTACTGATCCTCACGCTCTACCCCGCCGCCCGGCAGACCGGCGAGGGTGACGGCGGCGGCCCGGTCGAGGACGCCCCGCCACCGCCGCCGTTCGGGGAGCTCAAGCCCACAAGTCCGTGATGGACACGTCCAGTTCGCCCAGCAGGGAGCGCAGCAGCGGCATGGACAGCCCGATCACGTTGCCGTGATCCCCGTCGATGCCGTCGATGAACGGCGCCGACAGCCCGTCCAGGGTGAACGCCCCCGCCACGTGCAGCGGCTCGCCGCTCGCCACGTACGCCGCCACCTCCGCGTCCGTCGGCTCGCCGAAGCGGACCGTCGTCGACGCCGTGGCCGAGACCTGCCGCCCGGTCGCCGTGTCGATCACGCAGTGCCCGGTGCGCAGCACGCCGGCCCGGCCGCGCATCGCCTTCCAGCGCGCGGTGGCCTCCTCGGCGTCCGCGGGCTTGCCCAGCGCCTCGCCGTCCAGCTCCAGCACCGAGTCGCAGCCGATCACCAGCGCGCCCGAGGCCTCGTCCAGGCCGGCCACGACGGCCGCCTTGGCCTCGGCCAGCGCCAGGGCCAGCCCGGCCGGCTCGTCGTGCTCCAGGGTGTCCTCGTCGAAGCCGCTGACGATCACGTGCGGGGCGAGACCGGCCTGCCGCAGCAGGTTCAGCCGGGCGGGGGAGGCGGAGGCGAGGACGAGCTTGCGCCCGCTCGCGGGCTGGGGTGTGGCAGTCATGCCCGCCATCGTAGGTGCGCCCGGGCACGGCTCAGAAGTGGCCCACACCGAGGACGTAGACCACCACGAGCATGGCGAGGGCGAGCACCACGGTGAGCCGCCGGATCATCGCCTGCGCGTCGCGCATGTCCTTGGGCGGCTCGTTCTTCGGGTCGGACCAGAGCATGTTCCGATCCTGGCCCCGGAAACGGGTGCGGCGCCTGAGTACGGGTACTCAAGCGCCGCCCCGCGTTCACCACATGCCGGCTATCCGGGCCAGTAGGTCCGCCCCCAGGCCCGCGGCCCCGGCTGCGGAAGCCGCCGCCGTGCCACCCGGGACGGCGTCGACCACTCGTCCGAGACCTGCGGGGCGCCCGACGGCTGCGACGAAGCCAGCAGCGCCGCGCGCGCCTGGACCACCGCCAGTGCGGCGGCCAGCTCCTCCGGGGTCGGATTGCCCTTGACGACCTTGATCACCACGGTGACCTCCTGGAGGGACTAGAGGGGGATGTTGCCGTGCTTCTTCGGCGGCAGGGACTCCCGCTTGGTGCGCAGCTGCCGCAGCCCCTTCACCACGTGCGCACGGGTCTCGGACGGCATGGTCACCGCGTCGATGTAGCCGCGCTCGGCCGCCGTGTACGGGTTGAGCAGCGCGTCCTCGTACTCGGCGATGAGCCGGGTCCGGGTCTCCTCCACCTCCTCGGGGGCGGTCTCGGCGAGGGTGCGGCGGTGCAGGATGTTCACCGCGCCCTGCGCGCCCATGACGGCGATCTGCGCGGTCGGCCAGGCCAGGTTCAGGTCCGCGCCGAGGTGCTTGGAGCCCATGACGTCGTAGGCGCCGCCGAAGGCCTTGCGGGTGATGACGGTGATCAGGGGGACGGTGGCCTCGGCGTACGCGTAGATCAGCTTGGCGCCGCGCCGGATGATTCCGTTGTACTCCTGGTCGGTGCCCGGAAGGAAGCCCGGGACGTCGACGAAGGTCAGCACCGGGATGTTGAAGGCGTCGCAGGTCCGCACGAAGCGGGCCGCCTTCTCGGAGGCGTCGATGTCCAGGCAGCCGGCGAACTGCATCGGCTGGTTGGCGACGACACCCACCGGGTGGCCCTCGACCCGGCCGAAGCCGGTCAGGATGTTCGGCGCGAAGAGCGACTGCGTCTCCAGGAACTCCGCGTCGTCGAGCACGTGCTCGATCACGGTGTGCATGTCGTACGGCTGGTTCGCGCTGTCCGGGATCAGCACGTCGAGCTCGCGGTCGGTGTCGGAGACCTCGGTGTCGGCCTCCTCCGGGAACGCGGGCGGCTCGGAGAGGTTGTTCGACGGCAGGTACGACAGGAGCGACTTCACGTACTCGATGGCGTCCTTCTCGTCACCCGCCATGTGGTGCGCGACGCCGGACGTGCTGTTGTGCGTCCGCGCACCGCCCAGCTCCTCGAAGCCGACGTCCTCGCCGGTGACCGTCTTGATGACGTCCGGGCCGGTGATGAACATGTGCGAGGTCTGGTCCACCATCACCGTGAAGTCGGTGATGGCCGGGGAGTACACGGCGCCGCCGGCGCAGGGTCCGACGACCAGGCTGATCTGCGGGATCACGCCCGAGGCGTGGACGTTGCGGCGGAAGATCTCGCCGTACATGCCCAGCGCGCTGACGCCCTCCTGGATGCGGGCGCCGCCGGAGTCGTTGATGCCGACGAGCGGGCAGCCGGTCTTCAGCGCGAAGTCCATGACCTTCATGATCTTCTGGCCGAAGGTCTCGCCGAGGGCTCCGCCGAAGACGGTGAAGTCCTGCGAGAACACGGCGACGGGGCGCCCGTCGACCGTGCCGTAGCCGGTGACGACGCCGTCGCCGTAGGGGCGGGTCTTCTCCAGCCCGAAGTTGGTGGAACGGTGCCGGGCGAACTCGTCGAGCTCGACGAAGGATCCTTCGTCCAGCAGTAGGGCAACCCGCTCACGCGCCGTCAGCTTGCCCTTGGCGTGCTGCTTCTCCACGGCACGGGCGGAACCGGCGTGGGTGGCTTCGTCGATGCGGCGCTGCAGATCCGCGATCTTGCCCGCGGTGGTGTGCATGTCGATCGGCTCTGACGGATGTGACATCGGGGTCGCGGCTCCCTGCATGGTGTCAACTGCCTGGTCAATTGATTGACTACTGCTGGCTACTGGTGCGTAGCGTATCGGCGGGCATGGCGCTCGGCAGTGCGGCGTTTGACACACCTACATTGGGTTGCTTGGCCTCGTCGCCTTCCCTAAAGGGGGCTTTCCCGCCCTCGCGGACAGGCCTTCCTGCTTCATCGCGCGCTGCCCCGGCGTGGCGGATGCCCGCCGGGGTCCTACGCCCGCTCCACAGGCGGACACCGCCAGCCCGGCGGCCAAGAGGTTGATCGCCGCGTTCTCGTCGCGGTCGTGCTCCGTCCCGCAGTCGGCGCACCTCCAGGCCCGGATGCTCAGGGGCATGTCCCGGGCGAGGGCGCCGCATACCGAGCACAGCTTCGAGCTGGGATGCCACCGGTCAATGGTGATCAGCTCCCGCCCGTACCAGGTTGTCTTGTACTCCAGCATGCTCCGCATCTCGCGCCAGGACGCGTCGGAGATGGCCCGGGCGAGCCCCGGGTGCTGTTGCATGGTGCGGACATCGAGGTCTTCGATCACGAGCGTTTGGTTTTCGCGCACGAGTCGAGTCGTCAGTTTGTGCAGGTGGTCCCGGCGGCGGTCGGCAATGCGCGCATGGACTTTCGCTACCCGGATGCGAGCCTTGGCCCGATTCTTACTGCCCCTCTCCTTGCGCGACAGGGCCCGCTGGGCCCGTGCCAGGCGGGCGCGGTCCTTGCGTTCGTGCTTCGGGTTGATGACCCTTTCTCCGGTCGACAAGGTGACCAGCGCTGTCAGCCCCGCGTCGATCCCCACCGCATGTGCCACAGGGGGGAACGGCTCAGGGCTGTCCTCGAAGAGCAGGGAGACGAACCAGCGGCCGGCCGGGTCCCGGGACACGGTCACGGTCGTCGGCTCCGCGTCTGCCGGCAGTCGACGCGACCAGACCACCGGCAGGGGGGCCGCCATCTTGGCGAGAGTCGGCCGGCCGCCGCGGAAGCGGAAGGCGGATCGGGTGTACTCGGCGCTCGCCCGGGACTTCCGCTTGGACTTGAACCGGGGGTGGCGCGACCGCCCGTCCCAGAATGCGACGAACGCCCGCTGGAGGTGCCGCAGCGCCTGCTGGAGGGGCACACAGGACACCTCGTTCAGAAAGGCCAATTCCGGGCTCTGTTTCCATGCGGTCAACAGCGCCGAAGTCTGCGCGTAGCCGAGGTGCTCCCTGTGGGCCCGAGCCTCGGAACGGGCGGAGAGCGCCAGGTTGTAGACCTTCCGCACGCAGCCGAATGTCTTGGAGAGCTCTGTTGCCTGCGCGTCGTCGGGGTAGAAACGGAACTTGAATGCCCGCTTTACCGCAGAATTGCCCACAGCGGGGAAGCTAGGGTCAGTCAAGATCCGAACACAAGCCCGGGTCAGAGGATCACACACGGCGACATAAGGAATCCGACCATGTCATCAGATGCATCAGCCGGAGCCTCCGCAGGTCGTTGGTCGAGCCTGGACCGGCCGCCGCTCAATGCCGCCGCGCTGCGGCGGGCCCTCGTCACCGGGGACGGGCTGTGGACCTCGCTGGAGGTGGTCGCCTCCACCGGGTCCACCAATACCGACCTTGCCACGCGGGCGGCGGAGCTGCCCGAGGGAGCCGTGGTCGTCGCCGAGGAGCAGAGCGCCGGACGCGGCCGGCTCGACCGGAGCTGGGTCGCGCCCGCCCGGTCCGGGCTCTTCTTCTCCGTGCTGTTCAAGCCGGGCGACGCGGTGCCGCAGGAGCAGTGGGGGTGGCTGACCCTCCTGGCCGGCGTGGCCACCGCGACCGGGCTCTCCCGGGCCGCCGGCGTGGACACCGCCCTCAAGTGGCCCAACGACCTGCTGGTCAGTGTGGACGGGGAGGAGCGCAAGACCGGCGGCATCCTCGCCGAGCGGGTCGAGGACGGCGTGATCGTCGGCATCGGGCTCAACGTCACCCTGACCGAGGAGGAGCTCCCGGTGCCGGCCGCCGGATCGCTGCTGCTGGCCAAGGCCACCGTGACCGACCGCGAACCCCTGCTGAAGGCCGTGCTGCGGTCCCTGGAGGAGTGGTACGGGAACTGGCGCGCCGCCGGCGGCGACCCGGCGGCCAGCGGCCTCCAGGAGACCTACGCGGCGGGCTGCGCCACCCTCGGCCGGCACGTGCGCGCGGAGCTCCCGGGCGGGCGCACCCTCACCGGAACGGCCGAAGCCGTCGACACCGATGGCCGCCTGGTGATCCGTACGGCCGAAGGCACGCACGAGGCGGTAGGGGCCGGCGACGTCGTCCACCTGCGGTCCGTGCACTGACGGGGGTGGGGCCGGGCGTGCAGCGAAATGCGCGGAATGCAGCGTTTCGGGTGCGTGCGGCCTCATGCGCCGCCGTGCGGGGCCCGGGGTCGGTCCCGGATCGAAGCCGGGGAGGGGGAGTGAGCTACGGCACACCTGCCGTATGGTTTAGGCGATCCCGCTGCTCGTGGTGATCAACCGGTTCGGCAGGGCAGTGCGCACGGAATGGACAGGAGGCGGCCCTTGACCGTCGACGACTCTGCTTCCGGCGCGTCCGCCCCCGGGCCCAGTGGTCCGGGTACCCCGATCGGGCGCGACCAGCACACTCCCCACCACGAGGTCGACCACACCGTGCAGCCGACGGCGGATCCCCTCGCGATCCGCCTGGAGCAGCTGATCCTGGGCGCCGAGCGCCGGTACACGCCCTTCCAGGCCGCCCGCAGCGCCGGGGTGTCGATGGAGCTCGCCTCCCGCTTCTGGCGGGCCATGGGCTTCGCCGACATCGGCCAGGCCCGGGCGCTGACGGAGGCGGACGTCCTGGCCCTGCGCCGGCTCGCCGGCCTCGTGGAGGCCGGGCTGCTGTCCGAGCCGATGGCGGTGCAGGTGGCGCGGTCCACCGGGCAGACCACGGCGCGGCTGGCGGAGTGGCAGATCGACTCCTTCCTGGAGGGGCTCACGGAGCCGCCGGAGCCGGGGATGACCCGTACGGAGGTCACGTACCCGCTGGTCGAGCTGCTCCTGCCGGAGCTGGAGGAGTTCCTCGTCTACGTGTGGCGGCGCCAGCTGGCGGCGGCCACCGGACGCGTGGTGCAGGTCGCGGACGACGAGGAGATGGTCGACCGGCGGCTCGCGGTGGGCTTCGCCGACCTGGTGGGCTTCACCCGCCTGACGCGCCGGCTGGAGGAGGAGGAGCTCGGCGAGCTCGTCGAGTCCTTCGAGACGACCGCGGCGGACCTGGTGGCCGCGTACGGCGGCCGGCTGATCAAGACGCTGGGTGACGAGGTGCTGTACTGCGCCGACGACGCGGCGACCGCCGCGGAGATCGCGCTGCGGCTCATCGAGACGATGGAGGCGGACCCGCAGATGCCCGAGCTGCGGGTCGGGATCGCCTTCGGCACGGTGACGACCCGGATGGGCGACGTCTTCGGGACCACGGTGAACCTCGCGAGCCGCCTGACGTCCATAGCGCCCAAGGACGCCGTGCTGGTGGACGGGGCCATGGCCGAGGAGCTCTCCCGGACCGGCGCCGCTCCGGTGTCGGAGAAGGAGGCGGAGACGGAGCCCGACGAGGGCGCGGCCTACCGGTTCGCCCTCCAGCCGATGTGGCAGCGGCCGGTGCGCGGCCTGGGCGTCGTGGAGCCCTGGTCGCTGACGCGCCGCAAGCGCCGCTGACCCCTGCCCGCCCGCCGCCGGTGTCGGCACTGGCGCAGGTGTGCCCCCGGGCGCAGCCGGCCGCGGCCGGGCGGGCGGACGTCACGACCCCACTGCAATGCGCCACGGGCCCCTACCGATCGGCGGGACACCGCCTACTATCCCGACGTAACGTTCGTTAACCGGGAGGGTCCTATGGCGTCCGAGTTCGAGTCGGAGTTCGTGGCGGTACGCCGCCACGAGGGCGGGGTCGCGGAGCTGGTCCTGGACCGCCCCAAGGCCATGAACGCGGTCTCGACCGACATGGCCCGTGCCATCGGCGCGGCCTGCGCCGCGCTGGCCGCGGACCGTTCCGTGCGGGTGGTCGTGCTCTCCTCCGCCGCGGAGCGGGCCTTCTGCGTGGGGGCCGACCTCAAGGAGCGCAACTCGCTCTCCGACGCCGAGCTGGTGCGGCAGCGGCCGACCACGCGCGGGGCCTACGGCGGCGTGCTGGAGCTGCCGATGCCGACGGTCGCGGCGGTGCACGGGTTCGCGCTGGGCGGCGGCTTCGAGCTGGCCCTGGCCTGCGACGTGATCGTCGCCGACGAGACCGCGGTGGTCGGCCTGCCCGAGGTCTCCGTGGGCGTGATCCCGGGCGGCGGCGGTACGCAGCTGCTGCCGCGCCGCGTGGGTGCGGCGCGGGCCGCCGAGCTGATCTTCACGGCACGCCGGGTGGAGGCCGCCGAGGCGCTCTCCCTGGGGCTGGTGGACTCCGTGGTGCCGGCGGGCCGGGACACGGCCGAGGCGCTGGCGCTGGCGTCGCGGATGGCCGCGAACTCGCCGGTGGGCCTGCGGGCCGCCAAGCGCGCGCTGCGGCTGGGCCACGGGATGGACCTGGCGGCCGGCCTGGAGATCGAGGACGCCGCCTGGCGGACGGTCGCCTTCTCCGGCGACCGGGCGGAGGGCGTGGCGGCCTTCAACGAGAAGCGCAAGCCGAACTGGCCGGGGGAGTAGGGCCCGCACCGAGGGCCGGGCCGGACCTCCCGGGCGGACCTCAGGTGATCTTGGTCGCGTCTAAACTCGCGCCAACTATCTCAAAATCCGACAAAACTCCCTAACCTGGGGTGATGGGAGCTGACGGGCGGCTGCGAGCCGTGGTGGGCCTCGCCCAGGCGATGGCCGCGGCGAGCACGCCGCGCGACAGTGTGCGTGCGGCGGCGCGGGGCGCGCGCCTGGCGATGGACGGCTCGTTCGCCGCGATCTCCGCGTGGGAGCGGGAGCGCGGGTGCCTGCGCGTGCTCGTCAACGAGGGTGAGCGGCGGGCGGGCGAGGAGGAGTTCCCCGAGGACGAGTCCTATCCGGTCCACGACTTCCCCGAGATCACCGAGTTCCTGCACGAGCGGTGGGTGGGCGGGGGCGGCCCCCACGCCTGGGTCGAGAGCGCCGTCGGCGACCGGCCGGGGCGGCGTGGCGAGGCCCTGCGCCGCCGGGGCCGCGGTACGTGCGTGGTCGCGCCCGTCGTGCTCAGCGGGCGGGCCTGGGGCGAGCTGTACGTGGCCCGGGACGAGGGGCTGCCCGACTTCGACGAGGGCGATGCGGAGTTCGCCACCGTGCTCGCCGCCGTGGTCGCGGCCGGCCTCGCGCAGAACGAGCGCCTGGAGGAGGCGCGGCGGCTCGCCTTCACCGATCCGCTGACCGGGCTCGCCAACCGCCGGGCCGTCGACATGCGCCTCGACGAGGCCCTGGAGGAGCACCGGCGGACCGGTGCCGTCGTCAGCCTCGTCGTCTGCGACCTGAACGGGCTGAAGAAGGTCAACGACACCCTCGGGCACGCCATGGGCGACCGGCTGCTGGAGCGTTTCGGCTCGGTGCTGAGCCTGTGCGGGGCCATACTGCCGGGCGCGCTGGTCGCGCGTCTGGGCGGCGACGAGTTCTGCCTGGTCGGGGTCGGCCCGCCGGCGGACGACGTCGTCCGGGTCGCCGAGGAGCTGTGTACGCGCGCCGCCGGGCTGGAGCTGGGCGAGGGCGTGGCCTGCGGGGTGGCCTCCACCGGGGACCCGATCGGGCCGGTGAAGTCCTCCCGGCGGCTGTTCCGCCTCGCGGACGCCGCCCAGTACAAGGCGAAGGCGGCACGTTCGGCCGAGCCGGTGGTCGCGGGCCGGGACACGGCGGTGGTGCGGCTGGCGGACGCCGCCGCCCAGGAGGCTCCCGGTGAGCGGCGGCGTTTCCGCGGCCGCCAGTGACCGCCGGCCGGGCGCCGGGCGGGCGTGTCCTTGCGTAAGGGGTCCAGTGGCTGCGCGATCGTGACAGCGCCAGCTAGTGACATGTAGCGATTCAATCCGTAGGGTGCTGAATATGGATATGCACACTGTCGTGGTGGGGACGTCCGGTACCACCGCCGAGGACGTCATCGCCGTTGCCCGCGGCAACGCACGGGTCGAGCTGTCCGGCGAGGCGCTCGACGCACTCGCCCGCGCCCGCGAGATCGTCGACGCGCTGGCCGCCAAGCCCGAACCCGTCTACGGGGTGTCCACCGGGTTCGGCGCCCTCGCCTCCCGGCACATCAGTCCCGAGCTGCGCGCCCAGCTCCAGCGCAACATCGTCCGCTCGCACGCCGCCGGCATGGGCCCGCGCGTCGAGCGCGAGGTGGTCCGCGCGCTGATGTTCCTCCGGCTCAAGACCGTCGCCTCCGGCCACACCGGGGTGCGCCCCTCCGTGGCGCAGACCATGGCCGACGTGCTCAACGCCGGGATCACCCCGGTCGTCCACGAGTACGGCTCCCTCGGCTGCTCCGGCGACCTCGCCCCGCTGTCCCACTGCGCGCTCGCGCTCATGGGCGAGGGTGACGCCGAGGGCCCCGACGGCACCGTCCGCCCCGCCGGCGAGCTGCTCGCCGAGCACGGCATCGAGCCGGTCGAACTCCGCGAGAAGGAGGGCCTGGCCCTCCTCAACGGCACCGACGGCATGCTCGGCATGCTCGTCATGGCCCTCGCCGACCTCGACAGGCTCTACAAGTCCGCCGACATCACCGCCGCCCTCACCCTGGAGGCCCTGCTCGGCACCGACAAGGTCCTCCAGCCCGAGCTGCACGCCATCCGCCCGCACCCCGGCCAGGGCGCCTCCGCCGCCAACATGGCCGCCGTGCTGAAGGGCTCCGGGCTGACCGGGCACTTCCAGGAGGAGTCCGCACCGCGCGTGCAGGACGCCTACTCCGTGCGCTGCGCCCCGCAGGTCGCCGGCGCGGGCCGCGACACCATGGCGCACGCCGCCCTGGTCGCCTCGCGCGAGCTGGCCTCCGCCGTCGACAACCCGGTGGTGCTGCCCGACGGCCGCGTGGAGTCCAACGGCAACTTCCACGGCGCCCCGGTCGCCTACGTACTGGACTTCCTCGCCATCGCCGCCGCCGACCTCGGCTCCATCGCCGAGCGGCGCACCGACCGGCTGCTCGACAAGAACCGCTCCCACGGCCTGCCGCCGTTCCTCGCGGACGACGCCGGCGTGGACTCCGGTCTGATGATCGCCCAGTACACGCAGGCCGCCCTCGTCAGCGAGATGAAGCGGCTCGCGGTACCGGCCTCGGCCGACTCGATCCCCTCCTCCGCCATGCAGGAGGACCACGTCTCCATGGGCTGGTCGGCCGCGCGCAAGCTGCGTACCGCCGTCGACAACCTGACGCGGATCATCGCCATCGAGCTGTACGCGGCCACCCGCGCCATCGAGCTGCGCCACGGGCTGACGGCGGCCCCGGCCAGCCTGGCCGCGATCGCCGCCGCCCGCGCGGCGGGCGTCCAGGGTCCCGGGCCGGACCGTTTCCTCGCCCCCGACCTGGCCGCCGCCGACGCGTTCGTCCGTACCGGCGGGCTCCTCGCCGCGGTGGAGCCGGTGACCGGTCCGCTCGCCTGACGGCCGGCACCTGCGCACCAGACGGCGGAAGGGCCGCCCCGGGACCTCCCGGGGCGGCCCTTCCGCCGTCGTACGCGTTCGTCGCGGTGGTGCGGGGCGCTTCTACGACCCGGGGGAGCGGCGCACCGAGAAGGCCACGAAGGCCGCCCCGATGCCGAGGCAGAAGGTACCGCCCAGGAGGTACGGGGCGGTGTCGACGGAACCGGTGTCGGCGAGCGAGAGGGACGAGGACCGCGCGCCCGAAGCGGAAGGCGCCGAGCCCGAGATCGTCCCGATGGCCGCCGTCCCCGGGGCCGCCTCCTGCGTGTTCGCGCCCGCGGGTACGGCGGAGGCGCTCTCCGCCGCTTCCGGTGCGGTCGCGCCCGCCGAGGGCACGAACCACAGGGCGGCGAGGAGGGTGGTCGCTCCGAGAGCGGTGAGCAGCGGTCGGCGTGCGGACACGGTGCGATCCCCCTTGTGGCAGCAGCGAATTGGCCGTGTGCGCCGATGCTACGGAAAGGGGCGGGTCGTGGGAAAGTCAGGGCTTCCGCGGGCTTACTCTCCGTCGTATGAACCCTTCTGAGACATCACGATATGTACGACTTCGGGTGGATCTGGTGCTTGAAGTGCCGGACGCCCAGGCGCTCACGGGGGCCGCGCTCGCCCACATCAAGGCCGACGAGTTCATGCCGGACGAGGAACGCAGTCATGCGGAAGCCGCCGTCCGGGAAGACGAATCGGAAGCCCTCGCCTACCTCGTCGACCCCACTGACCTGGTCGTTGACATCCCCGGGGTGGAGCTCGCGCAGGCCTCCTGGAGCAGCGAGCCCGTCGAATACGACCCCGAGTCGATGGAGTGGGACCTCGACGAGGAAGATGGGGACTTCGACGAAGAACCCGACAACGCCTGACCGTGCGGTTGCCCACATCCCAACGGAATGTGGAACCGGCCGGCGCCGTTAACGCGTTGTCAGGACCGGGCAGGGGGGTGCGCCCCCTGCCGGGCCAACCCCGGGACGGCGGTCTCGGGGTTACCGGCAACGATGGAGTGGCGTGTGAGGACGGACAGCAAGCGGCGGAGAAGGTCCCTGGCGGCCATATCCGTCGTGCTCGGCGGCGTACTGGTGCTCTCGGCGTGCAGCGACGGGGGCGGCGGGGGCGGGGACCCGAAGAGCAACGGTGAGGCCAGCAAGTCCCAGGCGGACGTGGACGCGGCAGCGGCCAAGGACACCTCGAAGGCCAAGATCACGCTCGCGCCGAAGGACGGCGCGACCAACGTCGGTCTCAACGACGCGGCGAACGTCACCGTCACCGACGGTACGCTCACCCAGGTCGAGCTCAAGACGAGCGAGGGCACGGCCGTGGCCGGCGACATAGCCGCCGACGGCAAGAGCTGGAAGCCCAAGGGCGCGCTCAAGCGCTCCACCAAGTACGCCCTGTCGGCGACGGCCAAGGACGCGGACGGCAAGGAGGCGCACGAGAACGCCTCCTTCACGACCGTCTCCCCGGAGAACAGCTTCGTGGCCTCCTTCGTGCCGGAGGAGGGCCAGACCGTCGGCGTCGGCATGCCGGTCTCGATCACCTTCAACAAGGCGATCAAGGACAAGAAGGCCGTCCAGGCGGGCATCTCGGTCTCCTCCAGCAGCGGCCAGGAGGTCGTCGGCCACTGGTTCAGCGCCCAGCGCCTGGACTTCCGCCCCGAGCAGTACTGGCAGGCGGGCTCCACCGTCACGCTGAAGCTGGCGCTGGAAGGCGTCCAGGGCGCTCCCGGCGTCCAGGGCGTCCAGAGCAAGACCGTCACCTTCAAGATCGGCCGGAGCCAGGTCTCCACGGTCGACGTGAAGACGAAGAAGATGACGGTCACCCGGGACGGCGCGGTCCTCAAGACCATCCCGATCTCCGCGGGCGCCCCGGCCAACCCGACCTACAACGGTCAGATGGTGATCTCCGAGAAGTTCAAGGAGACCCGGATGAACGGTGCCACCGTCGGCTTCACGGACGCCGACGGCAAGGGCGAGTACGACATCAAGGACGTGCCGCACGCGATGCGCCTGTCGAACTCCGGCACCTTCCTCCACGGCAACTACTGGGGCGCGGACTCGATCTTCGGCAGCGCCAACACCAGCCACGGATGCGTGGGCCTGAACGACGTCAAGGGCGCGGGCGACCCGAACCAGCCGGCCGCCTGGTTCTACGACAACTCGCTCATCGGCGACGTCGTCACGGTGGTCAACTCCCCGGACAAGACGATCAAGCCGGACAACGGCCTCAACGGCTGGAACATGAACTGGGCCGACTGGAAGGCCGGCTCGGCCGCCTGACACCGGGCCCGGCCCACCGCATGAACGCCGAACGGCGGGGAACCCCACGGGTTCCCCGCCGTTCGGCGTTCCCGCGGAAGGCGGTGGTGCCGGACACCGTGGCCGAAAACTCCCGGGCGGCGGCTCCGGGCGCGCTCTAGGGTCGGGCCCATGATGATCCACTCTCTCGCCCTGCCCCCGTCCGACGCCGAGGTGGACGCCTGGCTGGCGGTCCTGACCTCCGCCGCGGCCGTCGACCTGCCGCAGCTGCCGCCGCCCTCCCGGGTCGAGGTCGCCGGGCGGCTGTGCGTGACGCCGGCGCGCGGCCGGCCCGTCCTGTGGACGGCCGGCGCGGGGGAGGGCGCGGGGGAGAGCGGGGGCGTGGCCGCCCTGCTCCTGTTCACCGAGAAGGGCAACACGCACACCGCCTTCCTCGACGCGCTGACCGTGCGCCCCGAGGCGCGCCGCCGGGGCGTCGGCACCGCCCTGTGGGAGCGGGTCCGCGCGGAACTGCTCGCGGACGGCCGGACCTCGGTCGCGGCCATGCTGGACCTCGGCGGTCCCGGCCAGGCCTTCGCGGAGGCACTGGGCTTCGAGAACGTCCTGCCGATGGCCTGGTACGTACAGGACGTTCCCGCCGACGGCGCACCACCGGCGGGCGCCCCGGCGGACGGGCCCGCGCAGCCCCCTGCCACACCCGGCTACGAGCTCCTGACCTGGTACGGCCTCGTCCCCGATGCATGGGCGCCCGCCGCGGCCGCGGCCCACGCGGCCATGGAGGACGCGCCGACCGGCGACATGGACGAGCGGATCCAGACCTGGACGCCCGAGCGGCTGCACACGCTCCAGCAGCTGATCCTCGACCGGGGCGGGGACATGATCACCGTCGCGGCGGTGACCCCCGGGGGCGAGGTGGCGGCCTACACGGAGATCGTCCTGCCGGATCCCTGGGGCACGGCCGCCCTGCAGTACGACACGGTGGTCGTACCCGCCCACCGCGGCCACGGCCTCGGACGCGCCGTGAAACGGCACATGGCCGCACAGGCCGCCGCCCGCCACCCGCAGCTGCGCCGCATCGCCACCACGGTGGCGGACGAGAACGCCCCCATGCGGGCGGTCAACGAGGCGCTCGGCTACCGGCGCGAGCGCGGCGTCGGCATCTACCAGATCAAGCTGTAGCGGATCCGGGATCCGGGATCCCGCGACGCAGGCCGCCGCCGCGGGTCACACGGCCTGCCCGGCGGCTTGCCCGGCGGCCGGCTCAGCAGCCTTCTCGGCGGCCTTCTCGGCGGTCCGCTGCGCGTCCCAGGACGCCAGCAGGCGCAGCGCGTCCTCGGAGGCCGAGCCCGGCTCCGCATGGAAGGTCACCAGGGCCTGCGTCGGATCGTCGGGCAGCGTCAGCGTCTCGAAGGACAGGCGCATCTCCCCCACCAGCGGGTGCCGCAGCAGCTTCACCCCGTGCGTCTTGTCCGCCACCGTGTGCGCCGCCCACAGCCGCCGGAACTCCTCGTTCTTCACAGACAACTCCCCGACCAGCGCCGACAGCTGCTCGTCGTCCGGATGCTGGCCCGCGTACAGCCGCAGGTTGCTGACGACCCAGCACGCCTGGCACTCCCACTCCCCGTACAGCTCGGCGGTCGCCGGGTCCAGGAACATCAGCCGGACCAGGTTCCGCTCCGCCGCGGGAAGCGCCCCGAAGTCCCCGAAGACCGCGGCCCCCAGCCGGTTCCAGCCGATGACGTCCTGCCGGTGCCCCACGAGGTAGGCCGGTACGCCCTCCATCGCGTCCATCAGCGTGCGCAGCGCCGGCCGCACCTGCTGCGGCCGCCGGCTCTGACGGCGCCTGCGCGCCTTCGGCCGCGCCAGGTCCATCAGGTGCGCCCGCTCGGTCCCGTCCAGGCGCAGCGCCCGCGCGATGGCGTCCAGGACCTCCGCCGAGACGTTGTGCCCGTCGCGCTGCTCCAGCCGCGTGTAGTACGCGACCGACACCCCCGCCAGCTGCGCCAGTTCCTCACGGCGCAGCCCCGGCACGCGCCGCCGGCGCCCGTAGTCCGTCAGGCCCACGTCCTCCGGGCGCAGCCGTGCGCGGCGGGAGCGGAGGAACTCGCCCAGGCACGCTCGCTGATCAAGCTGGTCCATGCCGCCCAGTATCTCCGGGCGGCCCACCGCCCGGAGGGCGTCAGCCTGACCCCACCAGTAGTACGTTCGCCAGTCGTAGGAAGCACAGGGGTCTGGGTGCCGGCAGGGCGGACCGGCAGCGTGGTGCGCACCGCAGACACCACCGCTTCGAGGAGCACCCCCATGTCCGTCACCGCCCCCGCGACCGCCCCGATCACCCGGGTCGCCGCGTACGCCGCCCCCGCCCCCCGGTGTCCCGCTGGAGCGCACCACGGTCCCGCGCCGCCCGGTCGGCCCGCACGACGTCCTCATCGACATCAAGTACACGGGCATCTGCCACTCCGACATCCACCAGGTGCGCGACGGCTGGGGCGAGGGCATCTACCCCATGGTCCCCGGCCACGAGATCACCGGAGTCGTCGCCGAAGTCGGCGCGGACGTCACCCGGTTCGCCGTCGGGGACCGGGTGGGCGTCGGCTGCATGGTCGACTCCTGCCGCGTGTGCGAGCACTGCCGGGGCGGCCGGGAGCAGCACTGCGTGCAGGGCATGACGGGCACCTACAACGCCGTCGGCCGGGACGGCGAGCCCACGTACGGCGGTTACTCGACCCACCTCGTCGTGGACGAGAACTACACCGTGCGCATCCCCGAGGGCCTCGCCCTGGACGTGGCCGCCCCGCTGCTGTGCGCGGGCATCACCCTCTACTCGCCGCTGAGGCACTGGCAGGCGGGCCCGGGCAAGAAGGTCGCGGTCGTCGGGCTCGGGGGCCTGGGCCACATGGGAGTGAAGATGGCGCACGCGCTGGGCGCGGAGGTCACCGTACTGTCGCAGACCCTCCGCAAGGAGGCCGACGGCCGGCGACTGGGCGCCACCCACTTCCATGCCACCGGCGACGAGGCCACCTTCGAGAAGCTCGCCGGGACCTTCGACCTGATCCTGTCCACGGTCTCTGCCCCGCTGGCCCTGGACGCCTACCTGGGCCTGCTGAAGGTCGACGGCGCCCTGGTGAACGTGGGCGCCCCGGAGGAGCCGGTCTCCCTCAACCTCTTCTCCGTCATCGGCGGCCGCAAGACCCTCGCCGGATCGATGATCGGCGGCATCGCCGAGACCCAGGAGATGCTGGACTTCTGCGCGGAGCACGGCCTGGGCTCGGAGATCGAACTGATCGACGCCGACCACATCAACGAGGCCTACGCCCGCGTCCTGTCGAGCGACGTCCGCTACCGCTTCGTGATCGACACCTCGACGATCTGACGCTGCGGCGCAGGGCCCGAAGACCGAGCGGCCGGGAATCGAGGATGCGCCGGGGCACGAGGGGCGGCTACAACGGCAGCATGACCGTGTTCCTGTGCAAGAAGTGCGGCGGCACCCTCACTCCGGACCTGGGACCGCTGCCCACCGTTCCCCCCGCGCCCGACGACGAACGCGACACGAGCAGCGGGCGGGCGCCGGCCACGATGCCGCACGGGCACTACGCGATCGAGCCCGAACCGTGGGGCGCCCCGTACGTGCCGCACCCGGACCAGGAGTACGACGGACCCACGCAGCCGCGCGGGCTCGGCCTGAGCGACGCAGGGGTGGCCATGATCTCAGCCGGGCCGCGCCACAACATCGTGATCCATCCCGAGGACGCGCCCGGTCTCCGGCCGCTGCCGAACGGCGAGAACGGCGTCGGATGCTGCGGACCGTCAGGAGGAAGCGGACTCAACCGTGCCTGTCCTTGCGGCGCCCGAGTGGCCACGCTCGCCGCAGACTGCATGGGCCCCTACGAACTCCACCTGGACGCGAAGCGGGTCCACGGCCACGCCCCGTCCTGAATCAGTACCCTGACGGATGCGCGGACAGCCAGGCGGAGTGCAGCTCGCGCAGGCGGTCCCGTTCCCCGGGGGCGGGCAGGACGACATCCGCGCCGCCGTCGTACGGGTGGTGGATACGGGTGAGCCCGGGGTCCGTCACGAAGATGCCCGGCAACGCGTCGTCCGCGACGGCCCGCAGCAGTGGGTCGAGGCAGCCGCGCTCCCAGGGGCGGCGGTCGGCGTAGAAGTACCAGCGCGTGTGGAAGGCCGGATCCGGGTCAGACGTTCGTGCGCCGGGTCCGGGAGCGGGGGGCCGCTCACTCTCCGCGGGCCGCGGCCACGCCGATCGGGCAGGAGACGCCCGTCCCGCCGATGCCGCAGTAGCCGCCCGGGTTCTTGTCCAGGTACTGCTGGTGGTGGGCCTCCGCGGGCCAGAAGGGGCGGTCCGCCGCCGGGAGGACGGCCGTGGTGATGCGGCCGTGGCCCGAGTGGACCAGGACCTGCTGGTAGGCCTCGCGGGAGGCCTCCGCCGCCGCCTGCTGGGCGGGGGAGTGCGTGTAGACCGACGAGCGGTACTGGGTGCCCACGTCGTTGCCCTGGCGGAAGCCCTGGGTGGGGTCGTGGGACTCCCAGAAGAGCTTCAGGAGCGTGGCGTAGGTGACCTGCGCGGGGTCGAAGACCACGCGGACGACCTCCGTGTGGCCCGTCAGGCCCGAGCACACCTCCTCGTACGTCGGGTTCTCGGTGAAGCCGCCCTGGTAGCCGGCCAGCGTCGTCCACACCCCCGGCGTCCGCCAGAACGTGCGCTCCGCGCCCCAGAAACAGCCCAGCCCGAAGTCGGCGACCTCCAGGTGCTCCGGATACGGGCCGGCCAGCGGGCTGCCCAGCACGGTGTGCCTCTCCGGAAGGGCGAACAGCGGCTCCGCGCGGCCCGTCAGGGCCTCCTCGCGGGAGGGGAGCTCGGGCGTGCGGCGGTACGAGAACATCGATTGCCTCCTTGTGGGAGTGACAACGGCAGCGGGGGCGGGCCGGATTCCCGGCCCGCCCCCGCTGCCGCGCCTCACAGGCCCGGCGTGACCTCGCGCACCGCCCAGTCCCGGGCGTACACGTAGCGCGACGGCGACCAGTAGTACCAGGGCATCGCCCCGATGTACCCGTCGATGTGGCGGAACTGCTCCACCGCCTCCGCGTCCCGGTCCTGCCAGAACAGGAACCACGCGAGCAGGTGCCGCAGCCGGATCGACCGCCAGTCCTGCGGATCGGCCGCCGCCAGGTCGGCCAGGGCGCTGTCCACCGCCGCCAGGACCTCCGGCTCCTTGAAGAAGGTCTCCGGCTTCAGGTCCGACTCGTGCAGCTCCTGCTCGATGTAGGCGATGAGCGGCAGCACGGACAGCAGCTCACCCGGCTCGGCCCCGGCGGCGCACTCGCGCGCGAAGGCGAGCGCCAGCTCGTGCGAGCCGCGCCACTTCTGGCTCCAGTACTGCATGGCACTCGTGTGGGCCGACAGGTTCTTCGGGTCACGCTTGGTGATCTGCGACCACAGCTCCCGGTAGTCCTCGTGCGAGTAGCCCAGGCCCTGGCTGATCGACTGCTCCACCATGAACGGAACCGGGTCCGCGGGGTCCGCCAGCCGCTGGGCCTCGCGCGCCTGCTCCTGCGCCTTGAGCAGCAGCTCGCGGAAGATCCGGAACTGCTCCTGGGTGGTGTGGCTGGCCCGCGCGGAGCCCCGCACGTTCCAGGCCACCAGGACGCCCGTGTCCGCGTTCACCAGCGCCGCGGACGGGTCCGACGGCCGGGCCGCGCGCCAGGCCAGCAGCCACGCGTCGTCCTCGGCGGCGAGCTCCGACAGGGGGCGCATGCGCTGCCAGCGCTCCTCCCAGTCCTGCCCTGCCGCGTCGAGATAGGCCGCGGCCGCTTCCCAGTCGCCGGCCTTGACCGCCGCGACGGCGGCGGTCTGCTCGGGCGGGACGGGCCGTGCGTTCTCGGTGTCGAGTTCGGCTTCCGGCACGAAGCCCAGCGCGACGACCGCCGCGGCCTGCTGCGCCTTCCGCTCCGCCTTGACGGCGTCCGTCTCGGCGTTCGTGGCCGCGGTCCGGCCCTCGATGACGGCGATCTCCGCCTCCAGCCGCTTCGCCTTGCGCAGGTAGTAGGCGCCGCGCAGGAGCTTGAAGGCGCCGAAGAGCAGCATGGCGCCCAGGATGTACAGGCCGATCACGGGGCAAGCACCAGCTTTCGCAGGGGTTCGGTGTCGGGCAGGTCGGCGACGACCGCGTCGAGGGCCAGCCGCAGCTGCTCCTCGAAGCCGTCGGCCGGGTAGCGCAGGGCGGCCGAATCGGACCAGGACAGCTGCCAGCGGGCGGCGCCGCGGCCCGTCAGCTCCACGGTGACCAGCTGGTTCAGGGCGCGCCGGACCACCGGGCGGGCGAACTCGCGGGCCGTGCGGCCCGTGGCGGCCGCGGCCTCCTCCGACTTCGGGAAGCGGTCGGCGATGCGCCAGCGCACCGCCGGGTCGGCGTCGATCGCGTCGAGCAGGGCGGGCAGGGCGGGGCCGGCGCCCTCGGCGGCGAAGGCCTCGCGGATCTCCTGCGCGCCCTGGCCGACGTACTGCGTCATCGACTCGTGGACGAGGTCCTCCCAGCCGACCCGCTTGAGCGCGAGGGCCTCGGGGGTGAGGACGACCTGCTCCAGCGCGGCCAGCGCGGCGCCCGCGTCGGACAGCAGCTCCAGGGCGGGACGGGCGCTCTGCCCGCCGCGGCCGTCGTCGGGCAGGGCCTCGATCCGGGCGACGCGCTCGGCGAGCGGCGGGTGGGAGTCGTACGGGGACGCGGGCTCGGTCGACAGCTCCCGGCGCAGGTCGTCCAGGTCCTCCGAGCGGGCGTCGAGCAGCTTGCGCAGGCCGCCGAAGACCTCGCCGGGGCGGGGCAGCAGGCCGGCGCCGACGCCGAGGGTGGCGTACGAGCTCATGTAGAAGTCGTGCGCGGAGTCCAGGGCGTTGATCTCGCGCAGGGCGGAGGCGGCGGAGTTCCGGCCGGCGACGCGCACCGAGGCGAGGTCGGCGGCGAGCTCCTGGCGGCGGCCGGCGGTGCGGGTCGCCCGCATGTAGAAGTTGCCGTACGCCATGTAGATCTTGGCCATGGCGCGGTACGTCGCGCCCTGGCCGGAGGTGTCCACGCCCTTGGCGCCCTTGCCCTTGGCGACCCGCTTCTCGTCCCGCTTCTCCTGGCGGGCCCGCTCCTTGGCGACCTTGCTGTCGGCGCGCTCGTGGAAGTGGCCGATCGTACGAATCAGCTGGGCGCGGCCGCGGGCGATCAGCGGGGTGAGGCGGGTGTCGAAGTTGGCGTAGTGGCCCATCTCGTGGGCGAGCACGGCCCGCAGCTGCATCTCGTCCAGGCCCGTCATCAGGGGCAGACCGAGGTAGAGGCGGCGGGTTCCGGGCCGCAGGCCCAGCAGCCGGGCCTCCTCGGCGACGGCCGCGTTGACCCCGTCGATCAGCACGATCTCGTCGGGGGCACGGGTGCCGACCTGCTGCGCGATCTCCCGCACGGTCTGCCACAGGAGCGGCTCCTGCGCCTCGGTGACGGTGATGCCGGCCGGCGGCTCGCCCTTGGGGGTGCGGAGCATGAACAGACCGCGGACGATCGGAACGGCGAGGACGACCGAGACGATTATGATCTTCAAGGCGACCGGGCCGTGCAGCCAGGCGACGACGGCGAAGTCCACGCCGACGAGGGCGGCGAGCAGGAAAACGCCGAGCAGGTAGAAGCCTGCGAGCAGGACGAGCGCGCGGACGGCGCGCAAAGAAGCGCCCATATGGACAGATCCCCCCACGGGATGAAAGCGGTGCTGAGGTGCGTGGCGAGGGTCGATGGCCGCCACGCCGCATCATGCGGCTCAGAGAATGTTGACGGCAACCTTATTCACCGCTCGTCGCCGCTGGTCGTGGGGGTACCCGCCGGTAGACCGCCTAGTGGGGGAGGGTCGCCGGGGAACCGCCGTTGGCCTCGTAGCCGGCCACCGCCAGGGCCCGGAACAGCGCATACTGCGCCGCCGGGTCCTCCGCCGCCGACCACGGCAGCGCGCCCACGTACCCGTCCACGTGCCGGACCTGCTCCATCGCCTCGGCCCACCGCTCCATGTGGACCAGGAACAGCAGCAGCAGGTGCCGTACGTGCGCCAGCATCGGGTCGTCCGGCCGGGCCGTGTGCACCGCGTACAGCGCGCCCTCCACCGCCCGCGTCACGGCCTCACCGCGGTAGAAACCGCTGCTCAGGATCACGTCCGGCAGGTTCTCGTACAGCGCGAACAGCGGCAGCGCCGCCAGCAGCGAGCCCTGCGGGGCGCGCGCCGCGGCCGCGTGCGTGAAAGCGTCGGCCTTCTCCCGCGAACCGTGCCACTTCGCGCACCAGTAGTGCAGCGCCGACAGGTGCGCGCCCATGTGCTCCGGAGCCCGGTCGACGACCTTCGCCCACAGCTCGTCGAACTGCGCCTCCGGATACGCCAGACCCCGCGCGATCGCCAGCTCCGTGATGTACGGGACCGGGTCCCCCGGCGCCAGCAGCGCGGCCTTGCGGCACGCGTCCCGGGCCTCCTCCAGGATGATCCGGTGGTCGTCGGACCCGACGCCGCCCGAGTGCCGCCACGCCTGCTGCACCAGCAGCTCCGCGTGCACCTGCGCACCGCCCGCGTCCTTGTCCGCCTCCAGCCGCCACGCCTTCAGCCACTGCGCGCCCACACCCGGCTGAGCCACCAGCTCCAGCGCCGCCGCGCCGCCGAAGGCCTGTACGCGCTGCCAGCGCCGCTCGCCCTCCCGCGGGGTCCCGGCCAGCAGCTGCGAGGCCGCCTGCCACTGCCCGGTGCGCCGCACGTTCTCCAGGGCGTCCATCAGGTCCTGGTCGGGCCCGGGGATGCGGATGTCGAGGTCTTCCTGCCGGTCGAATCCGTAGTTCGCCGGGTCGGCGGCGTCAGGGCTGCCCGGCGCGACCAGACGGATGCCGCCGCGCCGGCGCCGGACGAACGGGCCGACGATGAACAAGATCATGAGCACGGCGAACAGGAACCACAGAATCTCCATGCCTCCAGCGAACCAGACCGAGGGGGCGGCAAGCGAATAGGGGGTGCACACCGGGCCTGGGCATAGCATCTGACCATGAGCGACGACAGCCACGAGCACCAGAGCTTCGAGACCCGCGCGATCCACGCGGGCAACACCGCCGACCCGCAGACCGGCGCGGTCGTGCCGCCGATCTACCAGGTCTCCACCTACAAGCAGGACGGCGTCGGCGGCCTGCGCGGCGGCTACGAGTACAGCCGCAGCGCCAACCCGACCCGCACCGCGCTGGAGGAGAACCTCGCGGCGCTGGAGGGCGGCCGCCGAGGCCTCGCCTTCGCGTCCGGCCTGGCCGCCGAGGACTGCCTGCTGCGTACGCTGCTCTCCCCGGGCGACCACGTGGTCATCCCGAACGACGCCTATGGCGGCACCTTCCGCCTCTTCGCGAAGGTCGTCTCCCGCTGGGGCGTGGAGTGGTCGGTCGCCGACACCTCCGACGCCGACTCCGTACGTGCCGCCCTCACCCCGAAGACGAAGGTCATCTGGGTCGAGACCCCCTCCAACCCGCTCCTCGGCATCACCGACATCGCCGTCGTCGCCGACATCGCGCGGACCGCCGGCGCCAAGCTGGTCGTGGACAACACCTTCGCCTCTCCCTACCTCCAGCAGCCCCTGGCACTGGGCGCGGACGTGGTCGTGCACTCGCTGACCAAGTACATGGGCGGGCACTCCGACGTGGTCGGCGGTGCGCTCGTCACCGCCGACGAGGCGCTGGGTGAGGAACTGGCCTACCACCAGAACGCGATGGGCGCGGTGGCCGGGCCGTTCGACTCGTGGGTCGTACTGCGGGGCATCAAGACCCTGGCCGTGCGCATGGACCGGCACGCGGAGAACGCGGCCAAGATCGTCGAGGTGCTCCAGCGGCACCCGAAGGTCACCAAGGTCCTCTACCCGGGCCTGCCCGAGCACCCGGGCCACGAGGTCGCCGCCAAGCAGATGCGCAACTTCGGCGGCATGGTGTCCTTCCAGGTCGCCGGCGGCGAGGAAGAGGCCGTCGCCGTCTGCGGCCGCACCAAGATCTTCACGCTGGCCGAGTCCCTGGGCGGCGTCGAGTCCCTCATCGAGCACCCGGGCCGCATGACGCACGCGTCGGTGGCCGGCTCGGCGCTGGAGGTCCCGGCGGACCTGATCCGCGTCTCGGTGGGCATCGAGAACGCCGACGACCTGATCGCGGACCTGACGCAGGCGCTGGGCTGACCCACCGCCGCACCCCCACCGGGCTCCGCCCGGACCCGGTGGGGGCACGGCCGGTGCAGCTACCAGCCCTCCAGGGGCGGGGAGATGCCGGCCGGGGGCCCGGCCCAGGGGCGGGTCAGGGACGCCCACACCGTGAAGGCCACCGCGGCAGCGAACAGCACCGCCCAGCCGAACCTGCGCAACGCCCGCCGCCGGCGCAGCAGTCGGTCCCCGCGGGCCGCCGCGCCCGCGGCCAGGCCCGTCGGCACCACCGGGTACGGGCCTTCCAAGAGCTGCTTGACCTGGGCTTCCTTCCGGTCCGGGAGCCCGCTCACGCCGCCTCCCGGGCCCGCAGCAGGGACACGGCCCGGTTGCACAGCACCCGGACCCGCTCCACCGGCATCCCGAGCTGCGCCGCCGTGACCTCCTCCGCGAGCCCCTCGTAGAGCCGCAGGACGAGCACGAGCCGTTCCGGCGGGCTCAGCCGCGCCAGCACCCCGCTCCCGCCGTGGTGGCGCCAGCCGGTCCGGGCGAAGGCCGCGCACAGCTCGTGGCGGGTGAAGTCGTACGGGTCGTCCGCGCGCAGGCGCCGCCAGTGGGCGTACGTACGGGCCAGCGCGCCCGCGAGCAGTCGGCGGGCCGACTCCGGTTCACCGGTCAGCAGCACCGCGACATGCAGGAGCCGCCCCGCCGCCCCCGCGACGAACGCTTCGAACTCCCCGTAGGAGCCCGTCTGTTGATCAACCGCCCGCATATTCACATAGTGCGGCCGGTGGGACCGGTCAGGTCAATAGGACGGACGGACTCCGCTCAGGAGGCCGGCCCGGCTTCGGCCACGGCCGCCATCAGCTCCGACAGCGACAGGTTGAAGCGCGTCAGCAGCCCGGTGAAGGACTCGCGCTCGTCCTCGCTCCAGCCCTCCGTCACCCGCGCCATGAGCTCGCGCCGCGAGGACCGCACCTCCTCCAGCCGCGCCAGCCCCCGCGGGGACAGCGCGAGGACCACGGCCCGCCCGTCCTCGGGGTGCGAGGTCCGCTTGACCAGACCGCCGTCGACCAGCGGCGCGACCTGCCGGGTCACCGTCGAGGAGTCGATCCCCATGCCGCCGGCGAGCGCCTTGACGCCCATCGGGCCTTCCAGGTCGAGCCGGTTGAGCAGCAGGTAGGCGGCGCGGTCCATCGAGTTGCGGGCCTGGCCCACGCCGCCCAGGCGGGTCTGCTCGGCGCGCCGGGCGAAGACCGCCACCTGGTGCTGGAGCGCGTCGAGGAGACCGGCTCCGGCGGGCGCTTCGGCCTGCACGGGCAGATCGGAATTGGCCGGGGAGGAAGGCATGGCCGTGGGCTCTCTTCGCGTGGGTCCGACAAGGATGGGGGACAGAGTACGCGGCCCTGCGGCGGCTCGTACGCCTCGTACGAGAACTGATACGGCCCGCCCGGGCACCCGTCCCACGGCCGTCCCGGATGGCGAGATTTCGCCCCTGCCCCAGCCTTGGCCCCGGTATCCGCCCCGGGCGCTCCCGCAGCCGCCGCGGACGCTCCGCGCCGGGCCGGGCCCGGACTGCGAGACTGACGGCATGAACTACCGCGTGCCCCAGCCCGTTCCCCAGGTCATCCTCGACGACGTCCGGGGGGCGCAGAAGATGCTCTCCGGCGTCTCCCGGGTCACGCCGATGGAAGGCAGCAGGCACCTCTCCGCGCTCACCGGCTCGCCCGTCCACTTCAAATGCGAGAACCTCCAGCGCACCGGATCCTTCAAGCTCCGCGGAGCCTACGTCCGCATCGCCGGCCTGCGCCCCGAGCAGCGGGCCGCCGGCGTCGTGGCCGCCAGCGCCGGCAACCACGCCCAGGGCGTGGCGCTGGCCTCCTCGCTCCTCGGTGTCCGCTCCACCGTGTTCATGCCGGTCGGGGCGCCGCTGCCGAAGGTCGCCGCGACCCAGGACTACGGGGCCGACGTACGCATGCACGGCCAGGTCGTCGACGAGACCCTCGCCGCGGCCCAGGAGTACGCCGACCGCACGGGCGCGGTGTTCATCCACCCCTTCGACCACCACGACATCATCGCCGGCCAGGGCACGGTCGGCCTGGAGATCCTGGAGCAGTGCCCGGAGGTGCGCACCATCCTCGTCGGCATCGGCGGTGGCGGGCTCGCCGCCGGGGTGGCCGTCGCCGTGAAGGCGCTGCGGCCCGACGTCCGGGTCGTGGGGGTGCAGGCGGCGGGCGCGGCCGCGTACCCGCCCTCCCTCAAGGCCGGCCACCCGGTCTCGATCGACGACCCGAACACGATGGCCGACGGCATCAGGGTGGGCCGCCCCGGCGACGTCCCCTTCAGGATCATCGGCGAGCTCCTCGACGACGTGCGCACCGTGTCCGAGGACGCGCTCTCCAGCGCCCTGCTGCTGTGCCTGGAACGGGCGAAACTCGTCGTGGAGCCGGCCGGGTGCAGTACGGTGGCGGCCCTGCTGAGCGAGCCCGAGCTGTACGGCGCTGGCCCGGTCGTGGCCGTGCTGTCCGGCGGCAACGTCGACCCGCTCCTGCTCCAGCGGATCCTGCGGCACGGCATGGCGGCGGCGGGCCGGTACCTGTCCCTGCGGCTGCGCGTGGCGGACCGGCCCGGGGCGCTGGCCGGGCTCCTGGGGGTGTTGTCAGTGGTCGATGCGAACGTGCTGGACGTGAGCCACGTACGGACGGACCCGCGGCTGGGGCTCACGGAGGTGGAGGTGGAACTGCACCTGGAGACCAAGGGGCCGGAGCACTGCGCGGAGGTCGCGCGGACGCTGCACGGCGCGGGATACAAGGTGATGGGCTAGCGGACCAGCGCTTCGGCGGACCAGATCGGCGGACCCCCGCGCTCCCCACCACCCACACCCCCGCACCCCCCGTTCGGCCGAGCGGGACCTGCCCTGCCCCCATAGCATTTGCGGAGAAATGTCCTGAACAGCTCGACCCCACTGGCCCGATTCACATGGGGAGAATCCATATGCCAGGTGCCATCCACGCCGAGGGACTGGTCAAGACCTTCGGCGACGTACGGGCTCTGGACGGCGTCGACCTCGACGTCCCCGAAGGCACCGTCCTGGGCCTGCTCGGCCCGAACGGCGCGGGCAAGACCACGACCGTACGCGTCCTGACCACACTCCTGCGCCCCGACAGCGGCAAGGCCGTCGTCGCCGGCATCGACGTCCTCAAGCACCCCAACGAGGTCCGGCGCGCCATCGGCCTCTCGGGCCAGTTCGCGGCCGTCGACGAATACCTGACCGGCCGCGAGAACCTCCAGATGGTCGGCCGGCTCTACCAGATGAGGGCCAAGGCGGCCAAGGCGCGGACCGTCGAGCTCCTCGACCGCTTCAACCTCGCCGACGCCGCCGACCGCCCCGCCAAGACGTACTCCGGCGGCATGCGCCGGCGCCTCGACCTCGCCGCCGCGCTCGTCGTCAGCCCGCCCGTCATGTTCATGGACGAGCCCACCACCGGACTCGACCCCCGCAACCGTCAGCAGCTCTGGGGCATCATCCAGGAACTGGTCGCCGGCGGCACCACCCTGCTGCTGACCACCCAGTACCTGGAGGAGGCCGACCACCTCGCGGACGACATCTGCGTGGTGGACCACGGCAAGGTCATCGCCCGCGGCACCTCCGACGAGCTGAAGGCCCGCACCGGCGGCGAGCGCGTCGAGGTCGTCGTCCACGAACGCGCCCACATCCCAGGCGCGCGGGAGGTGCTCGCCGGCTTCGGCAAGGGCGAGACCACGGTCGAGGAGCACACCCGCAAGCTGACCGTACCGGTGTCCGGCGGGGCCAAGCTGCTCGCCGAGGTCATCCGGGAACTGGACGGCCGGGGCATCGAGATCGACGACATCGGCCTGCGCCGCCCCACCCTCGACGACGTGTTCATCTCCCTGACCGGCCACGCGGCCGAACGGGCGGCGGAGGAGGAGAACGGCGACGGCGGGGCCGGCGCCGAGGCCAGGGGCCGCCGGGCGGCCCGTAAGGAGGCGGCGAAGTGACCCTCACCTCCCCGACCGGGGACCTCGCGGCACCGCGCCCACGCGGCGGGCTCGCCCAGGGCGTCAACGACTCACTGGTGATCGCCAAGCGGAATTTGATTCGTATGTCCCGAATTCCCGAGATGATCATTTTTGGTGTGATCCAGCCGGTCATGTTCGTCGTGCTCTTCAGCTACGTCTTCGGCGGCTCGATCAGCGTCGGCGGCAGCACCTCACCCGCCGCATACCGCGAATTCCTGATGGCCGGCATCTTCGCCCAGACCGTCACCTTCGCCACCGCCGGCGCCGGCGCGGGCATCGCCGACGACATGCACAAAGGCCTGATCGACCGCTTCCGCTCGCTGCCCATGGCCCGCGGCGCGGTCCTCACCGGCCGCACCCTCGCCGACCTCGTCCAGACCTCGTTCACCCTCGTGATCCTGGCCGTCGTGGCCCTGCTGGTCGGCTGGCGCACCCACACCAGCCCCGGCGAGGTGCTCGCCGGCTTCGGCCTGCTGCTCCTGCTCGGCTACGCCTTCTCCTGGATCGGCGCCCTCATCGGCCTGTCCGTGCGCACCCCCGAGGCGGCCACCTCCGGCGGGCTCATCTGGCTCTTCCCGCTGACCTTCATCTCGAACGCCTTCGTCCCCTCCGAGAACATGCCGCCGTTCCTGCGGACCATCGCGGAGTGGAACCCCTTCAGCGCCACCGTCCAGGCGTGCCGCGAGCTCTTCGGGAACCTGCCGCCCGGCTACCCGGTCCCCGACGCCTGGCCCATGCAGCACCCTGTCACGGCATCCGTCCTCTGGTCGCTGCTGATCATCGTGGTCTTCCGGACCCTCTCGGTCCGCAAGTACCGCTCGGCGAGCGCGTAGGCCGCGTACGCGTGATGCCCCGGCCGGAGAACCGGCCGGGGCATCACGGGCGAACGAAGGGTGATCAGCCGGTGAAGGGCTTGACGTCCAGGATCTTGACGGAGGCCTTCTTGCCGTTCGGCAGCTCGTACTCGGCGTCCTCGCCGATCGACTTGCCGAGCACGCCGGTGCCCAGCGGGGACTGCGGGGAGTACGTCTCGAAGTCCCCGGACGCGTACTCGCGCGACGCCAGCAGGAACTCCATCGTGTCGTCCTCGTCGCCGTCGAAGGCGATCTTCACGAGGGTGCCCGGCGCCACCACGCCGTCGGACGCGGGCGCGGTCCCGACCTTGGCGTTCTCCAGGAGCTGCGTGAGCTGGCGGACCCGGAGCTCCTGCTTGCCCTGCTCCTCCTTGGCCGCGTGGTACCCGCCGTTCTCGCGCAGGTCGCCCTCCTCGCGGGCGGCTGCGATCTTCGCCGCGATCTCCGTGCGGGCGGGACCAGAGAGGTAGTCCAGCTCCGCCTTCAGCTGGTCGTACGCCGCCTGGGTCAGCCAGGTGACGCTCTCGCTCGTCTGGGTCACGGGTGCTCCTCGTCGGTACAGGGGACTACAAGGCCGCCAGCGGCGGACGAAACCACGAGCCTAACAATTCGGGAAGAAAAGGGGGAGGACCCCAGAGGGCCATTGCCCCGCGGGCCGCCCTCCCAAGCCTCGGCGCAGCACCCCGGCAGAGTGCCTCCGCGGAGCCCTCCCGGCCGGGTGTTTCAGCCGGCGGACCCCGCGGGCTGGCAGCCCACCAGCTCGATCATGGTGGCCCGGCCGGTGGTCTTCACCGACACGACCTCATCGACCCGCGACCGGGGTTGGGCGAAGGTGAAGTCGGCGCGGCCCACCTCGGCGTGCTGCTCGTCCTGCGAGACCATGGTGCACACGCCGGTGACCGACGCGTCCTTGCGTACCTCCAGGTGCACCTTCACCTCGGTGTCCGAAATCACCTGGAACTTGATCACCTCGGCGCTCACGCTCCGGCCCGCGACGTAGTCCCAGCCGATCCAGCCGATCACACCCAGCAGCACGGCACCCAGTGCCGCCCCGATGATCTTGAGCTTCCGGTCCGCACGCTCGTCCGCCGACCGGCCGTACCGGCCCTCGGGCAGTCCCTCGCGCACCGCGCTCATGATCTTTTCCTCTCGCTGGGGAGGGTGGGTCATCCCTGGAATTTTCCGTCCCCCAGTTCGGTCACTATAGAAGCCGAGTGTCGCGCCGAATCGCAGAGGATCCTGTTTTGACCGAGCAGCTTCGACTGATGGCCGTCCACGCCCACCCCGACGACGAGTCGAGCAAGGGCGCGGCCACGATGGCAAAGTACGTGTCCGAAGGGGTCCCCGTCATGGTCGTGACCTGCACGGGCGGCGAACGGGGCTCCGTACTGAACCCCAAGCTCCAGGGCGACAAGTACATCGAGGAGAACATCCACGAGGTCCGCGCCAAGGAGATGGAGGAGGCCCGCCAGATCCTCGGCGTCGAGCAGGAATGGCTCGGCTACGTCGACTCCGGCCTCCCCGAGGGAGACCCGCTGCCCCCGCTCCCCGAAGGCTGCTTCGCCCTCGCGGACGTCCACGAGGCCGCCGGCGAGCTCGTCAAGAAGATCCGCGCCTTCAAGCCGCAGGTCGTCACCACGTACGACGAGAACGGCGGCTACCCGCACCCCGACCACATCATGACCCACACGATCTCGATGGTGGCCTTCGACGGCGCGGCCGACACCGAGAAGTACCCCGAGGCCGAGTACGGCCCCGCCCACCAGCCGCAGAAGCTCTACTACAACCAGGGCTTCAACAAGCCGCGCACCATCGCCCTGCACGAGGCGATGCTCTCCCGCGGCCTGGACTCCCCCTACGGCGAGTGGCTGGAGCGGTGGAAGGAGTTCGAGCGCAAGGAGCGGACCCTCACCACCCACATCCCCTGCGCCGACTTCTTCGAGATCCGCGACAAGGCCCTCATCGCGCACGCCACCCAGATCGACCCGGACGGCGGCTGGTTCCGCGTCCCCATGGAGGTCCAGAAGGAGGTCTGGCCCACCGAGGAGTACGAGCTCGCCAAGTCGCTCGTCGACACCTCCCTCCCCGAGTCCGACCTCTTCGCGGGCATCCGGGAGAATGCGTAGCTATGAGCGCTACGCAGGCAGCACTGACCCAGCTCCTTCCCCTGGCGGGTGACACCTTCGACAAGAACAAGGTGACCCCCGGCATCCTGGGCTTCATCGTGTTCGCGGCCCTCGCAGTCGGCGTGTGGGCCCTGATGAAGTCCATGAACCGGCACATGGGCCGGGTCGACTTCGAAGAGGCCCCCGAACCGGCCCCCGCCGCGACCCCCGCGGCCAAGCCGACCGCCTAGGCCGCCTCGCGTCCGGGCCGCCCTCCCCGGACCCGCACGCCGCCCCGCCCCGACGGCGGGGCGGCCCCCGCGCATGGCCGCAACCACCCCGCCCCGCCCCGCCCGGCGGCTCCGCCGACCGGACGCGGTGGCCACCGGGCCCTGCGGAGCGCCGACCGGACCACACAGCCACCGGGCCTCGCACCGGGCCCGCGGCCGGGCCCTGCGCCCCTGCCGGCCGGCCCGGGTATGCCGTCGCCGCCGGGCCCGCCCGGCCGCCGCCGGACCTTGCGGCCCCGCCGACACCGCC
Organism: Streptomyces sp. A0592; assembly: GCF_004795115.1. NCBI lineage: Bacteria > Bacillati > Actinomycetota > Actinomycetes > Kitasatosporales > Streptomycetaceae > Streptomyces > Streptomyces sp. A0592. The sequence continues at coordinate 316,959 of NZ_SSBM01000005.1, forward strand.
CGGTGCGAGCCCGGCAACCGCCCCGGCCGAGCCGTGCGGCCCCAAGGTGCCCGGTCGTGCAGCCCCACGGCCACCGCGAGCCGCGCCGACGGAGCCGCCGCAGGGGGCCCGGCCCAGCGGCCCCGCCCGCCGACCAGGTCGTGCAGCCGTGGCAGGCGGGCATCGGGGGCCCTTCGGGCGAGTCCGCGGCCGTGGCCGCACCGACCGCAGCCACGCGGCCACCGGGCGGTGCGGGCCGCACAGCCGCGCCGGCCCTGCGCCCCTGCCGGGCGGCCGGTGCGCAGCCGTCGCAGCCCGGCCCGCGGGCCCCACCGGTCGGCACGGCCGGGACGGTCACACCCGCGGTACGCCCATGACCTCCCGCGAGTGCAGGTTCGGCACCAGACCCAGCCGCCACGCCTGCCAGCCCTCCGCCGGATCCACACCCCGGCCCAGGATCACCCCGTACGTCTCCAGGCAGTCCGCCAGCCGGCCGTCACGCGCCGCGTGCGGCGCCTCCACCAGCCGCGCCAGCTCCGCCCGCGCCTCCTCCGGAACCCCCGGCCCCGCCAGCCCCACGTACGGCAACAGCGTGCACCGCAGGAACCGCGCCCAGTCCTCCCCGCGCCGGTCCCCGTACGAGATGAACAGCCGCACCGCCTCCTCGCACAACCCCAGCGCCTGCGACAGCCGCCCGTTGCCCGCGTCCACCACCGCCAGCTCCAGGCACGTCCACGCCTCCCCGTGCGCCAGCCCGATCCGCTGGAAATCCGCCCGCGCATCCACCAGCAGCTGCCGCGCGAAACCCGAATTCTTCAGGTTCCCCGTCTGCGCCGCCCGCTGGTCCCGCGTCACCCGGCCCGAATGGTGCCGGGCGTGCGCCAGCCCGTACACGTCCCGCATCCGCGAGAACATCGTCCGCGCCCGCTCCAGCTCCCGCACCGCCCGGTCCCGCTCGCCGCCCACCTCCAGCGCCTGCCCCAGGTAGTACTGCGTCCACGCCTCCCCACGCGCGTCCTCCGCCTCCCGATGCCGCGCAAGCGCCTCCCGCAGCCGCTCCACCGCCGACCCAGGATCCCCGTCCACCACCCGCGCCCGCCCCAGCTGCGTCAGCGCCCAGGCCTCACCGCGGTCGTCCCGCGTCCGCCCGTACAACTGCAACGCCAGGTCCAGCTCCTTCTCCGCCTGCTCCACCTCACCGAACCGCAGGTGCACCTGCCCCAGCTGGAAATGCGCCCACGCCTCCCCGTGCACGCTCTCGCTCTCCCGGTGCAACGCCAGCGACGTCTCCAGCAGCCGCGTCGCCTCCGCCAGATGCGCCAGATCCCGCTCCACCGCCGCCAGCGCGTGCAACCCCCACGCCCGGTCACCCGCCAGCTCCGCCGGCTCCTGCAGCACCAGCGCCTCACGGATGCGCACCGCCGCCTCCGGCAGATTGCCCTGATGGTGCAACGTGATCCCGAGCGACACCAGCGCCATCGCCGCCCCCGCCTCCTGATGGGCCTCCATGTACTGGTCCACCACCGACGTCAGCGTCGACCGCGCCTTGTCCAGCTCACCCAGCTGCCGCGCCGCGATACCCGTACGCCACTGCACCGACCGCACCAGCCGCCCCTGCTGCCCCTCCTGGCCCTGCCGGCCCGCCGCCACCGCCTGCGTGAGCTCGTCGATCTCACCCAGCCGGTACAGGTCCCCGCGCAGCAGACAGAAGTCGCACAACGCCCCCAGCAGATCCAGCACCGCCTGCTGGTCCACCCCCTCCGAATGCCGCAGCGCCGCCGTGATGAAACTCGACTCGTCGTCCAGCCACCGCAGCGCCGCGTCCAGCGAGACGAAGCCGTGCCCGCCGAACTGGTTCGCCCGCGTCGACATCTTCCCGTCGACCATCCGGATCACCGAGTCCGCCAGCTGCGCGTAGTTGCGGATCAACCGCTCGTGCGCCGCCACCGCCTGCGCCCGGTCCTCGTCGGCCGCCAGCCGCGCCGCCGCATACGCGCGCACCGCGTCATGCATCCGGAACCGCTGACCCCGCACCCGCTCGATCAGCCCCGCCTCCCACAACTCCTCCAGCGTCCGCAACGCCGCCTGCTCCGGTACGTCGGCCAGCGCGGCCGCCGCCGCACCACCCAGCGAGGCCCGCCCCGCCAGCGGCAACCGCCGCAGCAGCAGCCGGGCCGGCTCGGCCAACCGGACATCCGCCGCCCGCAGCGCCGCCTCCACCGGATGCACCCCGCCCCCGCCCCCGGCCCCATCCCCGGCCGCACCCCCACCCACCAGCGGAGCCAGCATCCGCAGAGCCAGCGGCAACCCGCCACCCACCCCCACCACCGCAGCCACCCCGGCCGCGGCCCCCTCGCCGGCCACCGCCCCCTCCGGCGCCGCCGCCCGCACCAGCTCCGCCGCCTCAACCCCGTCCAGCCGCTCCACCGGCAGCTGATGGACCCACGCCGCCAGATCCCCCGGCAACTCCAACGGCTCCCGCGCCGTCACCAGCACCAGACTCTCCGAACGCTCCGGCACCAGCATCCGCACCTGCGCCGCATCCACCGCATCGTCGAGCAGCACCGTCACCGGCAACCCCCGCAAGTGCTGGTGGTACAACTCGCCCAACCGCCTCACCTGCTGCTCCGCCGAAGCACCCTCCCGGAACAGCAACTGCTCCCGCGGCGCACCCAGCCGGTTCATCAGGTGCAACAGAGCCTCCCGCGTCGACAGCGGCGCCTCGCCCGGCTCCCCGCCGGGCGAACCACCCCGCATGTCCACCACACACGCACCCCGGAACTGGTCCCGCAGCGCATGCGCCGCCCGCAACGCCAGCGCCGTCCGCCCCACCCCCGGCTCCCCGTGCAACACCACGACCACCGGGCGCGTCTCCGTACTCGCCCGCGCCGCCTGCACCCACTGCGCGATCCGCGTCAGCTCCGCCCGCCGCCCCGCGAACCGGTCTGCCACATCCGGCAACTGCCCGAAGGACTGCTCCAGCGCACTGCGCCGCCTGGCCTCCGCACTGCGGTCCGCCCCGCGCAACCGCCCCGCCGTGCGCGCCAACGACAGCGCCACCGGCCGCGGCGCCCGCGCCGCAGCCGCCACCGCCCGCTGCTGCTCCAGGAACGGACGTATCCCGCGCACCTCCAACGCCGACAACCACTGCAGCTTCAACTGCTCCGCGCCGCCCGGCCGGCCCAGCTCCCCGGCCCGCCGGTTCGCGGCCGGCACGTGCAGAGCCGTCACCTTCGCCACCGTCGCCACCGCACCCGCGATCCCGACCACGGCCCCCGCCGTCAGCGCCGTACCCGCCGCGACACCCAGCGACAGGTCCGCCCCGACGGCCGCGGCCGCCGCGACCGCGGTCACCAGCACCGCCGTCGAGGTGTTGCCCCGCCGGAACGCCTCACCCAGCGACTGGTCCCCGGCCGCCGCCTCGTCCAACGCCCGCACGTACGCCGCGTACTCGGGCGCCGCACTCGCGGCGAGCGCGTCCAGGGCCTCCCTGCCGCGCGCCAGCAGCGCCGCCCTGTCCACCACCGCCCCGCCCACGGCATCCGCCGAGCCCGCCCCCCGCCGGACCGCCTCGTCCACGGCCCGCTCCAACAGACGCTCGGCCTCACCACGATGGCTGTCCCGCATCGGCATCCCCCTCAGAGAGCTCCGGCAACGTGCCCCAAGTGTCCTGCGGGACTCCGCCGCGCGCGAGGGAATCTGAGCTAGTTCAGAGGGAAGCGGTCATTCCTTCGCACAGCCGAGCCGAAACAGAGCAACTGCCGTGTGAATCAAGGGCAATGAACGCCAGCCGGTTCAGCCGGTGCGTAACCCGACGTGCTGTTCGCCAGTTGTAGCGAACATCGCACCAACTCTCGACGGGGAAACGCTCCATGGACCAGATACCGGTCGCCTCCTACGCCCGAACCTCGCAGGACACCCCCCACCGCGACGCACGCGGCGTACGCCACCAGCACCGCATCAACGAACGCACGGCACGCGAACACGGCTGCGTCGTCGTCGCCACCTACACCGACAACGCGCGCAACGCGACCAAGGACGACCGGGAACGCCCCGCCTTCGACCACCTCCTCGCCGACCTCCACCGGGGCCACGCCTTCGCGGCCGGCCCCCTGCGGGGCGTCGTGGCCGTCGCGGACGACCGCCTCTACCGCAGGCCCGAGGACTTCATCCGCTTCATGGCGGCGCTCACCTCGGCACCGGGGCGTGTCTACGTGGACCGGGAGGGCCTGCGTGATCCGTACACCAAGGCCGGACTGCTCCAAGGCGCCGCATGTCTCCAAGGGGCCGTCGCCGAGGGGGAGATGCGCAGCCGCCGGGTCCAGGACTGGCACTGGTCGCGGGCCATGGACGGGCTGCCGCACAGCGGCCCGAGGCCTTTCGGGTGGCTGCCGGACCGGCAGACACTGCATCCGGTGGAGTCGGAACTCGTCCGCAAGGCGATCGAGGACCGGATCGGCGGGGCCTCCATGGGGCAGGTGGCACGCGAGTGGGACGCGCAGGGGATCACGGGAACGCGGGGCGGCCGCCCCAACCCGATGACGGTCACTCAGATCATCACCGCCCCGAGGGTCTGCGGCTTCCGAGCCAACCGGGGCGCACTGCTGATCGATCCCGACACCGGAGGTCCATTGGTCGGTGTGTGGCAGGCCATCGTCACGCCCGAGCAGTGGAGGGAGGTCTGCGCGACGTTCTCGGTCGGAAGTCTCTACATGCACCGGGGCCCGCTCAGTCCACGCCTCACGGGGAGGAAGGCCGGCCCGAAGTATCTCGCCGCCGGATTCGTTCGCTGCGGGGCACCGCTTGAGGATGGCAGTACGTGCGACCAGCTCATGGGCGGCGGCAAGGCCGCCAGCCGGAGCAGCCCCTACAACTACATCTGCGCATCGGGGCGCGGCTGCGGAAGATGCGCCATCAGCGGCCCCCTCGTGGAAGACGCCATCGAGAAGCTGCTCTTTCCTGCCGACGGGCAGGGCCGGGTCCGGCTGCCCGAGCCGATGAGGCTGCGCTGGCAGTCGGGCGGGATGGGGTTCGAGGAGAAGCGGAAGGTGATCGCGTCGGTCTTCACCCACTTCGTGATCAGGCCGGGCCGGAAAGGGGTCGGAACCTGGGACCACTCCCGCGTGGTCCCGGTCTGGAAATGGGCTGATCGCATCAACGGTGCCGAACCGGCGGCCTGATGGCCAGGTCATGAGCTGCGCGCGGGGTGGTGCGGCAGGATGGGCCCATGCCGAATCGCCTTGCGAACGAGACCTCGCCGTACCTGCTCCAGCACGCGGACAACCCCGTCGACTGGTGGCCGTGGTCGCCGGAGGCCTTCGCCGAGGCGCGAGAACGAGGCGTGCCCGTGCACCTGAGCGTCGGCTACTCAAGCTGCCACTGGTGCCATGTGTTCGAAGCTGAAAGCTTTACTGATGAACTAACGGCGGGGTATCTCAACGAGCACTTCGTCAACATCAAGGTGGACCGGGAAGAGCGGCCCGACGTCGACGCCGTCTACATGGAGGCCGTGCAGGCCGCCACCGGGCAGGGCGGGTGGCCCATGACCGTGTTCCTCACCGCGGACGCCGAGCCGTTCTACTTCGGGACCTACTTCCCGCCCGAGCCCCGGCACGGGATGCCCTCCTTCATGCAGGTGCTCGAAGGCGTGCGGGCCGCCTGGGTGGGGCGGCCCGAGGAGGTCGCCGAGGTCGCGCAGAAGATCGTGCGGGACCTGGCCGGGCGGCAGCTGGACTACGGGAAGGCCGGGACTCCCGGGGCCGAGGAGCTCGCGCAGGCGCTGCTCGGGCTGACGCGCGAGTACGACGCCGTGCGCGGCGGATTCGGCGGGGCGCCGAAGTTCCCGCCGTCCATGGTGCTGGAGTTCCTGCTGCGCCACCACGCCCGCACCGGGTCCGAGGGTGCGCTGCAGATGGCTGCCGACACCTGTGAGGCGATGGCGCGCGGCGGGATCTACGACCAGCTCGGCGGCGGGTTCGCGCGGTACTCGGTGGACCGGGAGTGGGTGGTACCGCACTTCGAGAAGATGCTCTACGACAACGCCCTGCTCTGCCGGGTCTACGCCCACCTGTGGCGGGCCACCGGTTCGGAGCTCGCTCGGCGGGTGGCGCTGGAGACCGCCGACTTCATGGTCCGGGAGCTGCGGACCGCCCAGGGCGGGTTCGCCTCCGCCCTCGACGCCGACTCCGAGGACCCGCTGACCGGCGAGCATGTGGAGGGGGCGTACTACGCCTGGACGCCGGCCCGGCTGCGGGAGGTGCTCGGGGAGGACGACGGGGTGCTGGCCGCCGGGTACTTCGGGGTGACCGAGGAGGGCACCTTCGAGCACGGCACGTCCGTGCTCCAGCTGCCCCAGGACGGGCCGGCGGTGGACGCCGAGCGGATCGCCGGGATCAGGGAGCGGCTGCTGGCGGCGCGGGCGGAGCGGCCTGCCCCCGGGCGGGACGACAAGGTCGTCGCCGCGTGGAACGGCCTGGCCATCGCGGCGCTGGCGGAGTGCGGGGCGTACTTCGATCGGCCCGACCTGGTGGAGCGGGCGACCGAGGCCGGCGACCTGCTGGTGCGGGTGCACTTCGACGCGGCGGCCGGCCGGGCCCCCCGTCTCGCGCGGACCAGCAAGGACGGGCACGTGGGTGCCAACGCGGGGGTGCTGGAGGACTACGGCGACGTCGCGGAGGGTTTCCTCGCCCTGGCGGCGGTGACCGGCGAGGGGGTGTGGCTGGAGTTCGCCGGCTTCCTGCTGGACCTGGTCCTGGACCGCTTCACCGCCGAGGACGGGTCGCTGTACGACACGGCGCACGATGCGGAGAAGCTGATCCGCAGGCCGCAGGATCCGACGGACACGGCCGCGCCGTCCGGGTGGACGGCGGCCGCGGGCGCGCTGCTCTCGTACGCGGCGCACACCGGTTCGCAGGCGCACCGTACGGCGGCGGAGCGGGCGCTCGGGGTGGTGCAGGCGCTGGGTCCGCGCGTGCCGCGGTTCATCGGGCACGGGCTGTCGGTGGCGGAGGCGCTGCTGGACGGGCCGCGCGAGGTGGCGGTGGTCGGGCATCCGGAGGATCCGGCACGGGCGGCGCTGCACCGGGCGGCGTTGCTGGGGACGGCTCCTGGTGCGGTCGTGGCGGTGGGGCTGCCGCAGCCTGCGGAGGGCGGGGAGGGGGAGTTCCCTCTTCTGGCCGAGCGCACACTGGTGCGCGACCTTCCGGCGGCGTATGTGTGTCGACATTTCGTCTGCGCGCGGCCTACGACGGACCCGGTCGAGCTGGCGGAGCAGTTGGGTGCGGTTCGTCCCTGAAGTACCCGGAGTGCCGTCAGTTCCGTTTGTGCATATGTCGATTCAGAAACACGCATTTCATCGACGCTGAGGCTGGATGTCGTGTTCACCGCCTAATCTCATGGCTTCGGGAGTCACCGAGACGACGCGCTGGGGGGTGCGTCCGGGGGGAAGCGGGGCGGCGGCGGGCCGGGGGGCCTGCCGCGAGTCTCCGGGGGGTTTTCTGATCGCCGCCTGGGGGGCGGCGGGTCTGTGGGGGGCTTTTTGTACACGTCTGTGTTCATTGCTGCCATTTCACTGGCGCTCTTCTGGATGGCCGCGTTCACGCTCTGGTGGCAGATGCACGCGTGGCGGACGCCGGAGACGCTCGCCTCCACGCGCTTCGACCGTCCCGACGGGGAGGGGCGCCTGGCGTTCTCACTGCTGCTGCCCGCCCGCCACGAGCAGGCGGTGCTGGAGCACACCGTCGACCGGCTGCTGGAATCGAGCCACAGCGACTACGAGATCATCGTGATCGTCGGGCACGACGACCCCGAGACCGCCGCCGTCGCCGAACGGGCCGCGGCGCGCGAGCCGGCCCGGGTGCGGGTGGTCGTCGACCACCACGAGACGAAGAACAAGCCGAAGGCCCTCAACACCGCCCTGCCGTCCTGCCGCGGCGACATCGTCGGGGTCTTCGACGCCGAGGACCAGGTCCATCCCGAGCTGCTGGCCCACGTCGACCACGCCTTCCGCTCCACCGGCGCCGACGTGGTCCAGGGCGGGGTCCAGCTGATCAACTTCCACTCCAGCTGGTACAGCCTGCGCAACTGCCTGGAGTACTTCTTCTGGTTCCGCTCCCGGCTCCACCTGCACGCCGAGAAGGGGTTCATCCCGCTGGGCGGCAACACCGTCTTCGTCCGCACCGAGGTGCTGCGCGAGGCCGGCGGCTGGGACCAGAACTGCCTGGCCGAGGACTGCGACCTGGGGGTGCGGCTGTCGTCGGTCGGCAAGAAGGTCGTCGTCGCCTACGACTGCGACATGGTGACCCGCGAGGAGACGCCGGGCTCGCTGGTGAGCCTGCTCAAGCAGCGCACCCGCTGGAACCAGGGATTCCTGCAGGTGTACCGGAAGAAGGACTGGCAGCAGCTGCCCGGCCGGGGCCGGCGCTGGCTCGCCCGCTACACGCTGATGACCCCGTTCATGCAGGCCGCGTCGGGTGTGATCATCCCGGTCAACGTCGCCGTCGCGCTCTTCCTCGACGTCCCCGTGGGCATCGCGATCATCACCTTCCTGCCCATGATCACGGCGATGGTGACGTTCGTCTTCGAGATCGTCGGCCTGCACGACTTCGGCCGGCAGTACGGCCTGCGCGTCCGCTTCGTGCACTACGTCAAGCTCGTCGTCGGCGGCCCGTTCTACCAGGTGATGCTCGCGGGCGCCGCGATCCGTGCCGTCTGGCGCGAGCAGCGCGGCCGCAACGAGTGGGAGCTGACCAGCCACACCGGCGCCCATCTGACGACCGTCCCGGCCGTTTCCGCAACCGCAGTCGTCGCCTCCGCCTCCGCGTCCGCCTCCACCGCGATCCGAGAGGACAGCCGCCGGTGACCGCCACCCTGCCCACGGCCACTGCCCCGGAGCCCGGGACCGACACCCCGGACACCCCGGCCGTCCCCGCCCGGCGCTCCACGGCCGGCGGGCTCGGCGTCCGTCCGGCCCCGCCCGTCCGCCCGCTCGTGCGCTTCCGCTCCTCCCGCCCCGACCTGCTGCTGTGCGGGGCCCTGCTGCTCGTGATCGTCGCCGTCCAGGGCTGGAACATCACGAACTTCCCGACCCTGAGCGACGACGAGGGCACCTACCTGGCCCAGGCGTGGGCGGTCCAGCAGGGCGAGGGCCTGGCCCACTACACGTACTGGTACGACCATCCGCCGCTCGGCTGGATCCAGGTGGCGGCCCTGACGTACCTGCCGTCGCTGTTCGTCCCGGAGTGGATGACCGTCGCGCCGATGCGGTTCTCGATGCTCGCGGTGTCCGCCGCCTCCGCGGTGCTGCTGTACGTGCTGGCGCGCCGGCTGTGGCTGCCGCGGTGGGCGGCCGGGCTCGCGATGGGGCTCTTCGGGCTGTCGCCGCTGTCCGTGGTCCTCCAGCGGGAGATCTTCCTCGACAACATCGCGGTGATGTGGATGGTGCTGGCGTTCTGCCTCGCCGCGTCGCCGAACCGCCACCTGTGGCACCACTTCGCCTCCGGGCTGGCGGCCGCCACCGCCGTCCTCACCAAGGAGACGATGCTGGTGGTGCTGCCGGCGCTGCTGGTGACGATGTGGCGGCACAGCCACCGCGACACCAGGAAGTTCGCCGTCACCGCCTGCGTCCTGATCGGTCTGTCGTACCCGCTCTTCGCGCTGCTCAACGGCGAGCTGCTGCCAGGCTCCGGGCACGTCTCGCTCATCGACGGCATCACCTACCAGATGGGCCGCGAGGGGTCCGGTTTCATCCTGACGCCGGGATCCGGCTCGAACGGCGTGTTCCGGTCCTGGCTCTACTACGACACCGTCCTCCCGCTCGGCGGGCTGGCCGGGGCGGTGCTGCTGATCGTCACCGTGCGCCGGTCGGTGACCGCCCGGGCGCTGGCCGGTCCGGCGCTCGCCGCCGTCATCCTGGCTGTCGTCGCGATGCGGCCCTCGGGCTACCTGCCCGCGATGTACGTGATCCAGGCGCTGCCGTTCCTCGCCCTGGTCCTGGCGGGCGGCGCGGCCAGTGTCACGCACGCCGTGCTGCGCCGCCGTCGCGGGGCCGGGGCGCGCGGGGCGCGGGTGTGGGTGCGCTGGGCGGTGCTCGGCGTACTGGCCGCGTCGGCGGCCGGGTACGTGCTGCCGCGCTGGTACGAGGGCAACCGCACCGCGCTGACGGTCGACGCGAACGCCCCGTACCGGCAGGCCGCGGCCTGGCTCGGCCGTGAGGTCGGCGACCCCGCGCGCACCCGGGTGCTGCTCGACGACGCGCTCTGGCTGGACGCCGTGCACCACGGTTTCGAGCCGGGGCCGGGTGCCATCTGGTTCTACAAGGCCGACCTGGATCCCGCGGTCACCAGGACCCTGCCGGGCGGCTGGCGGGACATCGACTACGTGGTCTCCTCGCCCACGGTGCGCCGTGACGCGGCGGACCTGCCGACAGTGAAGGGCGCGCTGGAGCATTCGGCCGTGGTGGCCGTCTTCGGTTCGGGTGAGGACCGCATCGAGATCCGCCGCATCGAGACCAGCCGCACCGAGATCCGCCGCACCGACCGCGAGAGTGGGAGCTGAGCCGCCATGAGCGAGGACCTGTGGTCCCTGCGCGCCCCGGTCGATGCGGAGCGACATGCTTCGCATGTGCCGGCCGGCAGTGTCACCCTCATCATCCCGACCTTCAACGAGGCCGGGAACATAGTGGAGTTGCTGCGCCGGCTCGGGCAGGCGCTCCCCGGTGACCGGCCCTGCGCGGTGCTGTTCGTGGACGACTCCACCGACGACACCCCCGCCGTCATCGAGAAGGCCGCGGCCGACCATCCCTTCCCGGTGTCGGTCCTGCACCGGGAGGTCGCCGAGGGCGGCCTCGGCGGGGCGGTCGTGGAGGGGATCGGGCGGGCGGACACCGACTGGATCGTCGTCATGGACGCGGACCTGCAGCACCCGCCCCACCTCGTCCCGGAGCTCGTCGGTGAGGGCGAGCGCACCGGCGCCGACCTGGTGGTCGCCTCCCGCTACATCAGCGGCGGCAGCCGGGCCGGGCTCGCCGGGAGCCATCGCGTCGCGGTGTCGCGCGGTGCGACGTGGCTGGCGAAGGGGCTCTTCCCGCGGGCGCTGCGCGGGATCAGCGATCCGATGAGCGGCTTCTTCGCGATGCGCCGCTCGGCGGTGACCGCCGGGGCCCTCGAACCGCTCGGCTACAAGATCCTGCTGGAGCTGGCGGTGCGCTGCCGCCCGGCCCGGGTGGCGGAGGTGCCCTTCGTCTTCCAGGAGCGCTTCGCGGGGGAGTCGAAGTCGACGGCGCGTGAGGGCATGCGGTTCCTGGTGCACCTGGGGTCGCTGCGTTCGGCGGCCCCGTCGGCGCGGATGATCGGCTTCGGGCTGATCGGGCTGACGGGTTTCGTGCCGAACCTGGCGGTGCTGTGGATGCTGACGGGCGCGGGGATGCACTACCTCCCGGCGGAGATCGTCGCGAACCAGGCCGGGGTGCTGTGGAACTTCGTCCTCATCGAGGTCCTGCTCTTCCGGGAGCGGCGCCGGCACCGTCACTGGGCGGACCGGGTGGGCCGGTTCGCGCTGCTCGCCAATGCCGATCTGCTGCTGCGGATCCCGCTGATCGCGGTGTTCGTCGCCCAGCTGGGGATGGGGGTGCTGCCCGCCACGGCGCTGGCGCTGGTGACCACCTTCGTCCTGCGGTTCGCGGCGACCGAGGCCCTGGTGTACCTGCCGCGCCGCACGTCCCCGGCCGTTGCGTCCCCGGCCGATACGTCCCCGTCCGAGTCGGGGCGTCACCGCAGGAGTTGAGCCGCACAGAAAGGAACCTTTCCATGCGTCCGACCTTTCGGCGGAGGGCGGGGCGGCGTGCCGCACTGCTCGCCGTCGGGGCGATGGCCGCGGGTCTGCTGCTCACCGCACCGCAGCAGGCCACGGCCGGTCCGCCCAATCTGCTCTCCAACCCCGGTTTCGAGACCGCCGGCGCCGCCGGCTCCGACATGCCGTCCTGCTGGTCCAAGTCCGGCTGGGGCGACAACGACTTCACCTTCGCGACCGTCGCCGACGCGCACAGCGGCACCAAGGCGATGAGGGTGTCCCTGACCCGTCGGGTGGACGGTGACCGCAAGGCGCTGGTCACCGAGAACAACACGTGCGCGCCGACGGTGACGCCGGGCAGGCAGTACGACCTGTCCGCCTGGTACAAGTCGAACACCCCGGACGTGTCGGTGACGGTGTTCCGCCGTGACACGACGTCGGGCTGGCAGTACTGGACCGACCTGCAGAATCCGCCCGTGAGTGCCGGGTGGACGCGTACGGAGGTCCGTACGCCCGTCGTCCCGCCGAACACGGACAAGATCGCCTGGGGTCTGTCGGTGTACGGGGTGGGCACGCTCACCACGGACGACTACGCGCTGGAGGAGGTGGGGTCGGTGCCTGCGCAGCCGGCCTGTTCGGGTACGGCGGAGGAGTGTGCGAAGGGCAGGTGGCAGGTGATCCCGGCCCAGAACCCGGTGCGTTCCATGCACGCGGTCGTGCTGAACGGGGGCACCTCCCAGGCCGGAGGCTCTGGGGGCGGCAAGGTGCTGCTGATCGCGGGCTCGGGCAACGACATCGCCCAGTTCGACGCGGGCACCTTCACGTCCGCCGTCTACGACCCCGCGAACGGGTCGTTCAGGACGATCCCGACGCCGGTCGACATGTTCTGCGCGGGTCACGTGCAGCTGTCGGACGGCCGGGTGCTGGTGATGAGCGGGAACAAGGGCTATCCGTCGGCCGACGGTTCGATCGGCTACCAGGGGCTGAAGGACTCGTACACCTTCGACCCGGTCACCGAGACGTACACGAGGACGAACGACATGAACGGCGGGCACTGGTACCCGTCGGCGACGGTCCTCGGCAACGGTGACGTGATCTCCTTCGGCGGGCTGAAGGAGGACTCCACGGGGAACGTGACCGCGGAGAAGTTCTCGGCGGCGCAGAACAAGTGGCTGCCGATGAACGAGGTCAACCAGACCTGGTCGTACTGGGGCCTGTACCCGTCGATGATCCTCATGCAGGACGGCCGGCTCTTCTACTCGGGCAGCCACACCTTCGGCAACGGCACCCCGGGGACGGGTGCCTCGATCTACGACTACGACGCCAACACCATCACCGACGTGCCGGGCCTGCGCAACAAGGACGAGCGGGACGAGTCGGCGAGCGTGCTGCTGCCCCCGGCCCAGGACCAGCGGGTCCTGACGATCGGCGGTGGCAACAACGAGCGCAATCCGGCGGCGAACCGGATCACCGACATCATCGACCTGAAGCAGCCGAGCCCCGCCTACACGGCCGGTCCGGACCTGCCCCAGGGCCTGGTCGACACGGGCACCGGGAAGCGGCCGCAGACCGGCGCCGAGGGCAAGATGTACGTCTCGGCGGTGCTGCTGCCGGACGGCAAGGTGCTGGAGACGGGCGGCGGCCTGCACGACCGGGCCGACCCGGTCTTCGAGGCCTCGTTCTTCGACCCGGCCACCAACAGCTACCAGGCGGGCCTGGCGACCGACCCGATCCCGCGGACCTACCACTCGGCGTCGTTCCTGATGCCCGACGGGCGGGTCATGTCGGTGGGCGACAACCCGGGCAACGGCACCTACAACCACAACGTGTCGATCTACACGCCGCCGTACCTGTTCAAGGGCGCCCGTCCGCAGATCACCTCGGTGATCGACACGCAGTGGGTGTACGGGGACACGCAGCGGATCACCGTGAACCGGCCGATCGCCAAGGCGGAGCTGATCCGCCCGGCGGCGGTGACGCACTCCTCGGACCCGAACCAGCGGTTCGTGGACCTGCCGATGACGGTGGACGGCACCACCGTCGACCTGAACGTCACGAGCAACCCCAACCTGGCGCCGCCCGGCTGGTACATGCTCTTCGCGGTCGACGCGAACGGCGTCCCGTCGATCGCGACGTGGGTGCACCTGGGCGGTCCGTCCGCGCTGGCCGCGGCCCAGGAGCAGCCGTCCGCGCACGAGCACGCCTTCGCGGACAGGCTGGGGCCGGCCAAGCAGAACCCGGCGAAGCGGGACTCCGTCCCGGTCGCGCCGAGCGTGGCGGGCTGCGACCGGCACTACGGCACGGCCAACGTGTGCGTGCCGACCCGGTTCCCGGCCGGGGTGGAGGCGACGACGAAGGCCCGCTGCGAGTGGCTGGCCTCCCACAAGTACCCGAAGCGCCTGAAGGTCAACGGCAGTGATCCGCTGCGGCTGGACCCGGACGGCGACGGCCGCGCCTGCTGAACGCGGGGCACGAAGGAGGGGCCCGGCCGCCAGCGTGCGGCCGGGCCCCTCCGGCGGGCTCAGTGCTGGTAGGCGGCGAGCGAGATGCCGACGTAGTGCGCGACGAAGGCCGCGAGGGTCAGCGAGTGGAAGACCTCGTGGAAGCCGAAGAAGCGGGGGGAGGGGTTGGGCCGCTTCATTCCGTAGATGACCCCGCCGACGCTGTAGAGGAGGCCGCCGACGATCACCAGGACGAGGACGGCGATGCCGCCGGTGCGCATGAAGTCGGGCAGGAAGAAGACCGCGGCCCAGCCCATGGCGATGTAGCAGGGGGTGTAGAGCCAGCGCGGGGCGCCGACCCAGAAGACGCGGAAGGCGATGCCGGCGGCGGCCGCGATCCACACCGCCCACAGCAGGGTCCGGCCGGTGGAGGGCGGGAGCAGCAGGACGGTCAGCGGGGTGTAGGTGCCCGCGATGATCAGGAAGATGTTGGCGTGGTCGAGCCGCCGCAGGATGGCTTCGCCGCGCGGGCCCCAGGTCCCGCGGTGGTAGACCGCGCTGACGCCGAAGAGCAGGCAGGCGGTGAGGATGTAGACGCCGCAGGCGACGCGGGCGCGGGTCGAGTCGGTGAAGGCCATCAGCGCGAGGCCGGCGACGACCACCGCGGGGAACATGCCGAGGTGGAGCCAGCCGCGCAGCAGCGGCTTGGCCTCGATCGCGGACTCGACGGCTTCCGCGGCCTCGACGACCGGGGAAGCCTCGGAGGCCGCGGCGGCCTCGGGGGAGGGGACGGCGGCGGCGTCAGAAGTCATGCGCGCCATGCTACCTACGGGCCCGTAGGTTTCTGCTCATCCTCTTTACGGAAGATTGACGGACGTGGCAATGCTCACGTGAGAGGCCCTCTGGACATATGCGCACATCCACCGGATGATCAGATGAGTGCGGTCGACACCGGATGAGCGGAGCGCGAAGCGTCCGGGTCGCAGCCCCCACGGGGCCTACACCAAACAAACCCCTCAACAAGGAGCAATCGTGGCGCGCGACAACGCGGCTCCCACCATCCCGACGACTCACCAGGAGCTGATCTCCTGGGTGGACGAGATCGCAGCCCTCACCCAGCCGGACCGCGTCGTCTGGTGCGACGGCTCCGAGGGCGAGTACGAGCGCCTGTGCGAGGAGCTCGTCGCCAAGGGAACGTTCAAGAAGCTCGACGAGACGAAGCGCCCGAACTCCTACTACGCGGCCTCCGACCCCTCCGACGTCGCGCGCGTCGAGGACCGCACCTTCATCTGCTCCGAGAAGGAAGAGGACGCGGGCCCCACGAACCACTGGAAGGCTCCTTCCGAGATGAAGGAGATCTTCGCGGGGGAGAAGGGCATCTTCCGCGGCTCCATGAAGGGCCGGACGATGTACGTCGTCCCGTTCTGCATGGGCCCCCTCGGCTCCGAGCTCTCCGCGATCGGCGTCGAGATCACCGACTCCGCCTACGTCGCCGTCGCCATGCGCACCATGACCCGCATGGGCAAGGCCGTCCTCGAGGAGCTCGGCACCGACGGGTTCTTCGTCAAGGCCGTCCACACCCTCGGCGCTCCGCTCGCCGAGGGCGAGGCCGACGTGCCGTGGCCGTGCAACACCACCAAGTACATCTCGCACTTCCCCGAGTCCCGTGAGATCTGGTCCTACGGATCCGGCTACGGCGGCAACGCCCTGCTCGGCAAGAAGTGCTACGCCCTGCGCATCGCGTCCGTCATGGCCCGCGACGAGGGCTGGCTCGCCGAGCACATGCTGATCCTCAAGCTCACCCCGCCGGCCGGCGAGGGCGACACCAAGTACGTCGCCGCCGCCTTCCCGTCCGCCTGCGGCAAGACCAACCTCGCCATGCTGGAGCCCACGATCCCCGGCTGGACGGTCGAGACCATCGGCGACGACATCGCCTGGATGCGCTTCGGCGAGGACGGCCGCCTCTACGCGATCAACCCCGAGGCCGGCTTCTTCGGCGTCGCCCCCGGCACCGGCGAGCACACCAACGCCAACGCCATGAAGACCATGTACGCCAACACCGTCTTCACCAACGTCGCGCTCACCGACGACGGCGACGTCTGGTGGGAGGGCATGACCGAAGAGGCGCCCGCCCACCTGATCGACTGGAAGGGCAACGACTGGACCCCGGAGTCCGGGACCCCGGCCGCCCACCCCAACGCCCGCTTCGCCGTCCCGGCCTCCCAGTGCCCGACGATCGCCGCCGAGTGGGAGGACCCCAAGGGCGTCCCGATCTCCGCGATCCTCTTCGGCGGCCGCCGCGCCTCCGCCGTGCCGCTGGTCACCGAGTCCTTCGACTGGAACCACGGCGTCTTCATCGGCTCGAACATCGCCTCCGAGAAGACCGCCGCCGCCGAGGGCAAGGTCGGCGAGCTGCGCCGCGACCCCTTCGCCATGCTGCCGTTCTGCGGCTACAACATGGGCGACTACATGGCCCACTGGGTCAAGGTCGGCGCCTCCGCGGACGCCGCAAAGCTCCCGAAGATCTACTACGTGAACTGGTTCCGCAAGAACGACGCGGGCAAGTTCGTGTGGCCCGGCTTCGGCGAGAACAGCCGCGTCCTGAAGTGGATCGTCGGCCGCCTCGACGGCACCGCCGAAGGCGTCGAGACCCCCATCGGCATCCTGCCGACCAAGGACTCCCTCGACCTCGACGGCCTGGACCTCCCGGCCGAGGACCTCGACTTCCTCCTCACCGTCGACAAGGAGGTCTGGCGCGAGGAGGCCGCCCTGGTCCCCGAGCACCTCAACACCTACGGCGACCACACTCCCAAGGAGCTGTGGGAGCAGTACCACGCCCTCGTGGAGCGCCTGGGCTGAGCCGGGACACGCCCTGAGGAAGGGCACGCCCTGAACAAGGGCCGATGAACGTGGGAGCCCCCGACCAAGCGGCGTCCCACCGCTGTGGGAGCCCCCGACCAAGCGGCGCCCACCGCAGCACCGACCTGCCCTGTCAGGAGCGTCCGCGCTCCTCCAGGTAGGTCGTGTGCGTCTGCTGACGGCGGGCCTCCACCTCGTGGAGGCCCGCCGTTACGCGTTGCGCCTCCTCGCGCAGGAGCCCCAGCTGCCGCTCCAGGTGCCGCTCCGGCGACTCGCCGCCCGGCGCCATCCGGCTCCACCAGCGGGTCCGGTGATAGGCGTCCACGCTCTCCGGCACGTCCTGCCGGACCGCCCGGGACACCGCGTGCACCGCCTCCGGTTCGGCCGCCAGCACATCCGCCACCCACCCCGGCTCCAGCAGCGCCCCGTACAGCTCCAGCAGCCCGGCGAGCGCCTCCCCGGGCCCCGACGGCAGCTCCACCTCGGCGACGTAGCCGCGCAGCCTCCCGAAGTCCTCGCGCAGCACGCCGAGCTCCTCACGCGGATCGAAGGGCGGCGGCGCCGTCCGCTCCGGCGGGGCGATCAGCGCGCCCGCCCCATACAGCCCGGCGACCACCAGCGGCCAGTACGCGCCGGCCACCCCGGCCAGGGCCAGGGCCAGCCCGGCCACCCCGCAGACGGAGCCGGTCAGGTTCTTCCTCGACTCCAGGTATGTCAGGGCCCTCGTCACCCCGGTCGCCCTACTGGTAGCCACGGATCTCCTCGAAGGCTCCGGCCAGCGAACGGTTCCCGCCGGTGGCGTCGAAGAGCCTCCCGCCGGTCAGTTCGGTGATGCGGGTGAGCTCCTTGCGGTCCGAGTCGCCGAACAGCACGGCGAAGACCGGCGTCCGCTTCTGCGCCTCGGGCAGCTTCGCGTAGAAGGAGTCGAAGTGCTCGGCCCCGACGCCCTCGGTGTTCTCGCCGTCCGTCATCAGCACGATCGAGGTGAAGGCGTCCGCGCTGCCCTTGCCGAGCTGCTCGTACGCCGCCTCCAGGCTGCTGTAGATTGCCGTCCCGCCGTCCGGCTCCAGCGACTTCACGTCCCGGCGGATCGCGTCCAGGGCGGGCCCCGGATTGCCCGGCTCCACCACGTGGGTGTTCACCTCCTTCACCTTCGACCCGAACGGCAGCAGCGTGACCTCCTCGCGGTCCCGGAAGCGCCGCCCCGTACCCGAAGTGCCCGTGCCCGTCAGGTCGGTGAGCGCCGACCGCAGCCGCCCGATGCGGTCCTCCTCGCTCATCGAACCCGAGGTGTCCAGCACGTACACCGTCCGCGACGGCCGGCGCAGCTCGTTCTCGTAACTGGCCAGCAGCCCGTCGGCGACGACGCGCGAGCCGGGGAAGGGCAGCTCGCGCCGCTTGTCCTGGTCCAGCCCGGCGGCCGGCGCCACCCCGGCCGCGACCGGCCGGCGGAAGGTCTGCCCGGTGATCGCCTGCTGCGCCTCCGGGCCGCGCAGCCAGTCCGTCAGCGCCCGCCCCGCATCACGGGCCCCGGCCGGGGCCGAGGTCAGCAGGGTCAGCGGGTAGTGGGCCGTGACCACACCGTCGCGCGGCCGGACCACCGTCAGTGGAGCTCCGGAGCCCTTCGCGTCACGGTTCATGGACAGCAGCACCGACTCGTAGTTCACCAGCGCGTCCACGTCCCCGCGCCTGCCGTACGCGGCCACGAGCCAGCCCGAGGAGCCCGACGTCAGCTTCTGCCCGGCGAAGAACTCCTTCAGCCGGGGCGTCGCCGCCTTCACGTCCGCGTCGCTCAGCGCCGCCTGCGCCCCCGACAGCCCCGAGGCCACCGAGACCAGCGCCGAGAAGCCGGAGTTGGAACGCACCGGGTCGGTCATCCCGTACGTCAGCCTCCCGGCGGCGACGGCCTCGTGCACCGCCGGCCAGGTCACCTCCCCGGGCTTCCAGCCGAGCCGGGCCAGTGCTTCCGGCTTCACCCCGAGGGCGACGGGCGAGGACATCACCGGGGTCTCGCTGGAGAGCTTCCCGGCGGCCTCGGGGCGCAGCCGCAGGTAGTCGTTGGAGGAGAGCCAGATCGCGTCGTACCGGCCGTCGGCCTGCCCGGCGGCGACCTGCTCGGCGGCGTCCAGCGTCCCGGACCACGTCAGCTTCACGGTGACCCCGGTCGCCTTCCGGGCCTGCTCCAGCACCGGCTCCATGTCCGCGAGCTCACTGGAGGCCAACACCCGCAGGGTGCCCTCCTGGTAGGCCGTCTCCGCGGGCCCCGCGGGCTCGTCGGAGGTGCAGGCCGTCGCCGCCGCGAGCACGGCGAGGGCGAGCGCGAGCGCGAGGCCCGTCCGGGCCGGCCGGCGCCCCGGCCGCGGGGGCAGGGGCAGAGCCCCTGCCACGCCCGGGACGGCCCGCCCGGCCGCGCTCACAGGGCACCGCCCTCAAGGGCACCGGCGGTCCGCGTCCGCTCCAGGTACGCCGACGCGCTCTGCAGCTCACCGGCCAGGGACTCCACCGTCGCCGCCATGTTCTCCGCTGCCTGCACCTTGAAGGTGTCGATCGCGTCCAGCGTCTTGTAGATCTGCGCGAAGGCCGTCCGCAGGGTCTGTGCGCCCACCGCCGGATCCGCCGCGATCCGCTGGATCTCGCCGCTCTGCGCGGACAGCATCTCGGCGTTGCCGCGGATCAGGTCCTCCGTGGTCCCCTTCAGGGCGTTGACCTGCTCGATCACCTTGTGCTGGCTCTCCAGCGCCGACGCCAGCATCACCGCGATGCGCAGCGCCGAGACGGTGGTCGTGGCCGCCCGGTCGACGCCCTTGATCAGCTCGTCGTTGTTGCGCCTGACCACGTCCATCGCCAGGTAGCCCTGGGCGCAGACGGCCAACTGCGTCAGCAGGTCCTGGTGCTTCTGCCGGACCGGGAAGAGCACGTCCGCGCGCAGCGCGTCCGCTCCCTGCGGGTCCGTCGGCTCGGTCTCGGCGACCCGCCGGGCGACGGCGCCGTCCAGAGCCTCGGTGAGCACCGCGTACTCCTGGAGCCTGCCCATCGTCTCCCACAGCCGGGAGCGCTCGGTGTGCAGGGCCGCGTTGTCGCGGCGCAGCTCGTCCTGGCCGCTGCGCAGCGCCCCCACGATCCGGTTCAGGGTGGCCTGCGAGGAGGCGTACTTCGCCACGTGGTCGCGGAACCGGTTGCCGCCCGGCAGCTTCGCCAGCAGCCTGCGGGCGCCCTTGGCGGGCGCGTCCCGCGGGTCGAGGTCCTCGACCGTGCGCCGCAGCTCGACCAGGGAACCGGCGACGCGTGCCTGGGCGTCGCCGCCGCCGTCGGAGCCGAGGGAGCGTACGGCCCGCTCCAGCATCCGGTTGGACTGCTGGGCGGCGGTGCGGACGTCGGACGAGCCGAGTGCGGTGATCTCGCCGATGCGCTGCGCGAACTCGGGGGAGCGGGCGTCGATCCCGGCGAGCGAGCCGACGTACTCCCCGGCCCGGCGGGCCATCTCGTCGCGGACGCCGTCCTGGAGCGGTACGAGTCCGGCGGCCTGCTCCTTGCGGACGGGGGCGACGGGCTCGGGGGCGCTGAGGACGAGCGGGGTGTCCCCGGGAGGTGTCGAAGTCATGGGTCTGAAGTCCCCCTAGCCCTTGGCGCGCTGGGCGAGCGCCATGAGGATCTTGACGGTGGGTGTGCCGACCTGGCGGATCCCGGTGAGCCCCGGGTTGAGGTAGCCGGCGTGCGGGGCGGTGGCGGCGGTGAACTCGGCCACGCCGTCCTGCGGGCGGAACCCGCGGAGCACGGCCAGCTCGCGCAGCCGCGGATCGGTGGCCAGGAGCGCGCCCAGCTCCTTCGCGTCGTCGCTGAGCGGTACGAAGGTGTGCGCCGTGTTCACGGTGGTGTCCGGGTAGAGCACCACCATCTCGCCCGGGTTCTGCTTCTGCAGCAGCAGCGAGGCGACCTGGGACTCGTACACCAGGATCAGCGGTTCGCCGCTGCCGCTGATGAAGGCCCGGAAGGGGTCGTCGCTGCTGGTCTCCAGGGCGCCCTGGACGGAGATCAGCTTGTGCATCAGGGGCGCGGTGCGCTCGATCCCGGCGTCGTCGGAGACGACGCTGTTGCCGTTCGCGACGTTGGAGGTGGCGGCAAGGAAGAGCGCGCCGGAGTTGGAGGAGGCCGGGTCGGTGGTCTTGACGAACACCGTGCCGGTCAGCTCGGCGTGGGCGGAGGATCCGGGCAGCTGCTGCCAGGTGCGGTCCTCGGCGGCGGCCTTGAGGAAGGGGCCCATCAGCAGGGTCCCGGAGTTCTTGCCGGTCATGGTGGCGAGTTCGCCGGCGGCCAGCACCCGGGCGGCTTCCGGCCTGGCGATCACGACGAGCGGGGAGTAGAAGGGCTTGGTCTCCTGGGCTCCCTTGAGCCCGGCGGCCGCCGCGACCTCCTTGGCGGGTTCGCTGCTGCCGGGGAAGGCGAAGTCGAATTCCTTCAGGGCGAGTTGGTCCATCGCCCAGGAGCCCGAGGTCTCCGTCTTCACGATGTAGCCCTTGGCGGCAAGGGCCTTGACGACGTCGGGGTCGCGGAAGAAGTCGGACTTCTCCGAACCGATGACGCCACGCACGGTCTTCGTTGCCGTGGATCTGGGGTGTTCCCGCCCCTGCAGTGCGACGTAGAGCACGCCGCCGATCAGGAGGAGGCCCAGGAGGATTCCTAGGATGCGTCTCACGGGTGCAGCGTGCTCACGGAAACCCACATTCCGCGCCGTCTTGAGTGAACGTCAGGTGTCCAGGCGGTCCCACTTCGAAATGCTGTGTGAGTTCGCGGGTGCTGGTGGGCGGGGCGGCCGCCCGGGAGGATCGGGGGCATGGGCGTGAGCGCGTTGAAGTGGCAGGGCTGGCTGGTCGGCCTGGTGACGATCGCCGGGCTGCTGGTGTTCGCCCCGCTGGGCCTGTACGTGTGGGCGAGCGGCGGGGAACCGCAGGAGGCGCCGCCGCGGGCGGCGGTCCAGGACGTACGGGTCACCGGCTGCCGTGTCGATCCGGCCAGCCGGCGGGTGGCGGCCGCGGTGGAGGCGACCGGGCGGGCGGAGGGTGCAGGCGCGTACGTCGTGACGGTGGAGTTCCGCGACCGGGCCGAGGCGGATCCGGGGCGGCGGGCCGCCCAGGCGCTGGTGCGGATCCCGGGCGTGGCCCCGGGCGCGACCGAGTACGGGGAGGCGGTCGGCCCGGTGTGGCCGGTGGGGACGGTGCCCTGGTGCGGGGTCGCCGGCGCGGAGTTCACGCAGGCGACCCCGGCACCGGGGCTTCCGTAGCCGGTGGGGCCGGTGGGGCGGTGCGGCCGGTGGCTGTGCTGCCGGTGGGCCGGTGCGGCCGGTGGCTGTGGTGCCGGTGGCCGGTGGCCGCTCAGCCGTTCCGGTTCACCTTGACGACGACGGTGCTGCACACCTTGTCGGCGAAGGTCTGCTTCTTCGCGTCCCACAGCGGCCACAGCCAGCCGAGGTAGCAGGAGATGCTGTCGAGGAAGTGCGCCAGCTTGCGGACGAAGGCCATGCCGAAGCCGAGCGTGGCGCCGTCGGCCTCGCGGTGCAGGCTGATGCCGACGACCTTCTTGCCGATCGTCTGGCCGGTGGTGCCTTCCTTGTAGAGCTGGAAGAAGAGCATGCCGATCGCGTACAGGAAGCCGACGAGGCCGAGGACCGCGCCGACGCCGCCCTCGCCGCCGTCGATCGCGACGCCGATGCCGGTGAGCGCGTACATCGGGCCGGCGATGATCAGGGCGTCGAGGAGGTACGCGCTGAAGCGCAGGCCCCAGTGGGCCAGCGGCGGCATCCCGCCGGGCATCCCGGGCATGCCGGGGGGCGGGTACGCGCCGTAGGCCGGCGGCGGCGGGGTCTGCTGCGGGTAGCCGTACTGGGGGGCCGCGCCCGGCGCCGGCTGCTGCGGGTAGCCGTACTGCGGGGGAACGCCCTGCGGGGCCTGCTGGCCGTAGCCGGGCTGGCCCTGCGGGGGCTGCTGGCCGTACGGGTTGTTCGGATCGCCGAAGCTCATTGGCGCATCTCTCCAGGGTGCTCGATCGGGGACGAAGCGGAGTGGAGGAGATGGTTCATATGAGCGGCCTCCCCCGTGCTGCCGCGATGTTTCAGCCAACATCGTGTTCGGCAGCTCGGGATCTGTCCAATTCATTGGTCGCGCGACGAGCGGCGGCGCGCCCGGTAAGGGCAGTTCGCGAGGGTATGGCGCCCGGTCCGGAGCCTCCGCGGCCCCGGACCGGGGCCGTCTAGAGGGCGCCGGCCAGGTCCAGGGACTCCAGGGCGGCGGCGTGCGCGTCCATGCGCTCGGCGGCGAGGATCGCGACGGTGGTGTCGGCGCGGGACGCGGCGACGAGGAGAGCGCGGGCGGCGAGGTCGTGCGCGCGCTGGTGCAGCGCGGCGGCGCCCCCCATAGGACCCCGGGGTGCCCGGGCGGGCTGGTCCCCGCGCAGCCGGGTCACCTGGGCGGCGATCTCGGCGGCGGCCTCGTCGAGCCCGAGTTCGTCGGTGACGGCGAGCAGGGCCGCGAGGTGGCCGGCGAGCTGGATTCCCAGTGCTTCGCCGCGGCTGCTGTGGGGGTAGTCGACCGTGGTGCCGCCCATGCGCTGGACGACCGGCTTCGTGCGGATCGGCTCATACATGCGGAGGCCTCCTGCGTGGTCAGGAGACCATCCTACATTGGATTGGTTCTAAAGTTGAGCTGAATCCTGCTGTTGTCCGAGTGTGCGCGGTCCGGCGTCCTGATCTTGCTGTCCGACCCCGGCGTCCGCGCGTCGGCGTCGCGCGCCGGGGTCGGCAGGTGGTCAGGCCTGGCTGTAGCCGTCCAGGAAGTTCCCGATCCGGGTCACGGCGTCGGCCAGGTCCTTGGCGTTGGGCAGGGTCACGATCCGGAAGTGGTCGGGCTCGGGCCAGTTGAAGCCCGTACCGTGCACGACCATGATCTTCTCGGCCCGCAGCAGGTCCAGGACCATCTGCCGGTCGTCCTTGATCTTGTAGACCGCCGGGTCCAGCCTCGGGAAGGCGTACAGCGCGCCCTTCGGCTTCACGCAGGAGACGCCCGGGATCTGGGTGAGCAGGTCGTACGCGACGTTGCGCTGCTCCAGGATCCGCCCGCCGGGCAGGACCAGGTCCTCGATGGACTGCCGACCGCCGAGTGCGGTGGCCACCGCGTGCTGCGAGGGCATGTTCGCGCACAGGCGCATGTTCGCGAGGATCGTGAGGCCCTCGATGTAGTCGGTGGCGTGCTTCTTCGGGCCGCACACGGCCATCCAGCCGGCCCGGTAGCCCGCGACCCGGTAGTTCTTGGACAGGCCGTTGAAGGTCAGCGTCAGGACGTCCGGGGCGATGGCGGCCGTGTTGACGTGCTTGGTGCCGTCGTAGAGGATCCGGTCGTAGATCTCGTCCGAGCAGACGATCAGGTTGTGGCGGCGCGCGATGTCCGTCAGCCCGCGCAGCATCTCCTCGTCGTAGACGGCGCCGGTCGGGTTGTTCGGGTTGATGATCACGATCGCCTTGGTGCGGTCGGTGACCTTGCGCTCGATGTCGGCGAGATCCGGCATCCAGTCGGCCTGCTCGTCGCAGCGGTAGTGCACGGCCGTACCGCCGGCCAGGGAGACGGATGCCGTCCACAGCGGGTAGTCCGGTGCCGGGACCAGTACCTCGTCGCCGTCGTCGAGCAGTGCCTGCATCGACATCGTGATCAGCTCGGAGACGCCGTTGCCGAGGTAGATGTCCTCGACGTCCAGCTCGATGCCCTTGGTCTGGTAGTGCTGCATGACCGCGCGGCGCGCGGACAGCAGGCCCTTCGCGTCGCCGTAGCCGTGGGCGGTGCCCAGGTTGCGGAGCATGTCCTCGAGGATCTCCGGCGGGCACTCGAAGCCGAAGGCCGCGGGGTTGCCGGTGTTGAGCTTGAGGATGCGATGACCTGCTGCTTCGAGCCGCATGGCCTCTTCGAGCACGGGGCCGCGGATCTCGTAGCAGACATTGGCGAGTTTGGTTGACTGGATCACCTGCATGACGGGAGCTTACGGGCCCGGGTGTGGGCGCGACCTGCCTTTTCACCCGGATACTCCAAGGTCGTTTTGTCCCGATTGGTGTGATGGGCGGGTGGGTGTGCGCTCTTCCCTTGGAATCCGGGGCCGCGGCCGTGCTCGGCCTGCGGAATGGGTGAGGCGCACTGCAGGGGGAGGGGTGCGTGTTGCCCTCGTCACCTTGGGGGTGGAGGGGCTGCGGGGGCGCCCGAGCGCGCGGGCCGAGCGCGCGGGCCGCGTACCCGGACTGAGTACGCGGGCTGAGTACGCGCACTCATGCGGCCGCCGGGCCCGCGGTGGAGGCTGGAGTCCTGAACGAGGGCGAGCGATGCGAGCGATACGAGCGATACGAGCATGCCCGACCGGCGGCGAGTGGCGAGTGAGGGGCGCGGGGCAGTGGAGTTCCTAGTCGGTGACATGGCGATCACCACGATCGGCACGGATGGCGACGACCGGGCGATCGAGTTCCTGGTCAGACCGGAGGGCACCCCGGAGGAGGGGCACTTCGCCATCTTCCGCGAGCACGGCCGCGGCTGGGAGGACGCCCGCCTGACCATCGACCCCGCGGCGGGCAGCGTCCCGGTGGCGGCGGTCGAGTGGGCGGTGGAGTTCGCGCGGGAGTACCTCTGAGGGGTACGGGCTCCACGTACGCGGCGGGATCGAAGGGCGGCGGAAGCCGGCGGGGCGGGGCCGGGGAGCGCGGGGCGGTGGTGTGGGGCGGTGTTTCGGTGGGGCGGTATCAGGGTTGTGCTGGGGGTTTCCCGTCCGTCCTATCGTCTTCCGTGTCGGGCCGGTCCCTCAAGGGCGCTCGTTCCTCGCGTCGCTTCGCGATGGCCTTCGGCCACCCTTGACCGCCCGTCCCGCCCCGGAAAATCGAGGACAGCCGGGAAGCCCCCAGAAGAACGGGCCGGGGGAGAAGACACCCTCGGGCACATCAGCGATGGACGGGGTGGTCGGGGGAGCGCCTCAAATCGCTACGCGGTCCTGTCCGACGGCGTCTGCGGGCCTCTGTGGCTGGGCATAAGCCGCCATCGATCGCTACACGCTTCCCCGAGACGGCGTCTGCAGGCCTCTTGGGCTGGGCATAGGCCGCCAGCGATGGCGAGGCGCTTCTCGATCACGCGTCCGCGGACTGTCTGGGGCTGGTCAGGTGCGTTGACCCGGGTGGAGTTCGGCTGACTCGATGTTGTCGACTGCGGTGGAGAACTCGCGGCCGGACGGCCCCCGGATGTGGGCCAGCTCCATCCAGTGGGGGTGCACCGAGTTCGAGACGTCCTCGTTGACTACGGCCATCAGCTCGCCCTCGATGCCGCTGGCGTCTGGCGCACCGCATCGATGCCATCGTCGCGGCGCATCAGGCTCTCCCACTGGACTGACGCGCCGGGTGGTGATCGTTGGCGTCCGCCCGTCGCGCGGGAGGGTCGATCCACCGGCTGAGCCGATGCCAACCCCCATCAAGACCAAAGCAAGGTCACAACCGCACGCCCAAACAAGGGCAATTGGTGCAAATGGAAGCCTCTTTGGGGTCCCTGCCCGCTCAGACCTGGATGGGCATCGCCTCAGCCGTCATCTGACGCCTTTCCTCCCCCCAGACCGCCCGCAGACGCCGTCCAAGTTGGGCGCATCAGAGCGTCTGCGGCTTATGGCCAGCCCCAGACGGTCTGCAGTCGCGTGATCGAGAAGCTCGTACCGATCTGAGGCGGCTTATGCCCAGCCCAAGAGGCCTGCGGACGCCGTCGGGCAGGACCGTGTAGCGATCTGAGGCGTCCCCCCGACCGCCCCGCCCCTCACTGATGTGCCCGTCCCTCTGTCTCTCCCCCCGGCCCGTTCTTCTGGGGGCTTCCCGGCTGTCCTCGATTTTCCGGGGCGGGACGGGCGGTCAAGGGTGGAGCGCAGCGACATCGCGAAGCGACGCGAGGAAGGAGCGCCCTTGAGGGACCGGCACGAACCGGAAGACGATAGGACGGACGGGAAACCCCCAGCACAACTGTGATGCCGCCCCGCTCAGACACCGCCCCCGCGCCGCCGCCCCTCGCTCAGCCATCCCGCCCCGCTCACACCCCGCTCCCGCGTCACCGCCCCCGCGGTTCCCCCCCGCCCCGCGGTTCCCCCCGCCCCTGCGTTCCCCCCGCCCCGTCGGGTGTCGGACCGCCTCCGGTCAGCCCCCTCTACTGCGCGCGGCATTGTCGGCGGGGCGGTTTACCTTCGGGGTATGAAGGCGTTGAGGATCATTGCCGGGGACGCTACGAGTCCCCAGGCCGCGGGGCCCAAGATCATTGCCCATGTCTGCAACGACCTCGGCGGGTGGGGGAAGGGCTTCGTGCTGGCCCTCTCCAAGCGGTGGCCCGAGCCGGAGGCCGCGTACCGGGCCTGGCATCGGGGGCGCAGCGGCAACGACTTCGGGCTGGGCGCCGTGCAGGTGGTGCGGGTGAAGCCCGACGTGTGGGTGGCCAACATGGTCGGGCAGCGCGGGATGCGCACCGGGAGCGGCGGGCCGCCGATCCGCTACGACGCCCTGGGGCGCTGCCTGGCCGCGCTGGCCGGGCATGCCGTGGAGCTGGGTGCGGGCGTGCACATGCCGAGGATCGGCTGCGGGCTCGCGGGCGGCCGCTGGTCGCGGGTCGAGCCGTTGATCACCCGGGCGCTGTGCGAGCGGGACGTGGCCGTGACCGTCTACGACCACGGCTGATCCGCCGCCACGCCGAGCGGTTCCGGAGGATCGATTCTGCGGGGGTGGGCGTCCGTAGGGTCGTGCCCGCAGATCTCCCGGTCCCCTCCGAAGGGTTTTCCCGATGAAGCTCCGCAATGCCGCGGCCGCCGCGGTCGCAGCCTGCGCGCTGGTCCTCGCCCTGCCCGGGTCGGCCCTGGCCGCCGAAGGGCAGTTCCACTACAAGTACACGGACGACTTCGGCCAGGAGCAGCGCGTGATCCTGGACGACCCGGACAGCGGCGAGTGCATCAACCTCTACGCCGTCGGCTCCGACGACGTGGAGCCCGGCTACGCCCCGCAGAACCAGACCGACTCCTGGGCGACCGTCTACGCCGACGCCGACTGCGCCGGGTCCCAGTGGCGGCTGCGCCCCCTGGGTCGGCCCGCGACCGACCACCTGAGGGTGCGCTCGGTGCGGTTCGAGGTCCGGGACGAGCCCCGCAAGGGCACGTCCTAGCGGCCCGGGTGGCGTTCCAGGATCACCAGGGGGATCTCGCGGGGGCGGGCGGCGGCCTGGTCGTCCTCGAACGGGGGCCAGAGGGCGGTCATCATCTCCCAGTACACCTCCCGCTCCGTCGCGGTGGCCGTGTGCGCCGTCGCCTCGAAGGCGGCGGCGCCGACCTGGAGGCGGACCTCCGGGTGGGCGGTGAGGTTGAGGTACCAGTGGGGGTGGTCCGGGGCGCCGTCGGCGGAAGCCACGACGAGGAAGCGGCCCGCGTCCTCGCCGTAGATCAGCGGGGTGCGTGCCGTGGTGTCCGTGGCGCGGTCGAGCGTGGTGAGCAGCAGGGTGGGGACTCCGTGCCAGAGGTGCCCGTCGGCGCCGGCGGTGCTGACGTAGGCGCGGACATGGTCGAGCTGCGGACCGGGTCGCGGGTCCGTGGGGTGGTCCCAGTCGACTTCGAGTGTGTGCATTTACCTGTCCTTAGGGTTGTGGCCCCCTGGCGGCTAACGAGCATTAACGATTCTGGATGCGTACGACCCGTAGCGCACGTCTATAGGTCTGAACCAAGCTCCTCGTATGGATCTGGAGCTGAGGCATCTCAAGATCGTCAGGGCGGTCGCCGACGCCGGGAGCCTGACCCGGGCCGCCACCGCGCTCGGCCTGGCGCAGCCCGCGCTCAGTACGCAGCTGAAGCGGATCGAGCGGGCGCTGGGCGGCATGCTGTTCGTGCGCGGGCGGGAGGGCGTACGGCCCACCGCGCTCGGGGAGCTGGTGCTGGAGCGGGCGAGAGTGCTGCTGCCCGCGGTGTGCGAGCTCCAGGAGGAGGCCCAGCGGTTCGCCCGGCAGGGGGCGGCGGCGGGCTACCGGCTCGGCGGGACGCACGGGCCGCTGCTCGGGGGGCTCGTGGACCGGCTCGCGCACGGGGAGCCGGGTGTGCCGGTGACGACGTACACCTCCTGGTCGGAGAAGGAGGTCGCCGGGAGTGTCGCCGACGGGCGGCTGGACTTCGCGCTGGTCGGTGTCTGCGGGGAGAGCGCGCCGCCCGAGCCGGGACGGCTCGCCTGGATGGAGGTGGCGCGCGACCCGGTGCACGTGATGCTGGCCGAGGACCACCCGCTGGCCCTGGCCCGGGCCCCGCGCGAGTCGGTGCAGCTGGCCGAGCTGGCCGCCGAGGCGTGGACGGACGTCCCGGGCGACGGATGCTTCGGCGACTGCTTTGCCGCGGCCTGCGTGCGGGCGGGATTCACGCCCGCCTGCGTCTACGAGACCGACACCGCCTCCTGCGTGCACCTGGTGCAGGTGGGGCGGGCCGTCGGCCTGTGCCGGGCCACTTTCCCAGTGACCCCGGGGGTGGTGACGCGGCCGCTCGCCGGGACGCCGCTGGTGTGGCGGCACGTGCTCGGGTGGCATCCCGCCGCGCGGGTCGCCGCGCGGGCTGCGGAGGTGCTGGGCCATGCGAGAGCTGCGCATACGGAGGCTCTGGCGAGGGCGGCCGGGGGGTCGGGGCTGAGGGCTGCGCCGTCGTCCGCCGCTTAGCGGGGCTGACGCAGGCTGGAGGATCGGGGTTCCGCCCCGGACCCCGCGCCTCGAACGCCGGCGAGACGAAAGGTGGGACGGTGCCGCCGGCTGAAGGCACGCCCCCGGCAGGACGCCCCCGGCAGGACCGCCGGGGGCGGGTGGGGCAGCCTTCGGGCGGCTACGGAAGGTAGCGCTCGATGACCTGCGGGCCCTCCTTCTCGATCAACTTGCGGGCCTTCTCGACCCGCTCCGGAGTCGGGTCGTGGCCTGTCGCCATCACGAGGTCCTCGGGGTC
Organism: Streptomyces sp. A0592; assembly: GCF_004795115.1. Classification (NCBI taxonomy): domain Bacteria; kingdom Bacillati; phylum Actinomycetota; class Actinomycetes; order Kitasatosporales; family Streptomycetaceae; genus Streptomyces; species Streptomyces sp. A0592. Next base: position 347,015 of record NZ_SSBM01000005.1, read on the forward strand.
GTACGGTCGTTCCCCGCCCGTGAAGAGCCGGTCCGACCGCGTGGGCTGCTCGTCGGGTTCACTGACCATCGCGTACCTCCTACGTATTCCCCTGGCCCCATACTCCGGCCGCCGCCCCATGAACGCACGTCGGCGCCGCGGGGCCCCGGGCATAACACCGGGGGAGGGGCCAACCGGCAGCTCCCGCGGGCAGGTTCGGATTTCTACGGTTTCCGCAGACCCCCACCGGAAACCGAGGAGATCCCCCATGCTCAAGCGACACGCCCGCGCGGCGTGTACCGCCCTGGCCGCCGCCGGGCTGCTGCTGGCCGGGACGGGCGGCGCCACCGCCGACCCCGCCCCCGCAGTGCCCTCGGCAGCCGCCACCCTGCGCACCGCCGACGCGGCCCCCGAGCTGCTCGCCGCCATGCAGCGCGACCTCGGCCTGACCCCCACGCAGGCCAAGGCCCGTCTCGCACACGAAGCCGAGGCCGGGGCCACCGCCGCCCGCCTCCGGGACCGGCTCGGCGCCGCCTTCGCCGGGGCCTGGGTGGACGGGGCCGACTCCGCCGTACTCACCGTGGCGACCACCCGGGCCGCCGACACCGCCGCGATACGGGCCACCGGGGCCCGGGCGAGGCTCGTCACCCGTACCCTCGCCGACCTCGACGGCGCCAAGGCCGCCCTGGACCGGGCCGCGGGCCCCGCGACCCCCGTCCGCTACGTCGACCCGCGCTCCAACACCCTGGTCGTCGAGGAGGCCGAGGCGGGGGCCGCCGCCCGGCTGCTGGCTGCCACCGGTACCGACGCGGCCCTGGTCACGGTCGTGGGTACGGCCGAGGCCCCGCGGCCGCTCCACGACCTGCGCGGCGGTGACGCCTACTACATGAACGGCAGCGGCCGCTGCTCCGTCGGCTTCCCCGTGACCAAGGGGGCCGTGAACGGCTTCGCCACCGCCGGGCACTGCGGGCGCGCCGGGACCACCACCACCGGGTTCAACCAGGTCGCCCAGGGCTCCTTCCAGGCCTCGGTCTTCCCGGGCAACGACATGGCCTGGGTCGCCGCCAACGCCAACTGGTCCTCGACCCCGTACGTGAAGGGCAGCGGCGGCGCGAACGTGCAGGTCGCCGGCTCGGTGCTGCAGCCGGTCGGGGCGTCGGTGTGCCGGTCCGGCTCGACCACCGGATGGCACTGCGGCACGATCCAGCAGCACAACACCAGCGTCACCTACCCCGAGGGCACCATCTCCGGCGTGACCCGTACGACGGTCTGCGCCGAGCCGGGCGACTCCGGCGGCTCCTACATCTCCGGGAGCCAGGCACAGGGCGTGACCTCGGGCGGCTCCGGCAACTGCTCCAGCGGCGGGACCACCTTCTTCCAGCCGCTGAACCCGATCCTGTCGGCGTACGGGCTGACCCTCAAGGTCAGCGGAAGCGACCCCGGCCCCGGGCCCGGCCCCGAGCCGGAGCCGGGCGGCACCTGGAAGGCCGGCACCGTCTACGCGGCCGGCGCCACCGTCACCCACGGCGGCTCGACCTACCGCTGCATCCAGGGGCACCAGGCCCAGACGGGCTGGGAGCCGCCGAACGTCCCGGCGCTCTGGCAGCGGGTCTGATCCTTGACGTGACCGGTGCCGTGACTGCCAAGGGGGGAGTCACGGCACCTTCCCCGTTCGCGCGGGGCGGCCGCCGGTCAGACGAGGACCGCGGCCAGCGTGCCGAGCGCACCGAAGACGGCCAGCAGGCCGCAGATCGACAGGTTGACCATCCGGTGCTCCCAGAAGATGGCGACGAACTCGCGGATGGTGGCGCTCGGCCAGTAGTACTTCGCGGTGGGAGAGCCCAGGACCTGCCCGTTCACGCCGGTCTTGCGCGCCAGCATCGCGGCCCGGAAGGCGTGGAAGTTGTTGGTGACCACCACGCACCGGTAGCCGCGATCGTGGGCCTCCATGATCTGCCGGCTGAAGATCATGTTCTCCTCGGTCGTGGTGGAGCGGTCCTCCAGCACGATGTGCTCCGCCGGCACACCCTCCGCGATCAGCCAGTCCGCCATCGCCCGGGCCTCCGCGACCTTCTCGTCCGAGCCCTTGCCGCCCGAGACGAGCAGCACCGGCGGCCGGCCGCCGCGGGCCAGCTGGACCTCGTAGATCTGCTGCCCCTTGCGCAGCCGCGAGGCCAGCAGCGGCGGTACGCGGTCCCCGCCGATGAGGCCCGAGCCCAGCATGACCACGTGGTCGACGTCGCCGCGCACCTTGATCCGCCCGTAGAGGTAGGCGTAGCCGAGGAAGCAGAAGAAGACGAAGGAGACGTAGCCGGCGACGACGGTGAGGGTCCCGGCGATGCCGCCCAGTACGGGGGAGCCGACGACGCCGACGAGGACCAGCAGCCCGATCAGCGCGAAGATCGCGAGGCCGGCCAGCAGCGACAGCAGGTTGGCCGGGCGGAAGCCCTCCTTGCGGACCATCGTCATGCCGTTGCGCACGAGGAGGACGCCCAGGGCCAGGACGCCGAACGCCGGTGCGGCGAAGGTGAGGACGACGACCGTCACGGCCGCCCAGAAGGGGAGTTTGGCCACCTGGAGGAAGAGGGCGGAGAAGGCGGTCAGGAAGGTCAGCCCCAGGAGCACGGCGTTGCTGAAGCGGCGCCGGTCCTGTCTGACGCTTATGCAGAATGCGAGGAAGAGCAGGGCGGCGAGGGCGAAGGCGACCATGGCGCCCATCGTAGGCGGCGGATCTACCCGCGAACGTGGCCGGTTCTGCGCACCGACCGGCCGGCCAGCACCTGGGTCCGGTGCCCGTCGCGGATGACGAACCGTCCGCCGATCAGGACGTGCGGAATGCCCGTGGGCAGCGCGCGGGGCCGCTCGTACGTGGAGCCGGCCGCGACCGTGTCGGGGTCGAAGAGGACGAGGTCGGCGCGGTGTCCCACGCGGACCAGTCCCCGGTCGGGCAGGCGCAGCCGCGCCGCGGGCCGCCCGGACAGGTGTGCGACGCACTCCTCCAGGGAGAGCAGGCCGAGTTCGCGGACGTAGTGGCCGAGGTAGTGCGGGAAGGTGCCGTAGGCCCGCGGGTGCGGCTTCGCTCCCTGGAGGATGCCGTCAGAGCCGCCGGTGTGGGCGCGGTGGCGCATGATCGCCCGGACGTTCTCCTCGTGGCCGACGTGCTGGAGGACCGTCGGTGCGAGCCGGTCGCCGAGCAGGAGCCGGCGGGCGGTGTCCCAGCCGTCCACGCGGGTGCCGACGTGGGCGGCGTACGCGGGATCGGCGACGCCCGAGATCTCGATCGTCGACCAGTCGACGGGGACGCCGTGGCAGCCGTCGGCGCCCTCGTGCTCCAGGGTGCGGCGGATCCGCTCCGCCGAGGCGTCGTCGCGCAGCCGGGCGAGGACCGCCTCCGGGCCGCCCTCGTTCGCCCAGCTGGGCAGCAGCGCCACGAGGGTGGTGCAGCCGGGGGTGTACGGGTAGCTGTCCAGGGTGATGTCGGCGCCCGCGTCCAGGGCCGCGTCGAGGAGGGCGAGCAGTTCGCCCGCCCGGCCCTCGTTCTCGCCGAAGTTCATGGTGGCGTGCGCGAGGTGGAGGGCGCAGCCCGCCTCCCGGGTCAGGTCGACCATCTCGGCGTAGGAGGCGAGGGCGCCCCGGCCGTAGCTGCGGTGGTGGGGGCAGTAGTAGCCGCCGTACCGGGCCACCACCCGGCACAGTTCGGTCAGTTCTGCCCCGGAGGCGTACATGCCGGGGGTGTAGGTGAGCCCGGAGGACATGCCGACGGCGCCCTGGGCGAGGCCGTCGGCGACGAGGGCGCGCATCCGGTCCAGTTCGGCGGCGGTCGCCGGGCGGTCGTCCCAGCCGATGACGTGGGCGCGGACGGTTCCCTGGGGGACGAGGTAGGCGGCGTTGACGGCGACGCCCTCGCCGCCGAAGCCCCGGTCCAGCCGGTCGAGGTACTCGCCGACCGTGCGCCAGTCGAAGTCGACGTCGTCGCCCGGGCCGTTCCAGCCGGCGATCGCGGCCCGCACCCCGGCGAGGGTCCGGTCGTCGACGGGCGCGTAGGACAGGCCGTCCTGGCCGAGGACTTCGAGGGTGACGCCCTGGGCGGCCTTCGCGCTGTGGTCCGGGTCGCGGAGCAGGGCGAGGTCGCTGTGGGCGTGCATGTCCACGAAGCCGGGGGCGAGCGCGAGACCGTGCGCGTCGACGGTCCCGCGGCCGCCGGAGAGCCTGCCGACGGCGGCGATCCGGCCCTCGTGGATGCCGACGTCGGCGGTGTACGGGGGGCCGCCCGTGCCGTCGACGACGCGGGCGCCCCGGATGACCAGGTCCACCGGCCGGTGCCTAGAAGAAGGTGCGGACGTAGTCGGTGACGGTGCCGTCGGCCTCCACGACGGGGATCAGCGGCCACTTCTCGAAGATCGTGCAGGGGTGGGACATGCCGAGGGCCACCCAGTCGCCGACCTGGACATCGTCGGCCGATCCGGTCTCCAGCCAGGCGTGCTGGTCGGACAGCTTGACCACGCGGATGCCGGTGGCGGGCCGCTCCTCGCCGGTGAGCGGGTCGCGGACCAGTTCGGCCTCGGGCAGGCCCAGGTCGTAGGCGATGTCGCGCTTGCCCGCGTTGACGAAGGCCTGGGTGGGGGAGGGGCGGGAGACGACCTGGGTCCACAGGCGGAACGCCGGGCGCAGGCCGCCCTCCTCGGGGTGGCGGTTGAAGGGGGTCAGGCGGGTGTACCAGCCGTGGTCGTGGGAGACGTACGCGCCCGAGCGGAGCAGCTTCAGGACGGGCCGGGAGAGCTCCGGGAGCTCGGCGAAGACGTCGGCGACGGCATCGAACCAGGCGGAGCCGCCGGCGCTGACGACGATCTCCTCGAGGTCGGCCGCGAACCGGCCCGCCTCGTCGAACTCGACGGCGAGGGCGGTCAGCCGGCGCAGGTACGCGTGGACGCGCGCCGGGTCGGCCTCGGGGACCTCGGCCTCGTAGCCGCCCATGCCGACCAGGCGCAGGGTGCCGGTCGCGGCGACCGCGTCGGCGACGGCGCGGCAGTCCTCGTCGGTGCGGGCACCGGTACGGGCGCCCTCGCCCGCGCCGAGCTCGACGACGACGTCGACGCGGGCGGGGGCGCCCTGCAGGGCCCGGTCCATGAGCTGGACGCCGCGCACGGAGTCGACGTAGCAGACGAAGCGGAAGCCGGGGTCGGCGGCGAGCTCACCGGCCACCCAGCGCAGCGCGGCCGGATCGACGAGCTCGTTGGCGAGGAAGATCCGCTGGATGCCGAAGGCGCGGTAGACGCGGGCCTGGTGCGGGACGGCGGCGGTGATCCCCCACGCGCCGTGGTCCAGCTGGCGGCGGAAGAGCTGAGGGGACATGCAGGTCTTGCCGTGCGGCGCGAAGGCGAGGTCGTGCCGGGCGGCGTAGGTTCCGAGGGCGGCGAGGTTGTGCTCCAGCGCGTCCGCGTCGAGGGTCAGGACGGGCGTGGTGAACCCGCCGGCGTGCAGGTCCCGGCGCTGGGCCGCGAGCTGCCCGACGGTCAGGCCGTCCGCCTGGGCGTCCGGGGGGAGTCCCTTGAACCGGTGGTCCACCGGCTCGTCGGCGAGGTCCTTGACGGGGTCGCTGGCGCTGGCCATGCGGATGCCTCCCGGGTGTGTTGCGTTGGCTGCAACGGTCGTTGCGTGTACCGCTGCATGCTGTCTAACATCCCGGGTGACGGCGGGTCAACGCTGCCCGGTGCGCCCGTGGGCCGGCGCCGGTGACGCGGTGACCGTGGGAAAGGGCAAGCGATGAGCCAGTCGGTCGAAAGAGCGCTCGGCATCCTGCCGCTGCTCGCGCGGGGGCCCGCCGGACTCGGCGACGTGGCCGACGAGCTCGGCGTGCACAAGAGCACCGCGCTGCGGCTGCTGCGCACCCTGAACGAGGGCGGCTTCGTCTACCGCTGCCCCGACGGCCGCTACCGCCTCGGCGCGCGCCTCTTCGCGCTCGCCGCCGAGGCCATCGAGAACCTCGACGTCCGCGAGGTCGCCCGCCCCCACCTGGCCGAGCTGAACCAGGCCACCGGGCACACCGTTCACCTCGCCCTGCACCAGGACGACGAGGTCGTGTACGTCGACAAGGTCGACAGCCGCTACCCGGTGCGCATGTACTCCCGTATCGGCCGGCCCGTGCCCCTCACCGTCGCCGCCGTCGCCAAGCTGCTCCTCGCCGACCTCCCCGAGGCCGAACGACGGGCCCTCGCCCACCGCATCGACTACCCCCGCTACACCGCCCGCTCCACCCCGGACGCCGAGGCCTTCCTGCGCGAACTGGACCTCGTACGGGAACAGGGCTGGGCGACCGACCTCGGCGGCCACGAGGAGTCGATCAACTGCCTGGGCGCGCCCGTGCGCGGTCCCGACGGGTGGGTCGTCGCCGCGCTGTCCGTCTCCGCGCCCGGGGTGGTCGTCCCGGCGGAGGGGCTGCTCGAACTGCTGCCGCAGGTACTGCGCACCGCCGGTGCCATCAGCCAGGACTATTCAGGAGTACAGGAGACAGCGTGACCGAGAAGAGCGCCATCACTCCCGCCACCCACACGGTGCCGCCCGCGAAGTTCTCGCACGGCGTGCGCAAGGGGAACATCCTGCAGGTCGCCGGCCAGGTCGGCTTCCTCCCGCACGTCGACGGCCGGCCGCCGACCCCCGCGGGTCCGACGCTGCGCGAGCAGACCCTCCAGACGCTGGAGAACGTCCGCTCCGTCCTGGAGGCCGGCGGCGCGGGCTGGGACGACGTGATGATGATCCGCGTCTACCTCACGGACACGGCGCACTTCGCGGAGATGAACGGCATCTACAACGCCTACTTCGAGGAGCAGGGCCTGAAGGAGGCCCCGGCCGCCCGCACCACCGTCTACGTGGGCCTGCCGGACGGGCTGCTCGTCGAGATCGACGCACTCGCCGTCCTGGGCTGACGTCCGCCGCGGGCGGCGCAGGCTTCCCGCGGGCAGGCGGACGCCCCGCCGCGCAAGGGAGGGGGACGCCCCCCTGGCGGCGGGGCGTCCCCCGGTTCAGGTGACGGCTACGAGCAGTACTGGGCTTCCTTGCCGATCGAGCGGTACATGCAGTCCGCGTTCTCCAGCAGCTGGAGCACCGCGTCCTTGTTGCGGGCGGTCTCGCGGTCGATCACCTCGTCCGGCGGGTAGAAACCGCCGCCGCCGCTCTCCGGGTACATCTCGAAGGTGTAGGAGAAGATCTTCTGGTTGCCCCACAGCCAGTCGTCGATCGTGCCGTCCGTGATGTACAGGTCGCTCGACTGCTCCGGCGTGTAGCCGTTGCTGCCGGCCATGCTCGTGCCGATCTTCTTGTAGACGGCGAGGTCGTCGGCGGTCAGGCCCGGGGCGGTGTCGTTGTAGGTGTAGCCGAAGGGCCACAGCACGAGCTCGCTGTAGGTGTGGAAGTCGATCGCGGCCTTGATCTGCTGCTTGCCGCCGACCACCCGGCTGCGCACGAAGTCCGAGACGACCTTCACCTCGGGTGCCGACTCGGCGGCCGCGCCCCGGTAGGTCTCGGAGCTCTTGCTGCTGCTGGAGCCGCCGCAGCAGCCCCACTTGTAGTTCCAGTTCCGGTTCTCGTCGGTGCCGACGTAGGAGGACCCGGAGTTCGGCTGCCGGTTCTTGCGCCAGGAGCGGTAGGAGCCGGTGGCGATGTCGTACTCGCCGCCGTCGGGGTTGAGGTCCGGGACGATCCAGATCTCGCGGCCGTTGACGGCGCCCGTGACCCGGGAGTCGGTGCCGTACTTGGAGGTGAATTCCTTGAGCAGGTAGAGCGCCATCTCGACGGTCAGGTGCTCGCGGGCGTGCTGGTGTGCGGTGAAGAGCACCTCGGGCTCGGACTCGTCCGTGGCGACGTTGTCGCTGATCTTGATGGCGAGGAGGTCGCGGCCCTGGTACGACTTGCCGATGACCCGCTTGGAGGCGATCGTCGGGTACTGCGCGACGAGCTGGTTGATCTCGGCTGTCGCCTCGGCGTAGTTGTGGTACTTGGAGTCCGCCGAGGGGAAGTCCATCGGGCTCGCCGCGATGCCGGGCAGCGAGCGGTCCGGGGGCCCGGGCAGGGCGGTCAGCTTGTAGCCGAGCGCCTTCAGCTTCTTGGCCTGCATGGTGTCGGCGCTGACCACGACGGTGTGGTCGTCCACCTCGTCGATGGAGACGCCCGTACCGAGCAGGGCGGTGCGGTCGGCGACGGTGGAGGGGCCGTGGATCCGGTACTGGACGATGGCCTCGTCCTGGGTGGCGGTCGACGGGCTGGGCGGTGGCGCCGCTGTCGCACTCATGCCGTAGACGGGTGCGCCGAGCGCGATCGCCAGCAGGGCCGCCGTCAGGCCGGCCCTCCGGCGGGTATGGAGCCGCATGCGTTCTCCTGGGTGGGGAGTGTGGGGGTAGCCGTGCGGACGCGCTCAGCGTCCTCTCGTGGCATGTCCCGGTCAAGGACCTCAGGTGCCGGCCGAACCGATCCGGCCACCCCCACACGTACCGCCTACGGGAGCCCGTGGACCTTGGGACCCACCGAGTTCGACCAAGCACTACCCGCCTTGGCGTCCCAGTTGGTCGACCAGGTCATCGCGCCGCGCAGCCCCGGGTAGGTCTTCGACGGCTTGAAGGACCCGCAGTTCGTGCCCCGGGTCAGGCAGTCCAGGGCGTTGTTGACGACGGTCGGGGAGACGTAGCCGCTGCCCGCGCCGCTGGGGGAGGCCGGGACGCCGATGCCCACCTGGGAGGCGTCGAGGCCGCCCTCCAGCTGGATGCAGGCCAGCGCGGTGAGGAAGTCCACCGAGCCCTGGGAGTAGACCTTGCCGTCGCAGCCGTTCATCGAGCCGCTGTTGTAGTACTGCATGTTGACGACGGTGAGGATGTCCTTGATGTTCAGCGCCGTCTTGAAGTAGCCGCCCTGCGTGGACTGCATGTCGATCGTCTGCGGGGCCATGGTGATGACGAGCGAGGGGCCCGCCTTCGCGGACAGGGCGCGCAGCGCCTGCGTCATGTAGGTGGGGTTGAGGCCGTTCTCCAGGTCGATGTCGATGCCGGTGAAGCCGTACTCCTGCATCAGGGCGTAGGCCGAGTTCGCCAGGTTGGTCGCAGAGGCCGAGTCGTTGACCGTGATGGTCCCCTTCTCGCCGCCGACGGAGAGGATGACCGACTTCCCGGCCGCCTTCTTCGCGGCGATGTCGGCCTTGAACCGGTCGACCGTGTAGCCGCCGAGCCCGGCCGAGTCGAGGTTGAAGGCGATGGCGCCGGGCGTGGTGGTGGCGTCGGCGAAGGAGACCGCGATGATGTCGTACTGCGCGGAGACGTCGGAGATCTTCTGCACGGTCGCGCCGTTGTTGAAGTTCTGCCAGTAGCCGGTCAGGGCGTGCTTGGGGACGGCCGGGTTGCCCGGGTTCCCGCCGCCGGTCGTGGTCCCGGTGACGGGTGCGGACTTCGGCCCCTCGCCCGCCGTGCTGTACGCGCTCACCTGGAAGGCGTACGAGGTGGCGGGCGCGAGGCCGGTGACCGGGGTGGAGGTCCCGGACACGGTCTGGACGCGGGCGCCGTCCTGGTAGACGTGGTAGCCGCTCGCGCCGCTGACGGCGTTCCACGAAAGGGTGAGTCCGTTCGCGCTCTGGCCGGAAACGGCGGTACCGGCCGGGGCGCCGGGGATGCCCGGGCCGGGGTCGGTGCCCCCGCCGCCGTCCGGGCCGAAGACGCTGAAGTCGTCCACGGTGTAGGCCGGCTGGCCGTACCAGCCGTGCGTGTAGACGGTGACCTGGGTGGTGGAGGGGCCGGTGGTGAAGGTGGTGGACAGCTTCTGCCAGCCGCCGCCCGAGCCGGGGGTCCAGGTCGAGACGTCCTGGGTGCCCGTCCCCGTCGCGCCGAGGTAGACGTAGCTGCCCTGCACCTGCGTGCTCAGCGTGTACGTCGAGTTCGGCTTGACCGTGACGGTCTGGCTGCAGCGGGCGTTGTCGGAACCGGCCGGGGTGGCCTTCAGGGCGCCGGCTCCGGCGTAGACGGGCGAGGAGACGGCGGCGCCGCTCCCGCCGGAACAGGACCAGTCGGCGAGGCCCGACTCGAAGCCGCCGTTGCGGGCGACGTTGATGTCCGCGGCCTGTGCGGCGCCGGCGGCGAGGGCCGTCAGCGCCCCTGCGGCGACGGTGACGGCGAGCGGCAGGGAGAGGGAGCGTATGCGGTTCACGTGGGCTCCGTGGGGGGAGGTGTGGTGGGGAGGGGAGAGCCGGGCCGTGTGGGGGTGGGGCCGACTCACGGCGTGCGCTGCCAAGTTGGTCCAGACCAATCCCCGTGTCAAGAGTCTTCCCAAAGTGGCTTGAAATGGCTGAATGCGCGATCCCTGTTGTCCGGGTTTTCCGTCACCTGTGACCGGTACCTTACGCACGGGAATCACCAAGCCCCTGACCTGCCAGGGGTGACGCGGTTATGGTGCTGGGACAAGGGGGGATGGGCGAGAGCCGTCCGCGGTCGCGCCGAAGTGCGCACCCGCGACGCGGCAGCGACGCGTCCCCGTCGAGCGCGTGAACGTCCGGGCGTACGGGGAGAACGTGGGGGAACGGGGGAATTCGCGTGCCGACCGCCATCGCAGTCACCAGCGACGATCTGGTGCTTCCGGCCCCTGACCGGCACACGCCGGGGGCCGCCCTGCTGCACCCGCCCGGACAGCACGACCTGGAGTCGGCGCTCGCCGGGACCAGCGCCCTGCTGGAGCGGCACGGCCACCTCGTGGCCCTCGTACCGCCCTGGCTCCCGCGCTCCACCGTCCAGCGGCTGCACACCGTCCGGGCCATCCTGGAAACCGACCGGATCGCGCTGCTCGACATCGATCTTCCGCCGCTGGGAACGGCCCTGCTGGCCCGTCAGCTGCGCCAGCTCAGCGTCTGCGACTTCAGCCCCGGAATCATCGCCTCCGCGGCCCGGCTGCTGTCCCACTACATCTACGCGGGCGCCCTGCTCGGCTCGGTCGCCAAGCTCGACCGGGTCCGCGTGCCCGTCGGGCTCGGGGCGCACGCCCGGTCTTGGTCGCCGAGTGCCCACTTCGCCGTACTCGCCCACCCCGCGCCGCACCTGGCCAAGCTGGGCGCCTCCGGGGGCGGTCGGAGCGGGCGCGGCGGTTCGCACGGCGCCCCCCACGGCTCACGCCCCGGGCCGGGCGGCGCGGCGGCGGACGCCCTGCCTGGCGGCCCCGACTTCGCCACGCACCTCACCTTCGCGCGGGGCCAGCTCGCCTCCGACTGGGTCGCCGCCGAACTCGCCCCCGCCTGGCAGGTGCAGGGCGTCATGGAGAACCCGCTGCCGGCCGCCTCACCCGCCTGGTGGGGCACCCCCAAGCTCGTCGAGTTCGCCGCCGGAATCCCCGACCTGTCCGTGCTCTACCAACTCGTCGCCTCGGTCCGCCGCGAGCGGTGCCGCTGGTGCGGCCTCGAACTCATCGGCGACCGGTGCGGCTTCTGCGCCGCACCGCTCACCGCCCCACCGCCGTCCGCGGCGACGCCGGCGAGCACCGGCCGCTCCAGACCCTGACCGACGACCGAACGTACGAATGAAGAAAGAACGGCGAGGTAGTACGGCCTATGAACTCACGCCAGCGCCGCGGCGTCATTCTGCTGCTCCTGTCGGTCCTGTGCGCCCTGGGGGCCTTCGCCGGAGTCCTCGTGGTGATCGGCGACGTCAATTCCAAGGTCGGGTCCGAGGCCGTCGCCTACCGCGCCAAGGCCGACATAGCCCCGTACAGCCCCCTGGGGGCCGACCAGTTCGAGGAGATCAGGATCCCCGAGCGGTGGCTGTCCGACACGGCCGTCACCGACCTCGGCGCGGTCCGGGACAAGATCGCCCTCACCACCCTCAAGAAGGGTTCCCTGCTCCAGACGGACATGTTCGTCGACCGGCCGCAGCTCCAGCCCGGTGAGCAGGAGATCGCCATCATGATCGACGCGGCGACGGGTGTGGCCGGCAAGATCACCTCGGGCGCCAAGGTCAACATCATCGCCACCTTCAAGGGCGCCAAGGACACCGAACCCTCCCGTTCGGTCATCATCGTCGCCAACGCCCGCGTCCTGAACGTCGGCAAGCTCACCGCCCTGGAGAAGGACAGCGACCGCAAGGGCCCCTCCGAGGCCGTCCCCATCACCTTCGCCCTCAGTACCAAGGACACCCAGCGGGTCGCGTACGCCGAGTCCTTCGCGGAGCACGTGCGCCTGGCCCTGGTCGCCCCCGGCACCGACTCCGCGCCCGCCGCCGGCGACCGTACGTACACCCTCGACGGGGACAGGTGAGGCCCGGATGACCACGCGAATCCTCCCCGCGGTCGGCGACCCGGACGCCGCCCGCATCTTCTCCACCCTGCTGAGCCAGCTCCCGTCGGCGGAGCCCTCCCCGCCCGTCCCCGACTCGACCACCCTGCTCGACACCCTCGCCCGGCTCGCCGTGGACTCCCTCGACGAGCTCCCCGAGGTGGTCCTCGTCCACGAGCGGATCGGGCCGGTGCCCGCACTGGAGCTCATCCGGGAAGTCGCCCTCCGCTTCCCGGCGGTGGGGGTCGTCCTGGTCTCCTCGGACGCCGGACCGGCGCTCTTCTCCGCCGCCATGGACTCCGGCGCCCGCGGCCTCGTCGGCCTGCCGCTGTCCTACGACGAGCTCGCCGCCCGCGTCCAGGCCGCCGCCCAGTGGTCCGTGGGCGTCCGCCGCCACCTGGGCCGGGGCGCCGCCGAGGCCGACGCCCTCACCGGGCCGGGCGGGCGGGTCGTCACGGTCACCGGGGCCAAGGGCGGCGTGGGCACCACCTTCACCGCAGTCCAGTTCGCCCTGGCCGCCGCCGCCTCGGGCCGGCGCACCGCACTGGTCGACATGGACCTCCAGGCCGGCGACGTCGGCTCGTACCTCGACGTGCAGTTCCGCCGCTCCATCGCCGACCTCGCCGGCATCCAGGACATCTCGCCGCGGGTCCTCCAGGACGCCGTCTACGAGGACCGCACGGGCCTCGCACTGCTGCTGGCCCCGGCCGACGGCGAACGCGGCGAGGAGGTCGACGACCGGGCCGCCCGCCACATCGTCGGCGCCCTGCGCAGCCGCTACGAGCTCGTCGTCGTCGACTGCGGGACCCAGGTGACCGGAGCCAACGCCGCCGCGGTGGAGATGGCGGACGTCGCGGTCCTGGTCACCACGCCCGACGTGATCGCGGTACGGGCCGCCAAGCGCATGGTCCGGCTGTGGGAGCGGCTCCAGGTGCGCAAGGCCGAGGACACCGCGATGGTCGTCAACCGCTGGAGCAAGCACACCGAGATCCAGCCCGCCCTGATCGAGAAGATCACCAAGACCCGCGCCACCCGCACCCCCGTCCCGGCCGCCTTCAAGGAACTCCAGGCCGTGGTGGACGCCGGCCGCGTCCAGGACCTCGACAACCGCTCGACGGTCAAGCAGGCCCTGTGGACCCTGGCCGGCGAACTCGGCCTCCTGGGAGCCCCGGACACCCCGGCGCCCCCCGCCCCGCCGGGCGGAGCCCTGACCCTGCGCGCCGCGGGCACGGTCTCCCGCCTGCGCCGCGGCCGGGAGGGCTGACGGATGCGGAACCCCGCCCGGAGAAGGACCCGCGGCGACCGGGGCGACCGGGGCCAGGTGGCGATCGAGTTCGTCGGCACGGTGCCGCTGATCCTGCTCCTGGTGGCGGCGGTGTGGGAGTGCGTACTGATCGGCTACGCCTTCTCCCTGGCGGGCAACGCGGCGGACGAGGCGGCCCGGGCGGGGGCGGTGCACGGGCCCGCGGCCTGCGACGCGGCGGCGAGGGAGCACATCGGGGAGGCGTGGAGCCTCGAGGTGGCGTGCGAGGTGTCCGGGGACATCTTCCGGGCCGAGGTGCGCCTCTCCGTTCCGGTCCTCCACCCCGCGCTCAACTTCGGCGGGATCGACGGCACCGGCGGCGCCGCGCTGGAGAAGGAGGCCGAGTGACATGAGGCGGCGCATCCGCTCCGACCGGGGCCAAGTGGCCCTGGAGTACATCGGCTTCATACCGATCCTGCTGTTCGTCGCACTGTGCGCGATCCAGCTGGGCTGGGTCGCGTACGTCCACGAGCAGGCGGACACGGCCGCCCGCACGGCGGCGCGTGTGGAGGCCCAGCACCGGGGCAGGGGAGAGGCGGCGGGGGTGGCGGCCGTCAGGGAGGGGATCGGCGCTGACGTCCGCGTGAGCAGGACCGGCGACGCCATCACCGCCGTCGCCGTCATCCCCATCAACTCGATCATCCCCGGGCTGGACCCCGAACCGGCCCGGGCCACAGCCGTCATGCCCAACGACCAACCCGAGGAGACCGGACCATGAGCCTGCGTTCCCGGGTCAGCACCCCCGACGACCGCCACAGCCCGCGCGAGGACGGCCGGCTGGTCTCCTCCTACCGCGCCAAGCTGCTGGAGGAGATCGACCTCGCCGAGATGTCCGCGCTCGCACCGGCCGAGCGCCGGGCGCGCCTGGAACGCGTACTCGGGCACATCATCAGCCGCGAGGGCCCCGTCCTCTCCACCGTCGAGCGCGCGCAGCTCATCCGCCGTGTCGTCGACGAGGCCCTCGGGCTCGGCGTGCTCGAACCCCTCCTCGAAGACGCCTCCATCTCCGAGATCATGGTCAACGGCCCCGACCAGATCTTCGTCGAGCGGGCCGGCCGCGTCGAGCAGCTCCCCATCCGGTTCGCCTCGCACGAGCAGCTCATGCAGACCATCGAGCGCATCGTCTCGACCGTCAACCGCCGCGTCGACGAGGCCAATCCGATGGTCGACGCGCGCCTGCCCAGCGGCGAGCGCGTCAACGTCATCATCCCGCCGCTGTCCCTGACCGGCGCCACCCTCACCATCCGCCGCTTCCCGCGCGCCTTCACCCTGCACGAGATGATCGCCCTCGGCTCCCTCGACGAGCAGATGCTCCTGCTGCTCTCGGGTCTGGTCCAGTCGAAGATGAACGTGATCGTCTCCGGGGCCACCGGCACCGGCAAGACCACCCTCCTCAACGCCCTCTCCGGTCTGATCCCGGAGGGCGAGCGCATCATCACCATCGAGGACTCCGCCGAACTCCAGCTCCAGCAGGCCCACGTCATCCGCCTGGAATCACGCCCGGCGAACGTGGAGGGCAAGGGCCAGATCACCATCCGGGACCTCGTACGCAACTCCCTGCGCATGCGCCCCGACCGCATCATCGTCGGCGAGGTCCGCGGCGGGGAGACCCTCGACATGCTGCAGGCCATGTCCACCGGCCACGACGGTTCGCTGGCCACCGTCCACGCCAACAGCTCCTCCGACGCCCTGACCCGCCTGCAGACCCTGGCCTCCATGTCGGAGGTCGAGATCCCCTTCGAAGCCCTCCAGGACCAGATCAACAGCGCCGTCAACGTCATCGTGCAGCTGACGCGCTTCGGCGACGGCTCGCGCCGCATCACGGAGATCTCCATCCTCGAATCACACGGCCGCGAACCCTTCCGGATCACCACGGTCTGCCGGTTCGCCGCCCAGCCCATGGGACCGGACGGCCGCGTCCAGGGCTATTTCCAGTACTACCCGCTGCCCCGCCGCATCGCCGAACGCCTCTACATGACCAACCAGCCCATCCCGCAGGCCTTCGGCGTCGCACTGCCCGACGACCCCCTCACCACCCCGCACATCACACGGACCGCCCTGTGAACCCACTGATCCTCCTCACCCTCGGCATCACGCTGCTGGCCTGCGTCCTCGCGGTCGTCGGCCTCCAGGCGTACGCGGCCGGGCGCGCCCAGCACGCCGCCCTCGTCGAACGCCTCTCGGCGAGCGGCCTGCCCGAACCGCTCGGCCGGGTGCGCCGCTTCCGGACGATCGACCGCCGGCTGCGGAAGACGACGTTCGGCCGCCGGATCGAGCAGAAGCTGGCGACCACCGGCCTGGACCTCACGCCCGGCGAGTTCTTCGTCTACATGCTCGGTTCCATCGCGGGCGTCTGGCTCATCGCGTCGTCCCTCCTCGCGCCGTTCTTCGGGCCGGTGGCCGGCCTGATCGGTATCTGGGCGGCCAACGCCTTCCTGGGCTGGCAGCGGGCACGGCGTACGGAGCGCTTCATCAACCAGCTCCCCGACCTGGCCCGCATCCTCGCCAACGCCACTCAGGCCGGGCTGGCCCTGCGTACCGCCATCGGCATCGCGGCGGAGGAACTGGAGGCACCGGCGGGCGAGGAACTCGCACGGGTCGCCGACCGCCTCGCCGTGGGCCACTCCATCGAGGAGTCCTTGGGCGAACTCACCGAACGCCTGCCGTCGCGCGAACTCGTCGTCCTCGTCTCCACCCTCGTCCTGTCGGCCCGGGCGGGCGGCGCGATCGTGGACAGTCTGCGCAACCTGACGGTGACGCTGGAGCAGCGCAAGGAGACCCGCCGCGAGATCCGCACCCAGCTGTCCCAGGTCACGGTGACGGCCTACCTGGTCCCGGCGATCGGGCTCGGCTCGCTGCTCCTCGTCGACATGATGATGCCGGGCGCGCTGGACCGGATGACGGGCGCGTTCTTCGGGCAGACCGCCGTCCTCGTCTCCCTCGGCCTGTTCGCACTGGGCTTCGTCCTCATCCGCCGCCTGTCGAAGATCGACGTGTGAGGGGGCGGACGCGACGATGACCGGACTTCTCCTCGCACTCGCCGTGGGACTCTCGGTGTTCGGCGCCTTCCACGGCATCCGCCTCTACCGGGCGGACGTGAAGCTCCCCACCGACCTCGCCCTGGCCCTGGAGGTCGGAGCGACCCGTACGACGGCGGTCGGATCGCTGGTCGACCGCATCGGCATCCGCTGGGCTCCGCTGGTCCTGCGCGCGATGGGCGCGACCCGGGTGGCCCGCAAGCGACGGCAGATCGACATGGCGGGCAACCCGGCCGGCCTGACGATCGACCGGTACGCGGCCCGGCGCGCGGTGTACGGGGCGCTGGGCGCCGCGGGCGCGCTCTCCATGCTGGTCAACGGCCAATTGGTGCTGGCCCTGCTGATGGTGGCCTTCGGCCTGTTCTGGATCGAGGCGGGCCTGTGGTCGGCCATCCGGGTGCGGCGCGACCACATCGAGCGGACGCTGCCGGACTTCCTCGACGTCCTCGCCGTGGTGGTGAGCGCGGGGCTGGGCTTCCGGCAGGCGCTGGACCGGGTGGCGGGCAAGTACGAAGGGCCGTGGGCGGACGAGATCCGCATCACGCTCCAGCAGATGGACATGGGCGTCAGCCGTCGGCAGGCCTTCGACGAGCTACGGCGGCGCAACGACAGTGAACAGGTCGCGCAGTTCGTGACCGCCCTGCAGCAGGGCGAGGAACTGGGCTCCCCGATCGTCGACACGCTGATCGCGATCGCCGAGGACATGCGCCGTACGGACGCCCAGAACGCCCGCCGACGGGCCGCGCGGGCCGTGCCGAAGGCCACGTTCGCGGTGACGATGTTCATGCTGCCGGGCACGCTCATCCTCCTCGTGTGCGGGTTCGTCTACGGCGCGAACGTCGACTTCGGCGCGCTGTTCGGGGGTGGCTGAACCATGGCACGGCTGAGCGTGCTCATCGCCGACGGGAACCCGGTCATCCGGGCGGGCCTCGCGGCCATCCTGGGCGCGGCCGCGGACATCGAGGTGGCCGCCCAGGCCGCGGACGGCCGCGAGGCGCTGAGCCTGACGCGTCGGCACGCTCCGGACGTGGTCCTGCTGGACGTCCGGATGCCGGGCGTGGACGGCATCTCGGCCCTGCCTCACCTCGTGCAGCTTGCTCCGGTACTGATGCTGACGTACAGCAGGGAAGCCGAAATCGTCCGCGAGGCCCTGCTGCTGGGCGCGGGCGGCTACCTCGTACACGGGGAGTTCACGGCCGACGAGCTGCTCAGGGCCGTGCACGACGCGCCCCTGGGCCGACCCCACTTCACCCCGACGGCGGCGAGCGCCCTGCTGGCGGAGCTCAGGGCCTCTTCGCATCCGCAACGCGATGTGGCACAGTCGTCCGAGCGGATGCACAACTCTGTTGTCTTCGGGCTGAGTTCCCGAGAGGTGGAGATCATGGATCTGATCGCGTCCGGGATGAGCAATCAGCAGATCGCAGCCGCCTGCTTCATCAGCGAGAAGACGGTCAAGAACCACATCAACCGCATCTTCGCGAAGCTCCGGAGCGCCACGCGCAGCGAGGCGATAGCCCGCTGGCTGGGAACCGCCCGTCCAGGAGTGACCGGTCATGGGTAGACAGAGTGCGCAGTGGGTCCGTAATTGGGTCCCGGGACCCTTGGTCACGACTGGTGACTCGCCGTACCGTCCGCAGATCGACACCGGTACCGGCCCGGGAGGGAACCCCCATGTCACAGAACACGCTGCTGAAGGCCGCCGTGGAGGCGCGGATCAGGGTGAACGGGTGGGCGGACACGGCCGTGACAAGGCTTCGCAAGCGCCACGCCCGACTGGACCGCGGCCAGACGGCCTTCGAGTACCTGGGCATCATCCTGGTGGTCATCGTGATCGTCGGGGCGATTGTCGGTTCCGGCATCGGTTCGGAGATCACCAAGCGGATCAAGCAGGCGGTGACCGACATCAAAGCCGGCTAGTGGCCGTGCGCGGCATGTACGGGCGGGACCGGGGGCAGGTCTTTCCCGTCTACGTGGTGGTTGTGGCGGGGCTGCTCTTCGCCGCGCTCGCCTTCTTCGCGGTGGGTCAGGCATCGGTCAGGCGCAGCGATGCCCAAGGGGCAGCGGACGCCGCAGCTTTGGCAGCCGGGCGTGAAGCCCGGGACGCGGTGTTCGTCGGGCTCGACCTTCCGTCGGTGGAGGCGGGGGTCTGGCGGAGGATCGTCGAAGGGGACTTCTTCGAGGCAGGCGAGGCTTGCGCGGCGGCGGAGGCGTTCGCGGCGAAGAACGATGCGACGGCCACGTGCAGGGCTGCCCTGCCGCGGTTCACCGTGACGGTGGAGACGAACGAACCCGTGGGGGATTCCGTGGTTCCCGGAACCGGCGACATGCCCGCGACGGCGGAGGCCACGGCTCTGATCGAGCCGAGGTGTCAGCTGGGAGCCATTGCCGATCCGAGCCCCACCCCCACGCCCACCCCCACATCCACCACGCCGTCGGGTGGTTCACCGTCTCCTGTGCCGAACGCGGCGATTGTGACCCTCACTTGTGGTGGAGAGACGGTCAAGCTCGACCCGCTGAAGCCGGGTTCGCTCAAGGCATTGACCAGAAAGCTGTTCAGCGTGCGACTCGTCGCCTGACAGGGACCGAGAGACAAGGAAGCGTTCATAGATGAGCATTCGGCGCATGGTGAGGGTCCGTGGGGGGATGGCCGTTGCGGGTGCGGCGGTCATGGTCGTCACGTTGGCCGGGTGCGGTGGTGGCGGCGACGACAAGTCGGCCGAGCCGCGGAAGTCCGGCACGGCACAGTCCCAGGGAACGGCGTCGCAGGACGCAGCACCGGGCGCGAGCCAGAGCTCGGAGCCGACCGAAGTCATCGCCACGCTGAACGGGCAGGCCGGCATGACGCTGGAGATCAACTCGGTGCGGCGGGACCCGGGTGGCTTCCTGACAGTCTCCGGGCAGCTCAAGAACACGGGCAGTCAGTCGTACAAGGACACCGTCGCCTGGCGCGGCATCGAACTCAAGGGGACCGGAGAGTCGGTCGCTGGTGCCACGCTGGTCGACAAGGCGGGGAAGAAGCGGTATTACGTGCTTCGGGACACAGAGTCCAGGTGCCTGTGCACGACGGGTGTCTCCAGTGTCGACGCCGGTCAGGTGATCCCGTTCTTCGCTCAGTTCCCAGCACCGCCGAGCTCTACCAGTGAGGTGGAATTCAGCCTCCCGACCTTTGCCACGGCCACCGTCAAAATCTCTGGGTGACCCATGACCACACGCCATCGCGTAGCCGCCGCCACCGCAGTTTCCGCACTCGTCATAGCCGGAGGACCCATCATCGGGGCGACCACCGCCCATGCCGATGAGGTGCAGCCGTCCGTGCCGCCCGGTACGGAGCCTTCGGCTTCCGCGCCCGTGGCGATCGACTCCAACGCCCCCGGGCTGAAGATCCCGCAGGGCGGAACCCTGGCACCGGTGAAGGTGCTGGACATCGCCGAGGTCGTCGAAGACCTCGGTGGTGAGCAGCGGCGGCAGGAGACGAACGAGACCGTCATGATGGCGCTGCAGTCCGAGGTGCTGTTCCCCGAGGACAGCGCCGTGTTCAACGCGCAGGCGGCCGCCCGGATCCAGGCCATCGGGAACGAGATCAACCAGTCCAAGGCGACCCGCATCCGGGTCTTCGGCTTCACCGACGACCAGGGCAGCTACGAGCACGGCAAGGAGCTGTCCAAGCAGCGGGCCGATGCCGTGCACGGCGAGCTGGCCAAGACCGTGACGAACCCGAGCGTCGTCTTCGACGTCCGCGGCTACAGCGAGGACTACCCGATCGCCGACAACAGCACCGAGGAAGGCCGCAAGAAGAACCGCCGGGTGGAGATCACCTTCCCGCGCGGCGCCGACGCCGGCTGAGTCAGCCGGTCCGCGGTCCGGCGGGCCGCGGCTGCTGCCGGAGGCGGCCGCGGGAGGCCTCCACGATCGTTCCGAGGACGAGCGACTGGACCATCACGCACAGGACGAGCTCGACGAGGAAGAGCCACGTCGCCGGCTGGCCGTCCCCGTGGATCAGCGCCACGAGCATGAACAGCGGGAACGCGCACAGTGCGGGCAGCACCCACACGAAGCCGGGATCCTCGGCGAACAGCGTGACGGCCGTCGCGACGGCAATGGCGACACCGACGAGGCCCAGGTAGATCGCCGAAGCGGGGTTCGCGAAGGTCAGGCGGAGGAGCGTGCGAGTGGTCATCGGGTTCCCCAGGTGGTGTGGACTGCCTCCATGGTCCGCAGGGCCCGGGGTCCTGTCCTGAGTACGCGTACCCAGACCGGCGGGGTCCGGGTACGCGTACCGCGCCGCCCCGGGGGATCAGCCGAACTGGCCCGGCTGGTAGTCGCCGGCCGGCTGCTGGATGATCACGTTCATCCGGTTGTAGGCGTTGATCAGCGCGATGAGGGACACCAGCGCGGCCAGCTGGTCCTCGTCGTGGTGCTTGGCGGCGTTCGCCCACGCCTCGTCCGTGACCCCACCGGCCGCGTCGGCGATGCGCGTGCCCTGCTCGGTCAGCTCCAGGGCCGCCCGCTCGGCATCGGTGAACACCTTCGCCTCGCGCCAGGCCGCGACCAGGTGGAGGCGCTGCGCGCTCTCCCCGGCGTGTGCGGCGTCCTTGGTGTGCATGTCGGTGCAGAAGCCGCAGCCGTTGATCTGGCTGGCCCGGATCTTCACGAGCTCCTGGGTGGCGGGCGGGAGGGTCGAGTCCGAGACGACCTTGCCCGCGGAGTTGATGTACCTCGCGAACTTGGTGGCGACGGCGTTTCCGTAGAGGTTCAGTCGGGCGTCCATGGCGGTCTCCTGGTCTGGCTGGTCTGCCGGTCTGGCTGGTCTGCCTGTCGTGTCGACGGCTGCACAGCTCTGACGGATGCCACCGGGCGGATGTGACGGCCCACCGCGGCACGCGGCAGTGACCTGCGTCACTGGCGCATGAGGGCCTCTGCGACCTCGCGCGCCCTGAGGGCCGGTTCCGGGCCGGGGCTCAGGGCCGCCACCGTCGTCGCGCCCTCGACCAGGATCAGCAGCTGGTCCGCGAGCGCGGGCGGGGCTCCGGCCGGGACCAGTTCGGCCAGCAGGGCGTGAAGCTCGGCCTTGTGGGCGCGTACGACCTCCGGCGCGGCCGCGCCGAGCTCCCCGTACGCGTTGAGGAACGCGCAGCCCCGGAAGTCCGGCTCCGAGAACCACCGGGCCAGCCAGTCGAAGACCGCCGGGACCGGCTCCGCCGCGCCCGTCACCGCCTCGCGCAGGCCGGCCGTCCAGCGCCGGTCGCGGCGTTCCAGGTATGCCGTGACCAGGGACTCCTTGGCCGGGTAGAGCCGGTAGAGGCGCTTGAGGGGTACTCCGGACGCGGTGCGGATGCGGTCCATGCCCACCGCCTGGATGCCGTGGCGGTAGAACAGCTCCTCCGCCGCGTCCAGCAGCCGGGTCCGTGCCTCTTCGTCGTCCATGAGGGCAGCGTAGCCCGATTTCCCTTGCGGCGAGAACGGTCGTTCTCCTAGGGTGGGCGGCAGCTGGAGAACGATCGTTCTCCATCCTGCTCCGATTCGGAAGGATGCGCCATGTCCCGTCCGCCCCTGCCCCCCTTCACCGAGGAATCCGCCCGCGCCAAGGTCCAGGCCGCCGAGGACGCCTGGAACAGCCGCGACCCCGAGCGCGTCGCCCTCGCCTACACCGAGGACTCCGTCTGGCGGAACCGCGACCGCTTCCTGGTCGGCCGGGACGAGATCCGCGCGTTCCTCGCCGACAAGTGGGAGCGCGAGCTCGACTACCGACTGCGCAAGGAGCTGTGGGCCCACACCGGCAACCGCATCTCCGTCCGTTTCGAGTACGAGTGGCACGACGCCTCCGGCCAGTGGTGGCGCAGCCACGGCAACGAGCAGTGGGAGTTCGACGACGACGGCCTGATGCGTCGCCGCGAGGCCAGCATCAACGACGTCCCGATCGCCGCCGAGGACCGCCGGATCCTCTGAACGCGCCCCGATGACGCCGGTCCCGTAGCGAGCCCGTCTGACAAGATGATCAAAGCTCCCTGCGGAGGCCGGCAGGGCATCGGACAGGGGGACCAGGCATGGCTCGGACTCGTGTGAACGGCGTCGACCTCTTCTACGAGATCAAGGGCGAAGGTGAACCGCTCGTGCTCGTCCACGGCTCCTGGACCGACCACCACAGCTGGCACGCCGTCCTGCCGCACCTCACCCGCGCCCACCGCGTGCTCGTCTACGACCGCCGCGGTCACAGTCTCAGCGAGCGCCCGCCGGGCCAGGGCACGCGGGCCCAGGACGAGGACGACCTGGCCGCGCTCGTCGAGATGCTCGGTGCCCCGGTCCACGTGGCCGCGAGTTCCTTCGGCGGGTCGGTCGCGCTCGGCCTCGCAGCCCGCCGCCCCGAACTGCTGCGCAGCCTCGCCGTCCACGAGCCGCCCCTGACCGCCGTCGTGGCCGGCGATCCGGAGCTCGACCGGCTGATGCGCCAGGCACAGGCCCCCATCGACGCCGTCATGGCGGAGGTGCGAGCGGGCGACTCCGAGGCCGGCGCGCGCCGGTTCGTCGAGGAGGTCGTGTTCGGGCCGGGAGCGTGGGACGGCATGCCCGACCCGGCCCGGCGGACGTTCGTCACCAACGCTCCCACCGCCGCCGACGAGCAGGGGGACCCGGACTGGAACACCGTGGACCTCGCCGGCCTGGCCGGCTACACCGGCCCGGCGATGCTGAGCAAGGGCACCGACAGCCCGCAGTGGTTCGGCGCGATCGTCGACCGGCTCGCACGGGTGATCCCCGGGGCGCAGGCGCGGACCCTGCGCGGCGAGGGGCACGTCCCCCACCTCACTGCCCCGCAGCGCTACGGCGACAACCTCCTCGCCTTCCTCGCCTCGACCGGCTCCGCGCCCAGTCCCTGACCGCGTGGCGGGGCCTGTCGGAGACGTGTTGCGGGGTTCTCATGTGCGACGGCGCTCCAAGGTAGTTCGGCCCGAGGGGCCGCTCCACTGCACGTGGATGCCTGCCTGCGCCAGGGGGCTGCCGTGCGCGATGCCACTCGTGGACACGCCTGTTTCATGATCTCTTGAGGCGTCGGCCGACGCGTCATGCGAAGGCCTGCGCATCTGTCTGGCGGTATGTCATGGATGAGTCACAAGTGGTTCATTGGTCGTTGCAGGTGCGATGTATGTTGTCGGGGGCGGTCATACTGGTGATCGGTTGACGTTCTTTCGGGGGGAGTGTGGGATGAAGTTCGACATGGGGACGCAGGTTCTGACGAGCCTGATGTCGGGGTCGCGTAATTCGAACACCGACCTGGGGTCGCTGGTGAAGCAGCTGGTGGTGGCGGCGCAGCCGTTGGAGGGCAAGTTCCAGGGGCAGGGCAAGGTGGCGTTCGATTCGTTCAAGCTGCGTGCGGACGGGATCGCGAAGGAGCTGAACGCCTCGCTGGCGGCGATCCTGGGCGGCCAGTCGGGTATGGAGCAGGCGTTCGGGTCGGGTGATCAGGAGCAGGGCGAGAACGCGCGGCAGACGCAGGGTTCGGCGAACTTCGACGCCGCCCGCTTCCGCGGCCGTTAGGCCGTCTCTTTAGGGT
>NZ_SSBM01000060.1:0-24527 GCF_004795115.1 Streptomyces sp. A0592
AGGTACGAGGCTCCGTTGACGTCGAGCACGGTGCCCGAGCTCCAGCGCGCGGCGGGCGAGGCCAGGTGCAGTACGGCTGCGGCGACCTCCTGCGGGGTGCCGACCCGTCCGAAGGGGCTCTGCGCCCGGATCCGATCGCCCTCCTCCCCGTCGAGCCGCCCGGCGACCCGCTCGGTGGCCACGAAGCCGGGCGCCACGGAGGCCACGGCGATGCCGTGCGGGGCCAGGGAGACGGCGAGGGACTGGCCGAGTGCGTGCAGGGCGGCCTTGGTGGCGCCGTAGGCGGGGTGGTCGGGCTCGCCGCGGAACGCCCCGCGCGAGCCGATGTTGACGACGCGGCCCTCCCGACGGCCGGCGATCATGCGGCGGGCGACGCAGTGGGTGAGGTTGGCCGGGCCGAAGAGGTTCACGGCGGCCGTCCGCCGCCAGGCCTCCTGCCAGTCGGCGTACGAGGTGGTGGGCAGCGGGTGCGCGAGCATCACGGCGGCGTTGTTCACGAGGACGTCGATGCCGCCGAGCGCCTCCTCGGTCTCGGCCGCGAGGGCTTCCACGCGGGCCGGGTCGCAGAGGTCGCCGGCGACGAGGACGTGGCCCTCGCCCGGCAGGTCCGCGAGGGTGCGCTCGGCGTCCGCCCGCCGGGCCGTGCAGTGCACCGCCACCCGGTCGCCCCGTTCGGCGAAGGCGGCGGCGATGGCCCGCCCGATGCCCCGTGAGGCCCCGGTGACGAGCACCCCCCGGCCCGTGGCGGCCAGTTCCCGTATGCCGTGGCCCATTCGTTCCGCCACCGGTCTTCCCCCTGTCGTCACGTCACCCGCATCCTGTCGGCAGCGTACGGGGATGATCACGGCCGGTCATCCGGCTGTCCGGATAGCGGACGCCAACCATCCGAAGATCGGACAGGGGTGAGACTGGGGCACCTCATCACGTCCCCCCGCACACCGGACAGGCACATCCCCATGAGTCAGAGCACCCTGACGCCCCCCGAACCGCCGAAGACCGACTCCGGGTCCCCGCTCGGCAACGGACTCAAGCAGCGCCACCTCTCGATGATCGCCCTCGGCGGTGTCATCGGCGCGGGACTCTTCGTCGGCTCCGGGGCCGGCATCGCGGCGGCGGGTCCCTCGATCGTGCTCGCCTACGCCGCGTCCGGACTGCTCGTGATGTTCGTGATGCGGATGCTCGGCGAAATGTCCGCCGCCAACCCCGCCTCCGGCTCCTTCTCGGTGCACGCGGAGCGGGCGATCGGCCCGTGGGCCGGGTTCACCGCCGGCTGGATGTTCTGGACGCTGCTGTGCGTGGGCGTGGCCATCGAGGCCATCGGCGCGGCGCACATCATGACGGGCTGGTTCCCGGGCACCCCGTCCTGGATGTGGGTGCTGGTCTTCATGGCGCTGTTCTGCGGCTCCAACCTGGCCGCCGTCTCGAACTTCGGCGAGTTCGAGTTCTGGTTCGCCGCCCTCAAGATCGGGGCCATCGGCCTCTTCCTGGGGCTGGGCGTCCTGGCCGTCCTCGGCCTGCTGCCCGGCACCGGCGCCCCCGGCACCGCCAACCTGCTCCACGACGGCGGCTTCCTGCCGGGCGGCGTGGAAGGCCTGCTCGTCGGCCTGCTGGCCTCGGTGGTCGCCTACGGCGGCCTGGAGACGGTCACCATCGCCGCCGCCGAGTCGGAGGACCCGGTCAGGGGCGTGGCCAAGGCCGTGAAAACCACCATGTGGCGCATCGCCGTCGTCTACGTCGGCTCCATGCTCGTCATCGTCACCCTGCTGCCGTGGAACGACCCGAAGGTCACGGAGGACGGCCCTTACGCGGCCACCCTGGACCACCTGGGCATCCCGGCGGCCGGCGAGATCATGAACGTGGTCATCCTGATCGCCCTGCTGTCCGCGATGAACGCGAACATCTACGGCTCCTCGCGCATGGCCTACTCCCTCGTCTCCCGCGGCCAGGGCCCCAAGGCACTGGGCAAGGTCACCGGCAGCGTGCCGCGCCGGGCGGTGCTCGCCTCCTCCGGCTTCGGCTTCGTCACCGTGCTGCTGTCCTACTGGTACCCGGACACCCTGTTCGCCTGGCTGCTGAACATGGTCGGCGGCGTCATCCTCGTGGTCTGGGGCTTCATCGCCGTCTCGCAGTTCGTGCTGCGCCGCCGGCTGGAGCGCGATGCGCCCGAGAAGCTCGTCGTGCGGATGTGGGGCTTCCCGTACCTGACCTGGGTAGCGCTGGCCGGCGTGGCCGGGGTCCTGGTGCTGATGGTGCTGGGCGAGGACACGCGGGTCCAGGTGATCTTCACGGGCGGGCTCACCGTCGCCCTCGCCGTGACCGGATACGTCCTGCAGCGCCGGGCGGCCGCCGCCCGCTGACAGCCCCTCCATCGCAGGTGGGCCCCGTGCGAACGCACGGGGCCCACCTGCGTTTTACAGAGGTAACCCTTACTCGTGAGGCGGAATAGATACTGCTAGCGTGCAGTTGCGCATTAATTGCAATTAGCGATTGGCACGCTGAGGGGACCGGATAACACGCATGGCCATCTACACGCTTCCTGAGCTTCCGTACGACTACGCGGCGCTGGAGCCGGTGATCAACCCGCAGATCATCGAGCTGCACCACGACAAGCACCACGCGGCCTACGTCACGGGCGCCAACAACACGCTGGAGCAGCTGGCGGAGGCGCGCGACAAGGAGAACTGGGGCGCGCTCAACGGCCTCGAGAAGAACCTCGCGTTCCACCTCTCCGGCCACATCCTGCACAGCATCTACTGGCACAACATGGCCAGCCCGAAGACCGGCGAGGGCGGCGGCGAGCCCACCGCGGCCGACGGCCTGGGCGACCTGGCCGACGCGATCACCGAGTCCTTCGGCTCCTTCGCGAAGTTCAAGAAGCAGCTGACCTTCGCGTCCTCCGCCACCCAGGGCTCCGGCTGGGGCGTGCTCGCGTACGAGCCCGTCAGCGGCCGCCTGGTCGTCGAGCAGGTCTACGACCACCAGGGCAACGTGGGCGTGGCCAGCACCCCGATCCTGGTCTTCGACGCCTGGGAGCACGCCTTCTACCTGCAGTACAAGAACCAGAAGGTGGACTTCATCGAGGCGATGTGGAACGTCGTCAACTGGCAGGACGTCTCCAAGCGCTACGCCGACGCCAAGGCGAACACCCCGCTGCTGATCCCCGCCAAGGGCTGATCGCACCCCCGAGCCCGTCCGCCTCGTGATCGTCTTCTCAACCTTCACCGGCGGGCGTGTCCAGCAGAAGACCCCCGTGAGGACGTGACTCACGGGGGTCTTCTGTGTGTTCCGACCGTACGGGCTACTCGAAGGACGGGCCCTTGGTGCGGGTCCGCTTGATCTCGTAGAAGCCGGGCGTGGAGGCGACGAGCAGGGTGCCGTCCCACAGCCGGGCCGCGGCCTCGCCGCGCGGGGTCGGGGTGACGACCGGGCCGAAGAAGGCGACGTCGCCCTCGCCGTCGGCGCCCGGAACGGAGATCACCGGGGTGCCGACCTCCTGGCCCACGCGGTCGATGCCGTTGTCGTGCGAGGCGCGCAGCACCTCGTCGTACTCGTCGGAGTCGGCGTAGGCGAGCAGCTCGGCCGGCAGGCCGACCTCGGCCAGCGCCTCGGCTATGACCTCGCGGGTCGGGCCCTTGTCCTCGTTGTGGATGCGGGTGCCGAGCGCGGTGTAGAGCTTGCCGGTGACCTCGTCGCCGTGCTTCTGCTGCGCGGCCGTCACCACGCGGACCGGGGCCCAGCCCTTGGGGCCGAGCAGCTCGCGGTAGACCTCGGGCAGCTCGTCGAGCTTGTTCTCGTTGAGGACGGCGAGGCTCATCACGTGCCAGCGCACCTCGACGTCGCGGACCTTCTCGACCTCCAGCATCCAACGGGACGTCATCCAGGCCCAAGGGCAGAGCGGGTCGAACCAGAAGTCGACCGGGGTCTTCTCGCGCACCTGGGTCTCGGTCATGTCTCTCCTCTGTGTCGGTCTCCGGCGGAAAAAGGCATCCACGGCGCATGTCCTGCCGTGGCCAACCAGGACGCCGTCGCACGCATTCCCCGCGTGCGAGGATTCGACCAAGAACGCGATCGCGCACGAAGGAGTGCAGGTGCCCGGAGAGAATCTGTCCCGCGAGGAGGCCCGCGCGCGGGCCGAGCTGCTGTCCGTCGACGGGTACGAGGTCGTCCTCGACATCAGGTCGGCGGTGGACGAGGCCGAGCCGGCCGAAGGCCCGCGGACCTTCCGCTCGGTGACGACGATCCGCTTCCGGGCCGCGGCCCCCGGCGGTGCGGCCTTCGCGGACCTGATCGCCCCTTCGGTGAACTCCGTCACCCTGAACGGGCGGGCGCTGGACGTGGCCGCCGTCTTCGACGGGGCCCGGATCACCCTGGACGACCTGGCCTCCGAGAACGTCCTGGTGGTGGACGCGAACTGCGCGTACAGCCGGACGGGCGAGGGCCTGCACCGCTTCGTCGACCCGGAGGACGGCGAGGTCTACCTCTACACGCAGTACGAGCCGGCCGACGCCCGCCGGGTGTACGCGAACTTCGAGCAGCCGGACCTGAAGGCGCCCTACCGCTTCCAGGTGACCGCGCCCGAGGGCTGGCAGGTGTGGAGCAACGGCGCCGAGGAGTCCCGCGAGGGCTCCGTGTGGCGGTTCGCCGAGACCGAGCCGATCTCCACGTACATCACCTGCGTGGTGGCCGGGCCCTACCACTACGTGACGGACACCTACACCCGCGGGGACCTGACCATCCCGCTGGGCGCGATGTGCCGCAAGGGGCTCGCGAAGCACTTCGACGCGGACGACGTCTTCCTCGTCACCAAGCAGGGCTTCGACCTCTTCCACGAGATCTTCGACTACCCCTACCCCTTCGGGAAGTACGACCAGGCCTTCGTGCCGGAGTACAACCTGGGCGCCATGGAGAACCCGGGGATGGTGACCTTCCGGGAGGAGTACATCTTCCGCGGCAAGGTCACGCAGGCCTCGTACGAGCGGCGCGCGAACGTGATCCTCCACGAGATGGCGCACATGTGGTTCGGCGACCTGGTCACCATGAAGTGGTGGGACGACCTGTGGCTGAAGGAGTCCTTCGCGGACTTCATGGGCTCCTTCGGGCTCGTCGAGGCCACCCGCTTCGACCAGGCGTGGGTGTCGTTCGCCAACAGCCGCAAGGCCTGGGCCTACCGCGCCGACCAGCTGCCGTCCACGCACCCGATCACGGCCGACATCCGTGACCTGGAGGACGCGAAGCTGAACTTCGACGGCATCACCTACGCCAAGGGCGCGGCGGTGCTCAAGCAGCTGGTCGCCTACGTCGGCCGGGAGGCCTTCCTGGAGGGCGCGCGCCGCTACTTCAAGGCGAACGCGTACGGGAACACCACGCTCGACGACCTGCTGTCGGTGCTCGGCGAGGTGTCCGGGCGGGACATGACCGAGTGGTCGCGGGCCTGGCTGCAGACGGCGGGCGTGAACGTGCTGACCCCGCTGGTGACCTGCGACGCGCAGGGCCGGATCACCGAGCTCGCGGTCGTCCAGGAGGGCGACGAGCTGCGCCCGCACCGGGTCGGCGTCGGCCTGTACCGGCTGGAGCCGGACGGCGCGCTGGTCCGCTTCGCCCGGGCCGAGGCGGACGTCTCCGGTTCCCGCTCGGTGATCGCGGAGCTGGCCGGGCAGGACCGGCCCGACCTGGTCCTGGTCAACGACGAGGACCTCACCTACTGCAAGATCCGCTTCGACGAGGGTTCGCTGACCACGCTGCGCGCGCACCTGGGCGACCTGGAGGACCCGCTGGCGCGGGCGCTGAGCTGGTCGGCGCTGTGGAACCTGACGCGGGACGGCCTGATGCCGGCGCGCGACTTCGTCTCGCTGGTGCTGGCGCACGCTGGCCGGGAGACGGACGTCGGCGTCCTGCAGCAGCTGCACGCGCAGGCGCAGACATCGGTCACCCACTACGCGGCGCCGGACCGGCGCGAGCAGGGCGGGCGCGACCTGGCGGCGGGCGCCCTGAACGAGCTGCGGGCGGCGCAGCCGGGATCGGAACACCAGCTGACGTGGGCGCGGTTCTTCGCGGCGAGCGCGGCGACGGAAGGCGACTTCCAGCTGCTGCTGGGACTGCTGGAGGGTTCGGCGCGGATCGACGGGCTGGACGTGGACCAGGAGCTGCGCTGGGACTTCCTGCTGCCGCTGGCCGCGCACGGGGCGGTGGACGAGGGCGTCCTCGCCGCCGAACTGGCCCGGGACGACACGGCGTCGGGCAAGCGGCACCAGGTGCGGTGCCTGGCGGCGCGCCCCTCGCAGGCGGTGAAGGACCAGGCGTGGGCGGCGGTCGTCGAGTCGGACGCACTGTCGAACGCGCTGGTGGAGGCGACGATCGCGGGCATGCAGCAGTCCTCGCAGCGGGGCCTGCTGGCGGCCCACGCGGGGCGCTACTTCGAGGTGATCGAGCGCGTGTGGTCGGACCGGTCGATCCAGATCGCGATGGACATCGTGAAGGGCCTCTACCCCTCACTCCAGGGCGACGCGGCCACCCTGGAGGCCACCGACGCGTGGCTGGCCGGGCATGAGGACGCCGCACCCGCGCTCCGCCGCCTGGTCCTGGAGTCCCGCGACGACCTGGCCCGGGCCCTTGCCGCACAGCGGTGCGACGCGGCGGCGGGCAACTAGACGGCCTGGTCCGGGGTTCCGCTGCCGGGACGGCGCTCTCGGCAGCGGAACCGCGTCCCCCGTACGGGCGCACCCCATCGGCAGTCGAACGCCCGTACTTTAGCCCCGGCTTGTCCGGATTTGTCGACGGGCGTGTAACAGGGGTTAGCAAGGCCATGGCCTGAGGGAATCACCGCGTCATGAACCACAACGCACCCCTCCCCCTCGCCCACCTCACCGGCAACCGTCCCCGCGTGCTGACCCTCGCACAGCTGCGCGAGCACGGTGTGAGCGCCTCCGAGGCCGCCGAGCGGCCGTGGCAGCAGATCCTGCCCGGCGTGTTCCTGCTCCACGCCGGACCGGCGACCAGCGAGGAGCGGCTGCACGCCGCGCTGCTGTACGCGGGACGGCGCGGCGCGGGCGAGGCCATGATCACCGGGCTGGCGGCGCTGGCCCTGTACCGCTTCGCCTCCGCGCCCCCGCTGCTCGCCCTCTCCCACATCGACGTGCTGGTGCCGGGCACCCGGCGGCTGCGGTCCACCGGCGACGTGCGGATCGTGCGCGCACGCACCGCACCCCGGCCCCAGGAGGTCACCGGGCTGCCCGTGGCGCCCGTCGCGCGGGCCGTCGCCGACGCCGTCGCGCAGCTCTCGGACGCCACCGCCGTGCGCCGGCTGCTGAGCGAGGCCGTACGCAGCGGCCACTGCGAACCGGCGGCGGTCGTAAGGGAGCTGACGGTGGCCCGGCTGCTGAACCGGCCGCACGTCGTGGACGCCGTCGAGTCCCTCCTCGCGGAGGGCCGGGCCATCGCCGAGGACCGGCTGTACCAGGTCGTGCGCGGCCACGAACTGCCCGACCCCGTCTGGAACGTGGACCTGCGGATCCCCGGCGGCCCGCACCTCGGCGGGGTCGACGCGTACTGGCCCGAGCACGCCGTGGCCGTGGAGATCGACACCCGCGCCCCGCGCCAGGGGGAGGACGAGGAGTGGTCCGAGTGCGTGCGCAAGCGCGAGACGCTGGAGCGGCTCGGGGTGACCGTCGTGCACATCACCCCGCGCAAGCTCCGCGACTGGCCCGAACAGCAGGCCGCGGTCATCCGGACCGCCCTGACGGCCGCCGACGACCGCGAGCCCGCCGCCTACCTGGTGGTACTGCCCAGGTGAGGCGAGTACTCCGGGGTGCTCCACAGCAGCCGCCCCGGATGCACGGCCTCCACCACCGACTCCACCCGGAAGCGGGTGCGGCGGCCGCCGTCGGGCGCGAACTCCGTCCGGGCCCGGCCGCTGAGCTGGAGGACGGACCCGCTCTCCCAGTCCGGGAAGAGCAGCCCGGCCCGCGGATCGGCCGTCAGGTTCCCCAGGGTCAGGAACATCGCGTTCCCCGCATAGTCGGGCCAGGCCAGTTCGACCGGGGAGAGCACCTCCACGAAGCCCGGCAGGCCGCCGCGGTGGCTCGCGTCCGCCCCCTCCGCCTCGGCCGTGGTGGCGATGAAGAAGGTGTCGGCCCCGCGTACGGTGCGCTCCTGGCCGGGGGTGAGCGCGTCCGATCGGCGCACGACACCGGCCCCCTCCGCGACCAGTTCCAGCGGCTGCCGCTTCTGCAGGTACTTCGGGCAGTTGGCGAAGACCTGCTCGGCCTCGACGGCGAAGCCCCGCGGGGTCGCCGTGAGGGTTCCGTTCAGCCGCATCCGGCGCCGGGTGCGCGGGTCGAGTGCGATGGTCCCGACCCGGGTCCCGTCCGTGGACAGCGCCTCGGCGAGCGGGTCGCCCGCGGGCGGACCGCCCGCGACGGCGATCCGGTGCGGGCCGGTGGCCCGTACGAAGCCGGGCGGCCCGGTGTGCCAGGAGGCCCACATCCGGCCGGCGGCATCGGCGGCCCCGATGACCAGGTGCGGCTGGAGTCCCAGGAAGGCCGCGGCGACGTCGCGGATGCCCGTGCCGATCGAACGGCCGACGTGCTCGGCCGGCCCGCGCACGCCGACCCGCTCCTGCACCGCCAGCGACCCCCAGTGGTAGACGCCGCTCATCAGAAGAACCCGCAGGTCGGAGCACCCGCGGTGGGGGCGGGGGCTTCCTCGGCGCCGGTCGGTACGGAGATCTCCAGGCGCGTGCCGTCGGGATCGTGGAAGAAGATGCCCCCGGAGGCCGCGCCCTCGCGGTGCGCGACGACGCCCTCGTAGGCGAACGCGACGCCCAGGCCGCGCAGCCGCTCCTCGTACGCGCGCACCTCCTCGACGGCATCGACCGAGAACGCCAGGTGGTGCAGCCCGGCCGCGGCCGGCACGAAGGCGCCCTCGGCCTGCTGCCAGAGCGTGAGGACGAGCTCGCCGTCCCGGCCGAGGAAGGCGAAGCGGCGACCCTCCTCCTTGCCCTCCCCCAGCACCTGGAAGTCCAGGGCGTCCCGGTAGAAGGCGAGCGAGCGCTCCAGGTCCGTGACGTTCAGGCCGACGTGCCCGGTGCGGAGCTTGCTGATGACGGTGGTCATGACGGGTCCTTCCCCAGAGGCCGTTCCCAGATTTCTAACCTTCTACATCCACGTTAGAGGTTAGATCGAGAGGCGTCAACCGTTCACGTACCCTTGAGGGGTTAGCGAGCGAGGAGACGAACATGACGACGGCGGACCCGCGGCCCCTGACCGGGGAGCCGATCGCCCTCGACCTGCTGAACACCCGCTGGATGCAGGAGGGCGAACTCGTCGACCTCTTCGCCGGCGCCTTCGGGCTGAGCCGGGTCGAAGGGCTCGCGGTCTGGCTGGAGTCGACCGGACTGGCCGGCCGGTTCCGGGCCGACGCCTCGACCCTCGTCCACCTGATGACCGCGCGCGAGGCGCTGGCCCGCGCGGTGGCGGACCCGGCCGACGAGAGCGCCCGGGCACTGATCGACGCCGTACTGGAGCACGGCCGCATCCGCGCCACCCTGACCGCCGAAGGGCCGGGCGAGCGGGCCGAGTTCGCCGATCCCGCCTGGGGGCCTGCCTGGACGGCCGCGCGCGACTACCTCGACCTGCTGGGGTCGGCGCCCGGCCGGATCCGCAAGTGCGCCTCGCAGACCTGCGTCCTGCACTTCCACGACACCTCGCGCAACGGGACCCGGCGCTGGTGCTCGATGTCCGCCTGCGGCAACCGGGCGAAGGCCTCGCGCCATTACGCGCGCACGCGCGAGCGCTGATCGCTCGAAATCTGTCACACCCCCACCGGCGCGCGACCCCGCCCCGGTACCGGCTTGGGGCCACTAAGTCGATAAATCAACTCTTCAGCCTCTGTGGTTCGCACCACTGTGCCCGCATACGGTCCCGATGGCGGGAACACCGCACTGGCGAGTGTCCGCCACCGTAGGTCTCGGTCGATGACATCCCTCCCCAAAGACCGGTCGGTTACGCAAAGCTGACCGGTCATCCGGCACCGAAATCCGGACCGTATCTTTCACTTACCAGGGATGCTGATGACCCTCGAATCCCCCAGCTCCATACCCGGGCCCAGACGCGCCGCGCGCGTCGCGGCCGCGGCCGGCCTGGTCGCCGCCCTCGTGGCGGGCGGCGCCGTGCCCGCGTTCGCGGCGACCGGCGCGGACACCCCGGGCACCTCGCCGGCGGTCAAGTCCGCCGACCAGAAGCTCGGTTCGGCCGATGTCGAGCTCCTGCAGGAGGCCAAGGCCAAGGGTGACGCGAACGTCACCGTCATGGTCGCGACCGCCCCCGGCCAGACGAAGCAGGTCGCCGACCAGCTGGACTCCGTCCAGGGCGCCTCGGTCGGCCGGACGTACGACAACCTCGGTTACGTGCGCGCCACCCTGCCGACCGGCCAGGCGGAGGCCGCGCTGAAGGCGGCCGCCAAGCTGTCCTCGGTGCACGGCATCGACCTGCGCCACGAGATCCAGCTGCCGGACCCGCGGCCCGACTCCGACCGGGAGACGGGCACGGTCAAGAAGACCGCGGCCGAGACGTACGCGGCGCCGGACAAGAACACCCCGGCGAAGAACCCGTACAACCCGTCCTTCGAGACCGGCGCGGTCGACTTCGTCGCGAAGAACCCGCAGGCCGACGGCCGCGGCGTGACCATCGGCATCATGGACTCGGGTGTCGACCTCGGCCACCCGGCCCTGCAGAAGACCACCACCGGCGAGCGCAAGATCGTCGACTGGGTGACGGCCACCGACCCGATCACCGACAACGACGGGACCTGGCGCCCCCAGATCAACCCGGTCACCGCCGCGGGCGGCACCTTCACCGCGGGCGGCCAGAGCTGGAAGGCGCCCGAGGGCAGCTTCCAGTGGAGCCGGTTCAGCGAGTCGATCACCGCCACCGGTGACATGGCGGGCGACGTCAACCGGGACGGGGACACCACCGACCGGTTCGGCATGCTGTACGACGCGGCCGCCGGCACCGTCCGCGTGGACACCGACCAGGACGGCGACTTCACGAACAACGAGCCGATGAAGCCGTACAAGGACGGCTACCAGATCGGCTACTTCGGCACGGACAACCCGGCGACCGAGGTCGCCGAGCGGATCCCGTTCGTGATCGAGATCCGCAAGGACGTCCCGATGGACCCGCTCGGCGGGGACTGGGTCGGCAAGAAGGCCGACTTCGTCAACATCGGCATCATCGAGTCCGAGCACGGCACGCACGTCGCCGGCATCACCGCCGCCAACAGCCTCTTCGGCGGCAAGATGAACGGCGAGGCGCCCGGCGCCAAGCTCGTCTCCTCGCGTGCCTGCTCCTGGTCCGGCGGCTGCACCAACATCGCGCTGACCGAGGGCATGATCGACCTCGTCGTCAACCGCGGCGTGGACATCGTGAACATGTCGATCGGCGGCCTGCCGGCCCTGAACGACGGCAACAACGCGCGCGCCGAGCTCTACCGCAACCTCGTCGACACCTACGGGGTCCAGCTGGTCATCTCGGCCGGCAACTCCGGCCCGGGCGTGAACACCATCGGCGACCCGGCCCTCGCGGACAAGGTCATCTCCGTGGGCGCCTCGGTCTCGAAGGAGACGTGGGCCGCCAACTACGGCTCCGGCGTGAGCACGAAGTACAGCATGTTCCCCTTCTCCTCGCGCGGTCCGCGTGAGGACGGCGGCTTCACGCCGACCATCAGCGCCCCCGGCGCGGCCATCAACACCATCCAGACCTGGCTGCCCGGCGCGCCCGTGAAGGAGGCCGGCTACACCCTGCCGGCCGGTTACGGCATGCTCCAGGGCACCTCGATGGCCTCGCCGCAGGCGGCGGGCGCGAGCGCCCTGCTGATCTCGGCCGCGAAGCAGCACAACATCAAGCTGACCCCGGCCTCCCTGCGGGTCGCGCTCACCAGCTCCGCGAAGAACATCGCCGACGTCCCCGCCCACGCGCAGGGTTCGGGTCTGATCGACGTCAACGGCGCCTGGGACTCCATCCAGGGCGACGCGAAGGCCAACGAGTTCACCGTCAAGGCGCCGGTCGACACCGCGATCGACCAGTTCCTGAAGACCCCGGGCTTCGGCACCGGCCTGTACGACCGCGAGGGCGGCCTCAAGGTCGGCCAGAAGAAGGTCTACAACGTCGTCGTCACCCGCACCACGGGCGTCAAGTACGGCACCCGGCACGACCTGAGCTGGCGCAACAACGACGGCACCTTCAAGATCATCGGCGGCTACGACTACGTCACCCTGCCGCTGAACAAGCCCGTCACCATCAAGGTCGAGGCCAACGCCAAGACGGCCGGCGTCCACAGCGGCATCCTGCAGCTGGACGACGAGACCACCGAGGGCATCGACAAGCAGATCCTGACGACCGTCGTGGCTTCCGCCCCCCTGGCCGCGCCGTCGTTCTCCCTGTCGCAGTCCTCCACCGTGCAGCGCAACGCGCACAAGTCGTACTTCGTGACCGTGCCGCCGGGCGCCAAGAGCCTTGAGGTCGCGCTCAGCGGTCTCGCGGCGGGCGCCCAGACGCGCTTCATCGCGATCCACCCGTACGGCACCCCGGTGGACCCGACGGCCACGACCAACTGCTACCCGAACTACGACAACCCGGCGAACACCTGCCGCCCCGACGTGCGCTCGTACCCCGAGCCGACGCCGGGCGTCTGGGAGATCGAGGTCGAGGCCCGTCGTACGTCGCCGGTCCTGGACAACCCGTTCAAGCTGGACGTCTCCGTGCTCGGCGCGGCCTTCGACCCCGCGGTCAAGGTCCTGCCCGAGGTGAAGCAGGGCACCCCGTCCCCGGTCCAGTGGAGCGTCAAGAACGCCGGCGCGGCCATCAGCGGCGGCAAGCTCAAGGGCGGCCCGCTCGGTTCCGCGAAGGTCGCCAAGCCGACCATCGCCAACGGTGAGACCCACACCACCGAGATCGCGGTGCCCGCGGGCACCTCCCGCCTCGACGTCGCGATCGGCAAGGTGTCCGACACCGCCGCCGACCTCGACCTGGAGGTCTACAAGGACGGCGTCAAGGTCGGCTCCGCCGCCGACGGCGACTCCGAGGAGGCCGTGAGCCTGGTGAACCCGGCCGCGGGCACCTACACCGTCAAGGTGATCGGCTACGCGATCCCGTCCGGTTCCACCACGTACGACTACCGCGACGTGTTCTTCTCGGCCGCCCTGGGCTCCGTCCAGGTCGACGAGGCCGCCGCGGTGAACCTCGCCACCGGCGCCACCGCGCAGGTCTCGGCGAACGTCCTGGTCACCAGCGCGGCCCCCGAGGGCCGTCAGTTCTTCGGCCAGGTCGAGCTGCTCAACGCCCGCGGCACCGCCGCCGGCACCGGCAGCGTGCAGATCGAGAAGGTCCTCCCGTAGCACCTTCCGCAGGAAAACCCGAGGGGGCGGCGCTCTGACGAGCACCGCCCCCTCGGGCCGTTCCCCCCGGCCCCGCTACGTGC
Organism: Streptomyces sp. A0592; assembly: GCF_004795115.1. NCBI lineage: Bacteria > Bacillati > Actinomycetota > Actinomycetes > Kitasatosporales > Streptomycetaceae > Streptomyces > Streptomyces sp. A0592. The sequence goes on from NZ_SSBM01000060.1 coordinate 13,474, forward strand.
CGAGCGAGCGCAGCGACTCGGCGTAGGTGCCGACCGCGTACGCGATCACGTCCAGGTTGGTGTCGAAGACCTTGAGGTCCAGGTTCTTCAGGTCGTCGCCGGCCCCGTGGTAGTTCGGGTCGTACGGGGCGCCGGCCGTGCCGCCGTACCGCTCGGCCTGCTCGGGCGTCTTGACGCCCTCGGCCCCGGTGAAGGTGCCGCCGGCCGGGATGCCGTTCGCGATGAACGGCCCGTAGTCCGAGCGGCCGTCGAAGTCGCTGCCCTCGTGGGGCTTGCCCTTCCTGTCGAGGAAGCCGTTGATCAGCGCCTCGATCTGCGCCGAGCCGGCCGGACCGGCGCCGGCACCGGTCCTGTCCGAGTCGTCGCCGTCGTAGACGAACTGCACCGGGTTCGGCGAGGCGATCATGTCGAAGTTCAGGTAGAGCGCGATGTCCTTCTTCTGCTTCCCGGACAGCTGCGCGACGTAGTGCTCCGAGCCCAGCAGCCCCAGCTCCTCCGCCGACCACCAGCCGAAGCGGACCTTGTTGGCGGGCCCCTTCCCCCTCTTGTTGGCGCCCTCCTCGGCCAGCCGCAGCGCCACCTCCAGCAGCCCGGCCGAGCCGGAGCCGTTGTCGTTGATGCCCGGGCCCTCGGCGACCGAGTCCAGGTGCGCCCCGACGGTCACCACGCGGTCGGAGCGGCCGCCCCTGGTCTCGGCGATCACGTTGCGGGTGGTCTTCTTCAGGTGCTCCTGGTCCAGGTCCAGGCGTACGGTCACCTCGCCCTTCCCGGCGGCCGCGGTCAGCGCCTCACCGTCGGCCAGTGTGATGCCGGCGCTCGGGATGATCCCCTCGGCGGGCGAGGCGAAGCCGCCCCGCACCGGGGTCGTGCCGCTGTGGTTGTAGACGATGACGCCGAGCGCGCCCGCCGCGGCCGCGGCCCGCTGCTTCTCCACGAAGGTGCAGGCACCCCGCTTGACCAGGGCGATCTTCCCCGTGAAAGCACCGGCCGGGTAGTCGTCCGCCGTGCAGCCCGGGGTCTCGTCGACCCGGGCGATCGCGAGCGGCGCGGTCAGGCCGCCCGCCGGGGTGGACCGGGTGAAGGTGAATGCGGCGGTGGCCAGCTCGCGGGAGTCCTGGCCGAGGACGGTGGTCCGCTCCGTCCTGGTGTGCGCCTCGTGGATGTCGAAGTCCTGGTAGGAGACGTCGTACCCGGCCTTCTTCAGCGTGTCGTGCACGTAGGCCGCGGAGGCCGCGTGGCCGGGCGTACCGGCGGCCCGGTTGCCGCCGTTGGCGTCGGCGATCTGCTGGAACTTCTTCAGGTGGCGGTAGGCGCCCTTGGCCGTGGCCTCCTTCACCAGTTCCCTGGCGAGCCTGCCCTCGCGCGGGTGGGCGACGGCGGCCGGGGCGGCGGCGAGCAGGACGGGTGCGGCGACGGCGGCCGCCGCGAGGGCGGCGAGCACCGGTATGGACCGGCGGCGATGGCTGTTGCGGCGAATGGCACGCACGGTGGATCTCCCCGAGGTATGTTGCGATCAGCAGTCGATCATGTCCGCATAGCGGTCACGACAGACCGGACGTTAACCGGCCCCGACCAGGCAAAACGGTCGTTCCGGGGCCGTGAAACACGGCCGCCACGCACTCGTCATGGGTGTTCACATTCAGAACACCGTCCGTACCTCGGACAATAAATTGGACAAAGCGCGTGGGGTCGAACGCATGATGGCCTCACGCGCGCCCGCGTCGTCAACGGAGCAGAAGGAGTCACCGTGAGGGTCGGAATCGTCGGAGCCACCGGTCAGGTCGGCGCAGTCATGCGCAGCATCCTCGCCGAGCGCAAGTTCCCGGTGGACGAGCTGCGCCTGTTCGCCTCGGCCCGGTCCGCCGGCTCGACGATCGAGTGGGAGGGCCGCGAGATCACCATCGAGGACGCCTCAGCCGCCGACTACTCCGACCTGGACATCGTGCTCTTCTCCGCGGGCGGCGCCACTTCGAAGGCCCTGGCCGAGAAGGTCGCCTCGCAGGGCGCCGTCGTCATCGACAACTCCTCCGCCTGGCGCAAGGACCCCGAGGTCCCCCTCGTCGTCTCCGAGGTCAACCCGCACGCGATCAAGAACCGCCCCAAGGGCATCATCGCGAACCCCAACTGCACCACCATGGCGGCCATGCCGGTGCTGCGCCCCCTGCATGACGAGGCCGGCCTGACCTCGCTGGTCGCCACCACCTACCAGGCGGTCTCCGGCTCCGGCCTGGCCGGTGTCGCCGAGCTCGACGGCCAGGTCAAGGCCGTCGCCGAGGGCGCGACCGCGCTGGTCCACGACGGCGGCGCCGTCGACTTCCCCGAGCCCGGCGTCTACAAGCGTCCGATCGCCTTCAACGTGCTCCCGCTCGCGGGCTCGATCGTCGACGACGGCTCCTTCGAGACCGACGAGGAGCAGAAGCTCCGCAACGAGTCCCGCAAGATCCTGGAGATCCCGGAGCTCAAGGTCTCGGGCACCTGCGTGCGCGTGCCGGTCTTCTCCGGCCACTCGCTCCAGATCAACGCCCGCTTCGACCGTCCGATCAGCGTCGAGCGCGCCTACGAGCTGCTGAAGGACGCCGCGGGCGTGGAGCTCTCCGAGATCCCGACCCCCCTCCAGGCCGCCGGCAAGGACTCCTCGTACGTGGGCCGCATCCGCGTCGACGAGACGGTGGACAACGGCCTCGCGCTGTTCGTGTCGAACGACAACCTCCGCAAGGGCGCCGCGCTGAACGCGGTCCAGATCGCCGAGCTCGTGGCCGAGGAGCTGCGCGGCTGACCCCGCACCCGCACGACCTGGAGGGCGGGCGCCGCACGGCGCCCGCCCTCCCGCCGTGTCAGGGCCGGCGCACCTCGAACTGGAAGCAGCCGAACTCGGCGAAGCGCAGGTGTACGAGAGCCACCCCGGGATCGGCGAAGTCCTCGGCGAGGGCCCGCTCGATCACCCCGTCGGGATCCTCCCCGAGGTCCAGGACCCGCCCGCCGAGGATGTGCCCGCGGGCGTCGTACCGACGGGCCGTGCGCTGCACCCCGGGCCGGGCGAAGGGGTATCCGGCTCCGCCCGCGGGCCCGCCGCAGTCCTCGGCGTGGACGAAGACGGGCCCCTGCTCGTCGTAGGCGCCGGGATCGGCTCCGGTCCGCGCCGCCCAGCGGCGCAGCGGCGCGTAGGAGACGAGCGCGATCCGCTCCCCCGCCGTACTGGTGCGCAGGCAGCACCGCAGCGGTGCCCCGCCCTCCCCGTCGGTGTACGGGACGGGGCCCCGCCCCGCGTCGTCGCGCACGCGGAGCTCCTGGAGCGCCGCCTCCTCGATGGGCATCGCCCGGTATCTGCTGGTCATGCCCACCAGCGTGCCGAGGCGGGCCGCTTGTGTCCGGCAGGTTTGCGACCTCGCGTTCGCCCGTGGATTACTCCGAGGCGGTACTCCTTTCGCCGTGGAAGGATGTCGGGGCAACGTCACCATCGAAGGAGATGACCGCGTGCCAGGCACGAACCTCACCCGTGAAGAGGCTCAGCAGCGTGCAAAGCTGCTCACCGTCGACTCGTACGAGATCGAACTCGATCTCAGCGGCGCGCAGGAGGGCGGCACGTACCCGTCCGTGACCACCGTGCGTTTCCAGTCGGCCGAGGCCGGGGCGGAGACCTTCATCGACCTGGTCGCTCCGGCGGTGCACGAGGTCGTCCTCAACGGCAAGTCGCTCGACGTCGCGGCGGTCTTCCGCGACTCCCGGATCGCCCTGGCGCACCTCGCGGCCGGTGCCAACGAGCTGCGGGTCGTCGCGGACTGCGCGTACACCAACACCGGTGAGGGCCTCCACCGCTTCGTCGACCCGGTCGACCAGCAGGCCTACCTCTACACCCAGTTCGAGGTGCCGGACGCGCGGCGGGTCTTCGCCAGCTTCGAGCAGCCCGACCTGAAGGCCACGTTCCAGTTCACCGTGACGGCCCCCGAGGGCTGGACGGTCATCTCGAACTCGCCGACTCCGGAGGCCGCGGACGTCAAGGACAACGTCTGGCGTTTCGAGCCGACCCCGCGCATCTCCTCGTACATCACGGCGCTGATCGTCGGCCCGTACCACGCGGTGCACAGCTCCTACGAGGGCAAGGACGGCCAGTCCGTGCCGCTCGGCATCTACTGCCGGCCCTCGCTCGCCGAGTTCCTCGACGCGGACGCGATCTTCGACGTGACCCGGCAGGGCTTCGACTGGTTCCAGGAGAAGTTCGCCTACGACTACCCGTTCGCCAAGTACGACCAGCTCTTCGTGCCGGAGTTCAACGCGGGCGCGATGGAGAACGCGGGCGCGGTCACCATCCGCGACCAGTACGTCTTCCGCTCGAAGGTGACGGACGCGGCGTACGAGGTGCGCGCGGAGACCATCCTCCACGAGCTCGCCCACATGTGGTTCGGCGACCTCGTCACCATGGAGTGGTGGAACGACCTGTGGCTGAACGAGTCGTTCGCCACCTACACCTCGATCGCGTGCCAGGCGTACGCGGAGGGCTCGAAGTGGCCGCACGCGTGGACCACCTTCGCCAACTCCATGAAGACCTGGGCGTACCGGCAGGACCAGCTGCCGTCCACGCACCCGATCATGGCGGACATCCGTGACCTCGACGACGTCATGGTCAACTTCGACGGCATCACGTACGCCAAGGGCGCCTCGGTGCTCAAGCAGCTCGTCGCCTACGTCGGCATGGACGCCTTCTTCAAGGGCGTGCAGGCCTACTTCAAGGCGCACGCCTTCGGCAACACGCGCCTGTCGGACCTGCTGGGGGCCCTGGAGGAGACCTCGGGCCGCGACCTGACCGCCTGGTCTAAGGCGTGGCTGGAGACGGCCGGCATCAACGTCCTGCGCCCGGAGGTCAGCACCGACGCGAACGGGGTGATCACCGCCTTCGGCATCCGCCAGGAGGCGCCCGCGCTGCCCGCCGGCGCCAAGGGCGAGTCCACGCTGCGCCCGCACCGCATCGCGGTCGGCCTGTACGAGCTCCAGGACGGCGCGCTCGTGCGCACCGACCGGATCGAGCTGGACATCGACGGCGCACTGACCACGGTGCCGGAGCTGGTGGGCCGTACCCGCCCGGCGGTCTTCCTGCTGAACGACGACGACCTGTCGTACGCGAAGGTCCGCCTGGACGAGGAGTCCCTCGCCGCGGTCACCGCCCACATCGGCGACTTCGCGGAATCCCTGCCGCGCGCCCTGTGCTGGGCCTCGGCCTGGGACATGACGCGTGACGGTGAGCTCGCCACCCGCGACTACCTCTCGCTGGTGCTGTCGGGCATCGGCAAGGAGTCCGACATCGGCGTCGTCCAGTCGCTGCACCGGCAGGTGAAGCTGGCCGTCGACCTGTACGCCGACCCGGCGTGGCGGGAGGAGGGCCTGGCGGCCTGGACCGAGGCCACCCTGGAGCACCTGCGTGCGGCGGAGCCGGCCGGCGACCACCAGCTGGCGTGGGCGCGGGCCTTCGCGGCCACCGCCCGCACCGAGGGGCAGCTGACCTACCTGTCGGCGCTGCTGGACGGCTCGGCGGAGATCGAGGGCCTGGCCGTCGACACCGAGCTGCGGTGGGCGTTCCTGGAGCGGCTCGTCGCGACGGGTGTCGCGGACGAGCCGGCGATCGCGGCGGAGCTGGAGCGGGACGCGACGGCGGCCGGCGAGCGCCACGCGGCGACCGCCCGGGCGGCCCGTCCGACGGCGGAGGCCAAGGCCGCGGCGTGGGCCTCGGTGGTGGAGTCCGGCGACCTGCCGAACGCGGTGCAGGAGGCCGTGATCGGCGGCTTCGTCCAGACCGACCAGCGCGAGCTGCTGGCCCCGTACACCGCGAAGTTCTTCGCGGCGGTCAAGGAGGTCTGGGAGACCCGCAGCCACGAGATCGCCCAGCAGGTCGCGGTGGGCCTGTACCCGGCGCTCCAGGTCTCGCAGGAGACCCTGGACGCGACGGACGCCTGGCTGGCCTCGGCCGAGCCGAACGCCGCGCTGCGGCGCCTGGTGTCGGAGTCCCGGGCGGGCGTCGAGCGCGCCCTGAAGGCCCAGGCCGCCGACGCCGCCGCTCAGGTGTAAGGACCCGGGCCCGTTGCGGGGGCTCCGCCCCCGGACCCCCGCGCCTCAATCGCCGGCGCGGCTGGATTTTCCAGCCCCGCCCGGCGATTGAGGGCACGGGCGCGCAGCGCACGTACGGGGTCCGGGGCGAAGCCCCGCGGTCAGGGCCCGGCACCTCCGGCCCAGGCCGACGGGGTCACCGCCGGGCCGAGGCCACCTCGCGCAAGGCAGCCAGTACGTGCGCCACCGCGGGAGCGGATTCGGCTCCGCGGCGGACCGCCGCGATCACGTGCCGCGTCGGCCGGTCCCGCGACAGCACCCTCACGGCCACGCCGGAGGCCCGGCCGGACACCATCCGCGGGACCAGGGCCACGCCCATCCCCGCCTCGACCATGGCCAGGATCGCCGTCCAGCCCGACGCCGAGTGGGCCTGTTCGGGGACGAAGCCCGCCGCCTCGCACGCGCCCCGGGCGATCTCCGACCACGGGCCGCTGCCCCCGTAGATCCACGGGTCCCCGGACAGGTCCGCCAGCCGCAGGCCGGCCGCGTCCCGCAGGGGATGCCCCGGTGGGAGGGCCACGTCCAGCGGGTCCTCCATCAGCGTGACCCGGGTGAACCTCCGGTCCCGCGCGGTCGGCGCATGGGCCGCCAGGGACAGCGCGAGGTCCACACCCCCGGCCGACAGGAGCTCGTAGGACTCCGCGGCCTCGGTCTCCCGGACCCGGACCTCAACCCCCGGGTGTGCCTTGCGCAGTTCGGCCACCGCCGGGACCACCAGCGCGGGCACGGCGGTGGAGAACGCGCCGACCCGTACCTCCCCCGCGTCCCCCGACAGGTAGCCCGCCAGCTCCGCGTCGGCCCGCTCCAGCTGCGCGAACACCTCCTCCGCGTGCCGCAGGACGAGGTGGGCGGCGTCGGTGAGGCGGACGCGGCGGCCCTGCGCCTCCAGCAGGGCCACCCCCAGCTGCCGGGCAAGGTTCGTCAGCTGCTGCGAAACGGCAGAGGGCGTCATGTGCAGCGCCTCGGCCGCCCCGGTCACGGTCCCCCGTTCGGCGAGGGTCCGCAGGATCCGCAGCTTCTTGATGTCCCACTCGGTCATGGGCCCGAACCTACCGCCGGGCACTTCCCAGCCCGACCCCTCCGAGGATCAGCGCCATGCAGAGCAGCTGGGCCGGTCCGGTCGGCTCGCCCAGCAGCAGGAGGCCGAGCCCGGCCGCGCACACCGGCTGGAGGTAGTAGACGACGCCCGCGCGGGCCGCCCCGATGACCGAGACGGCCTTGTTCCAGGCGAAGAAGGCGACGGCCGAGGAGAACACCCCGACGTACAGCAGCGGTCCGACCGTGCCGGCCGTCGTCTCGAAGCCGCCCTGGACGTGGAGGGAGACGGCGTAGGCCGGGGCCAGCATCAGCGCGCCGAGCACGAAGGTGGTGATCAGGAAGGCGAGTCCGCCGAGTTCGGCGGGCTTGCGCTTGAGCAGGGCGCTGTACGTGGCGAAGGAGAGGGCGGCGGCGAACATCCACAGGTCGCCGGCGCCGAAGTCGAAGCCGATCGAGCCGTCGCCGACGAGCAGCAGCACGCCGAAGGCGGCGAGCAGCATGCCGAAGGTGCGGCGGGCGCCAAGGCGTTCGCCGCCGAGGCGGGCGTAGAGCGCCATGATCACGGGCGAGGCGGCCATGATCATGCCCATGTTGGAGGCTGAGGTGGTCAGTCCGGCCTGGTGCACGAGCGTGTTGTAGAGGGCGACGCCGAACAGCGACGCGAGGGCGATGAAGCCCAGGTGACGGCGGATCAGGGTCCGCTGCTGCCAGGCCTGGCGGGCGGCGAAGGGGGCGACGGCGAGCAGGGCGATGATCCAGCGCCAGAAGACCGCCTGGACGGGCGGGACGGTCTCGGCCATGCCGCGGGTGGCGACGAAGCTGCCGGACCAGACGACCGTCGCGAGCAGGGCGAGGAGCACGCCGAACCCGGCGGCACCCTTCTTGCCGGTGCTGCCGGGTTCGGCGTGCGAAACGGTACGGGCGCGGTCCATGACGGCCACTGTGCGTCTCCCCCTCGGGGTCGGTCGGATGTCGAGGGACCTACCGTCGCACCCTCTCATCAGTCAGGTCCATCGAAATGTTCCGATCGTTCTTTTCAGTAGAACTGAACGGTTGAGGGGTGCGGGCGGCCGCCAGCTGTCCGGCGACGGTGGCTCCGAAGGCGATCGCCATGCCCGCGACCTGTACGGGGGTGAGCACCTGGCCGAGGGCCGCCCAGCCGATGACGGCCGCGGTGAGCGGGGAGAGCGGTCCGAGGAGGGTGACCGAGGTCGCGCTGAGCTGCCCGATGCCGCGGAACCAGAGCCAGTAGGCGATGCCGGTGTTGATCAGCATCATGTAGCCGTAGCCGAGGAGGGCCCGGCCGTCGAGCGCGGGCGGCGCGCCTTCGACGAGGGCGGCCACCGGGATGATGGCCAGGCCGCCCGCGGTGAGCTGCCAGCCGGTCATGGCGAGCGGTCCGACGCCCTCGGGCCGGCCCCAGCGCTTGGTCATGACGGTGCCCGCGGCCATGGAGGCGGAGGAGACCACCCCGGCGACGACGCCGACGAGGTCGAGTGCGGCCTCGGCCTTGAGGACGACCATGCTCACACCGAACGCCGCGACGACGGCGGCCAGTACGGTACGCAGGCTCGCGCGCTCCCCGAGGAGGAGGGCGGCGAGGCCCACCACGAACAGGGGGCCGGCGGAGCCGAGCACGGCCGCGACCCCGCCGGGCAGCCGGTAGGCGGAGAGGAACAGGAGCGGGAAGAAGGCGCCGATGTTGAGGGTGCCGAGGACGGCGGACTTCCACCACCACTCGCCCTTGGGCAGGGTGCGGGCCAGCGCGGTGAGCAGCAGGCCCGCGGGCAGGGCCCGCATGACGCCGGTGAAGAGCGGCCGGTCGGGCGGCAGCAGTTCGGACGCGACGGCGTAGGTCGAGCCCCAGGAGATCGGGGCGAGTGCGGTCAGGGCGACGGTGGCGAGACGCTTCATGGCGGGTGGCTCCTCGTGCGGGTGAGGAAGGCGGGACCGGGGGTGTGGTTCAGGCGGTTGCGGTGGCCGGCCGCCGGTCGGCGTCGACCGCGGCCGGGGTGGCGCCGGCGACCGCGGCCGGGGGCTCGGCGTGCACGGCCTCGGCCGGCAGGTGCCGCTCCAGCCGGACCAGCGCCAGGGCGGCGCCGAGGGCGGCGGCGGTGAGGACGACCCAGGGCAGGCGGCCGTCCACGGCGAGCAGGGCGGTGAAGAGGGAGGGGGCGAGGGCGGTGGCCAGCGAGTAGGACAGCTGGTAGGTGGCCAGGTAGCGGCCGCGGACCGGCTCGGGGGCGGCGGAGACCGACAGGGCGCCGCCGGAGGGGCTGTGCACCAGCTCGCCCAGGGTGTAGACGACGACGATGACGAGCAGGGCGGCCAGGGTCGCGCCCTGGCCGGGACGCAGCGTGCCGAGCACGATCTGTCCGGCGAAGGCGGCGGCGAAGAGCAGCGCGCCGAGGGCGGCGGAGCGGGTGCGGCGGGCGCCGGAGCGGCGGACGCGGCCCGCTACCAGCACGCCGATCCCGGCACACAGGGCGGTGTTGAGGGTGAAGGCCGCTCCGGTGAGGGAGTCGGGAGCCGTCAGCCAGGTGGAGAGGTAGAGCGGGAAGAGGACGGAGAGGGCGGAGTATCCCAGCGCGGTGAGGAAGTTGGCGGCGGTGAGCCCGAGGAAGGGGCGGTCGCGCAGGACCGTGCGGTAGCCGGCGTCCGGCCGCCCGGCGGTGGCGGCGTGCGCCTTGTGGGCCGGGACCGGGCGGACCCGGCCGACGAGCAGTCCGGCGAGGGCGAAGGCGAGGGAGTTGGCCCAGGCGGTGTAGGTGAACGCGCCGGTGCCCCACAGCGCCAGCACACCGGAGACGAGGAGCGCGCCCGCGCCCATCCCGGCGTTCTGCAGGGCCCGGGTGGAGGCCTGGAGCCGGTCGCGGGCGGCGCCCCGCGCGACCTCCCCGATCAGGGACTGCTGCACGACGGAGAAGGAGCGGTCGGCGAGGGCGGTGACGAGGGCGACGGCCGCGAAGGCGGCCATGGAGCTCGCGAAGGGGTAGAGGGCGAAGCCGAGCGCCCGGATCCCGTAGAGGGCCAGGTTCACCCGCTTGGCGCCGAACCGGTCGACGGCGGATCCGGCCAGGGGCATGAAGGCCAGCCCGGCGACGCCGGTGACCGTCATGACCAGGCCGACGAGGGTGAAGGAGAGGCCGGTGACGTGGTGGAAGAAGACGAGCGAGAAGGGGACGTACATGCCGATCCCGATCGCGCTGATTCCGATGCCGAGGAGCAGCGACCGCTCCCCCGCGACCTTCGCCTCCCCGGCCTTGGACGTCCTGCCCCTGAACACTGCCATGACGGCCTCTCCCCCGATTCGGTTGCTGGTAAGTAGCTTACCGCTAAGCTACTTACGGTCAAGCAACTTTCTTGCGAACGATCCAAGGGAACCGGAATACTGCGCTCATGAGTGAGGACAAGGACGCGGTCGACGCGATCACCGACCAGTGGTTCGCGGTGCGCCCCGAGCTGGACACGGCCCCCATGGCCGTCTTCGGGCGCATCTACCGGATCGCCAAGGCCATGGGCGACGCCATGGAGGAGCGCTACCAGCGCTTCGGCATCTCGCGCGGGGAGTTCGACGTCGTCGCCACGCTGCGCCGTTCGGGCGACCCGTACACACTCTCGCCCCGGCAGCTCTCGGCGACGCTCATGCTCACCACGGGCGGCATGACCGGGCGGCTGGACAAGCTGGAGAAGGCCGGGCTGCTCTGCCGCAAGCCCGATCCGCACGACCGGCGGGGGCTCCAGGTGACGATCACCGACCGCGGCCTCGAACTCATCGACGAGGCCGTCACCGCAGGCCTGGAGGTACAGCGCGGCGCGCTCACCGGGCTGACCGACGAGGAGGTCGCCCAGCTCACGGGCCTGCTCCGCAAACTGCTGGCCGGCGTCTGAGGACGTCCGGCGTCGGCAGGCATGCGGCG
>NZ_SSBM01000061.1:0-24021 GCF_004795115.1 Streptomyces sp. A0592
GCGGGGTGGGGCGGGCGTGTGCATTCGGGTGGCGGCGTGCCGTGTCGGGCCGGTGGTGCGGGCCGGGTTCGCGATGCTGGGCCGGGGGGCCTCTCCCCCTGTCCCACGGCGAGTAGGAGTACGGCATGACGGCGGACGCGGTCGGGCGTTTCCTGGCGGCGCTGGAGCCGCAGCGGCGGGAGGCCGTGGCGGGCCGGCCGCGCGGGGAGCAGGAGCGGCTGGCGGCCGCGTGGGAGGAGGAGCTGGGTTCGGACGACGAGCTCGACACCCTCGACGAGCTCTCTCCGCCCGCGGCGGAGGCCGAGGCGGCCCGCCGGGTGATGGACCGCGAGGCCTGATCCGGTCTCCCGCGCCGCGGCCGGGCCCGACGCCGCGGCCGGATCCTGGCCCGGGTCCGGGTCCGGCGGGCGGTACGGGCCGGCGGGCGGGTAATCGGGCTGGCGGGCGGTCCCGGGGCCGGGGCAGACTGGGGCGGGTGCGTGATCATCTCGAGGTGTCCCCGGGGCTTGGGCTGCGGCGCTGGTCGCCGGCGGACGCCGGGGCGGTGCTGGCGGCGTTCGCCGAACCGGTGATGGCCCGGCAGGCGGGTGAGCCGATCGCGGCCCTGCCTGCGGCGCGGCGGTGGCTGGCGGCCCGGGCGGAGCAGTGGGACGCGGGATCCGCTTTCGCCTTCGCGGTCGTCGACGGGGCGGACGCGGTGCTGGGGAACGTGGCGGTCGGCGCCGTCGACCGGCGTCACCGCACGGGCTGGGTGTCGTACTGGACGACTGCGGCGGCCCGCGGGCGGGGCGCCGCGTCGGGCGGCTGCCGTGCGGTGGCCGCCTGGGCCTTCCAGGACGCCGGTCTGTTCCGGCTGGAGCTGGGCCACCGGGTCGACAACCCGGCGTCGTGCCGGGTGGCGCGGGCTGCGGGCTTCGCGGTCGAGGGGATCCAGCGCCGCAAGCTCGAGTACGACGGTGTCCGCCACGACGTCGAACTGCACGCACGGCTGGCGATCGACCCCGTACCGCCGCCCGCACGGCCGGGGCGGGCCGCCGCCGGCTGAGACGGCCGGGGGCGCCGGTGGTGTGCGGGCGCGGCGGGTGCGTGCCCGTCGTGGAGTTGCCGGGGCGGCGGATGGAGAGCACGCGGCAGCGGCGGTGCGCCTCGCGGGAAGGCCGGCGCGTGTCCGCCGGGTACGTGGCAGGGCGCGGCCGGTCGGACGGGTGAAGGGCCTGGCGTCGGCGCCGCGGGCCGGGCCGGAGGGTCGGGTGTGGGGTCGGGGGTGTGGGGTCAGCGGCGGTGGATGCGGTCGACGCCGTACCAGCGGGACACGCAGGCGGCGACCCAGTCGCGGCTGTAGTCGGCGGTGAAGAACGGTTCGGCGAGGCTGCCGATCGGCAGGGGGCGGTAGCCGACGTCGGTGGCGCCTTGCGCCGCTTCGGTGCGGATGCGGGCGTTCTGGGCGTCCCAGGCGATGGAGCGGGCCACCGTGGTGGTGGTGAGCTGCTGGAGGGCGGGGACGAGGGAGGCCGTCGAGGCGAGGGTCAGGCAGAACGCGGCCGTGGCGCAGGCTGCCAGGGTGCCCGGGCCGGCGGGGCGGCGGGCGGCGAGGCGGGGGCCGGCCCATGCGCCCAGCAGGGCTCCGTAGCCGCACAGGGCCAGTTCCATGGGCAGCAGGTAGCTCGTCCAGGTGCGGGCGTAGGTCCATCCGGTGGGGCCGTATCCGCTGCGCAGGCCCGCCGCGACCGCGAAGGATCCCAGGAGGACCACGGGCAGCGGGAGCAGCAGCAGGGCGGCCCGCGTCCACCGCGCAGTCGGGTGCGGGGGCGGGGTTGAGGTCGGGGGTGAGGGTGAGGTCGAGGGTGAGGGTCGGGGGGTGCGGAGGGTGGCGGCCAGGCCCAGGAGGAGGCCGGCGGCGGGGGCGGCGAGGTAGGCCCACTGTCCGGTGACGGTGTCCCACATGTGCAGCCAGTCCTCGTAGGTGGCGCGCAGTTCGGCCGCGGAGAGCAGCGGTTCCTTCTCGGGCTGCTGGGCGCGGCGCCAGCGGGCGCCCGGGGAGGTGTAGAGGACGGCGAGGCCGCAGACGAGGCCGGTGCACCACAGCAGGCACCAGGTGAAGGGGCGCCAGGTGGTGGCCAGGCGCAGGCGGGGCAGGCACAGCAGGGCGGTCAGGGCGGCGGCGAGGCCGCTGACGAGGGCGAAGGGTTCGCTGAGGGTGCCGAGGGCGAAGCCGATGAGGAGGGCGCCGGCGAGGCCGGCGGTGCGGACGGCGCGGCGGGGGTGGGAGACGGTGGCCAGGGCCAGCAGGAGTGCCCACAGGCCGATGACGCCGGGCAGGGTGTGGGAGATGGTGGCGGGGGCCCACAGCAGGACCTGGTAGCTGCGGGTGCCGGCGAAGTAGAGGAGTGCCTGCAGGACCAGGGCGCAGGCGGTCAGGAGGAGCAGGGGCGGGGTGTGGCCGAGGGCGCGCAGGAGGCGGCGGCCCAGCAGGACCAGGGCGGCGGTGAGCAGGACGGCGATGAGGGTGGGGAGGATCTTGGTGCCGGCCGGTCCGTCGCGGTAGAGGAGGCCGCTGAGGAAGGCGTTGGCGATGCGGCCGTTCTGGGTGGTGTAGAAGTCGGCGGTGATGCCGAGGACGCCGAGGTCGCGGGCTTTCCAGGCGGCGCACCAGTCGTCGGAGGTGGGGCGGATGTAGAGGCCGAGGAAGCATCCGACGGCGACGAGGGCTCCGGCGGCGGCGAGGAGGGTCGCCGCGGCGGCGGGCAGGAGGGTGTGCGGGAGTCGGCGGGGGCCGGTTGCCGGGTCCGGGCCGGTGTGGGAGGAGGGGCTCACGCGTTCTTCCTCGCCCTCGGCCGCCATGGTGCTCATGGGCCTCCCCTTCGCAGCGGGGGCCCCTCGGGCAAGGGCGGCCGGTGCGCCCCGCCGGCTGTGGTGATCGCACGGCCCGCGAACACCCATGATGTGCACGGTTCGCCGCGGGCGGCATCCCGGGCCGGGGCGGGGCGCAATGCGGGCCGGGGCGGGGCGGGATGCGGGCCGGGGCGGCCGCGGGGCGGGCTGTGCGGGTGCCGGATCGCGGGCTGCCGGGGGGCTGCGGTGCCGGGGCGGGCTGCGGGGGCTGCAGGTGCTGCGGGGCTGGGGGGCACCCGGGCTGCGGGCTGGGGGGGTCACCCGGGCGGCGGGGCTTCCGTGGCGGGGTGGGCGGTGGTCTTCGAGGATGAGTGGGGGTCAGGGTCCGCGGGTGCGCCCGGTGTGCGGGGCGCGGATGCGGCGGAGGGAGTGGCGATGCCCGGTGTCCTCGGCTGCTGGGCGGTGGTTGCGGCGGCGCTCACGAGTACGGCCGTTCCCGTGTGCGGGGCGGGCGGTCATGCGCCGTTGTCGGGGCTGACCGCTCCCGCCGTCGGTGTGCTGTCCAATGCGAGTGCCGCCGAGGGGGTTTCGGCGTCGCTGGCCGCCGGTGCCCGGTACGTGGAGGGCAGCAACGTGCTGCGGCTGGCGTCGGGGCGGTGGCGGTACCTGCCTTCGGGGCGGTCGGTGTCGGTGGTGGTCGCGGCCGGGGACGGGCGGGCGCTGCGGCAGATCGGTGAGAGCCGGGCCTGGCTGGCGTCCGGCCGTGTCCCGGGGCGGACGGCGGCCGAGCGGGCGGCGGCCGGGCGGGCGCTGCTGGCGATGCGGGCGCTGCTGCGGCCCAACGGGGCGATGGCGGCGGGGTGGAGTCCGGGGTGGATGTACTCCTGGCCGCGGGATTCGAGTTTCGCGTCTGCCGCGTTCGCGCACACCGGGCATGACGAGGAGGCCTTCCGGATCCTGCGGCACAGTGCGGCGACCCAGCGCGGGGACGGCAGCTGGGAGGCGCGTACGAAGCTGGACGGTTCGGGGCCGCCGGACGCCAGGCGGTGGCAGCTCGATGCCAACGGCTGGGTGCCGTGGGCGGCGTGGCAGTGGTACCGGGTGGCGCCGGTGGAGGGGCGGCGGGAGCGGCTGGCGGCGCTGTATCCGATGATCCGCAGGGCGGCCGACCGTGCGGCGCTCTCCCTGGGGGCGGACGGGTTGCCTCCGGCTTCTCCGGACTACTGGGAGCTGATGACGGCGACGGCGAACATCGGTACGGCCGCGCCGTTGCTGGCCGGGTTGAACGCGTCGGCGGACCTGGCGCGGGATGCGGGCCGGCCGCAGGATGCGGCGCGTTGGGCGCGGGCGGCGCGGCGGCTGTCGGCGGGGATCTCCAAGCGGTTCTTCCCGCTCGGCTACCAGCGGACCGTCGACGGGCGGCACGGCCGCGACAGTGCGGTGGCGTTCATGGCGCCGCCGTTCAACGCGGCGGCCGCCGGTGTGCCCGCGGCGCTGGAGGCCACCTACCGGGCGCTGCTGCTGCCCAACGGGGGGCTGACTCCGGGCAATGATCCGGGGGCGCCGTGGGGGGCTGTGGCGTGGACGCCCAGTACGGCGTTCTTCGCGTTGGCCTGGGCGGCGGGGGGCCGGCCGGCGAAGGCGGGGCCGGTGCTGCAGTGGGTGCTGTCGAAGCGGAACGCTCTGGGTGAGCTGCCGGAGAAGGTGGACGCAGCGGGCCGGCCGGCATCGGTGGCGCCGCTGGCGTGGACGGGTTCGATCGTGGTGCTGTCGCTGGTGGCGCTCGATGCCGGCGGGCTGTCGGCCCCTCCCCTGCCGCCGCCCCTGCCCCTGCCGTTGTGGCCGTAGACGGGGTGTCGGGCGGGCCGGGTCGGGCGGGGTCGGGCGGGCCGGGTCAGACGGGCTGGGTCGGCGCGCCGGGCGGCGGGGTGGCGCGGACCTTCTCCAGGGCGGCCAGCAGGCGGCGGTAGGCGGCCTGTTCGGCGGCCACCGCCCGCCGTGCCTGTTCCAGGGCCGGGTGGCGGGGGTCCTGCCCCTGCCCCTGGGCCTGCGCGTGGGTCTGGGCGTGTTGCCGGGCGTGGGCGGTGGCGGCCAGGCGCAGGGTTCTGGCGCGGCGTACCTCGCTCTCGGCTTCGAGGCAGGCCTGGTCGAGGAGGCGGTGGTCGAGGACTTCGGTGAAGGCGCGCCGGGCCAGGGTGTCGAGGCGGTCGAGGCCGGCGGCGCAGTGGTCGGGGTCGGGGGTGGCGCAGCCCTGGGCGAGGGCGGTGGAGAGGGTGTTCAGGGTGGCTGCGAGCCGCGGGTACTCCCAGGCCGGGGCGGTGTCGTCGCGGCAGCCGGCGGTGAGGGCCGCGGCGGCGAGGCAGGCGGCCAGGGCCAGGCTGTGGACGGCTGCCGTCCGCGTGCGGGTACGGGTGCGGGTGGGTGGGCGGGGGGTGTGGGAAGCGGTCACGGGGGGTCCCGATCGCCGGTGGTCAGGACGGGGGGAGCTGGTGGGCCGCGGCGGGCTGCTGCCGGCCCGGCTCGGGGCGGCGGGTGTGGCGGGGGTGGCCGATGCGGGCGGGGTGGCCCGGGGGGCCGGGGTGTTCGGCGCTGCCGGGGTGGTGGCTGGCGTGGGCGGTGCGGCGGGGGTGGCCGGGGCGGCGGGGGTGGCCGGGGTGGTCATCGTCGCCCGGGGTGGTCACCCGTGCCACCCGGAGCCCTGGCGGGCGGCCTGGGCGAGGGCGGTGGGTGCGACGGCCCGGTGCCACGGCACGGACCCGCCGGGCGTGCCGGGCGTGCCGGGGGTGGGGGTGGGCGGGGGTGTGGTGGTGAGGTGCAGGCCGGCGTCCAGGCCGAGGGCGGCGGCCAGGCCGGTGCCGTCGGGTGCGGTCACGGCGGCCGGGGCGCCGGTGTAGAGCATCTGGGACTGCGACCAGGCGGGTGCCCGGCCGGGGAGGGTGACGGCGGCCGTGCCGGTGGCGGCGCGGCCGGCGAGGAGGTGGCCGGCGGCGGCGATGGCGCCGTAGCCGCCTTCGCCGCCGGCGTCGGCGGGCGGGGTGAAGAGGGGTGCGCCGGCGGTGGCGGTGGCCAGGGTGGTGGTGGCGGTGCCGACGGAGGGGCGGCGGAAGGAGAGGCGGACGCCGTCGTCCTGCGGTGTCGCGGAGAGGACGCCGGTGGTCGCGGGCAGGCCGGTGGGGAAGGGGCCGGCGAGCGGGGCGCCGGGGGCGGGCTGGGTCCAGGCCAGGACGGTGGTGTCGGTGGCCGTGTAGACGTGGCGGCGCCCGGCGCTGTCGGTGGCGGTGGCGGGGTCGCCCTGCAGGCCGGTACCGCCCAGGTTCTGCCAGGGGCCGAAGTCGGCGCCGGGGGCGGGCTGGGTGCGGGCGCGCAGGGTGCGCCGGGAGTCGCGTTGGTAGACGGTGATGCGGCCGGTGGCGTCGACGGCGGCGGTCGGTGCGCCGAGGGCGGTGGTGGCGGAGGTGTCGCCGGTGTCGGGGGTGCCCAGGTTCTGCCAGGGGCCGAAGTCGGCGCCGGGGGCGCTCTGGAGGGCGTAGACGGCCTCGCGCCGGTAGTCCTGGGGGGTGGCGCCCAGGGTGGTGCGGGTGGCGAGGACGGCGATGCGGCCGTCGGGGAGGCGGGCGGTGGACGCGCCGGCGTCGATGGCGGTGCCGGGGGCGGTGGCGGGCAGGAAGCGGGGGCCCTGCCAGTCGGCGGTGGGGGTGGGGCGGGTCCAGTAGGCCATCTGGCCGTCGAGGGCGGCGAAGGCGTAGAGCCGGCCGGGGGCGCCTTGGGTCATCCAGGTGGTGCTCTCGCCGCGGCTGTAGCGGATGGTCTGGTTCCATCCGGCGCCGGTGGGCCGGGTCGCGGTCTTGCGGTCGCCGCAGCCGGCGGGGCTGCCGCACCAGTCCTGGTGGTCGCTCCAGGCGTAGGTCTTGAGGTAGCCGAGTTTCTCCTCGGCGGCCTTCGCGTCGAGGGTGGGGGGCAGGGAGCTGTTGGGGTAGCTCACGTAGTTCTGGACCGAGAAGTGCGGGCGGTCGGCCAGGGCGGCGTAGCGTTCGGTGGCCGCCTGCACGAAGCGGGCCCCGTACATGTGGTCCTGGTGGTCGAGGAAGGCGCCGGCGGGCCGGGTGCGGCCGGGGGTGGGGTCCTGGGTGCGGATGGTGGTGGGTTTGTAGAGCGCGAGGACGTTCGCGAT
Source organism: Streptomyces sp. A0592 (assembly GCF_004795115.1). NCBI lineage: Bacteria > Bacillati > Actinomycetota > Actinomycetes > Kitasatosporales > Streptomycetaceae > Streptomyces > Streptomyces sp. A0592. Next base: position 7,004 of record NZ_SSBM01000061.1, read on the forward strand.
GGCCTGGACGGCCTGGTCCTTGGTGTAGGAGAAGGGGGTGGTGACGGGTGTGCCGGAGGCGAGCTGGGAGCCGAGGGCGGGGACCTTTCCGTCCCACAGGCCGCGCAGGCTGTCGGGGTTGTCGCCGGAGATGCTGCGGGCCTCGCGCATCTGCATCCACACCAGGTTGACCTCGGGGCGGGCGAGGAGGACGTCGACCTCGGCGCTGCCGCCGCCGGTGGTGGGTACCGAGGTGCGCTGCCAGGCGCTGGTGCGCCGGCCGGTGGCCATCTCGGCGTAGGCGGCGCGTATGCCGTTCTGGCGGGCTTCGGCGTAGGCGGCGTGGTCGGCGGGGCGGGTGGGGTCCTGCAGGTGGGGGCTGTGGGCTTCGTTCCTGCCGTCGGACTCGCCGGCGGTGAGGTAGACGGTGGTGACCTTGACGCCGGTGGATATGGAGCGGCTCAGGTCGGGGTTCATGAAGAAGAGGTCGTCGTCGGGGTGCGCGACGAGCTGGAGGACCGTGCCCCGGGTCACGCTGGGGAGCAGGGGGGTCTGGGGGGCCGCGGTGCGGGGGGCGGTGGTGTATCCGTAGGCCCAGGTGGTGATCCCGGCGGCGCCGATGGTGAGTGCGGCGAGCAGGGCCGCGGTGCGGGTGCGGCTGGCCAGGGACATCTGCGGGCGCCTTGGGGGTCGGTCCGGTGCGGTGTGCGCCGAAGGGCGGAGTCGGTGCCCCGATGGCTCCAGCACTTCCGGAGACGACCGGGGCCGATTATGCCCCGCGTGTTTTCTGCTGACACACCATCAAGCGGCATATGGAAACAAACCAGTTGAATGCAACATATGGGCAGCTTGTCCCTATTTGACATCTGTTGGGTGGGGGGTGTGGCGGGGGTGGCGTGGTGTGGGTCACTCCCGGGGTGTTGCGGGCGGGCGGGGCGCGTGCGGGGTCCGCGGGGCGGTGGGGGCGGTGGGCGGGGCTCCGGGGCGGGAGGGTTTTCGCGGCCTTCTGCCGGGCTTCTGCCGGGATTTGCGGGTTTCTGCGGGTTTCCTCCGGGGGTGTCCGGCCGGGAGCGGGCGGAGTCCGGCGGGCGGGCGTCCGCACGGCCGGGCGCACGGTCGGACACGGCGCCGGTGAGGTCGCTCACACCACCGGGGTCGGGGTGGGTGGGTGGGTTGGGGGCGGGTGGGTCGGGGTGGCCCGGCGGTCGGCGCGGTGACGGTTCCGGGGCGGTGGACCGGGCGGACGCGCGGCTGACGCGGCTACGGTCCTGGGGCGGGTGGCCGGCTGCCTGCTCGGTGACGGCCCCGAACCGGTGGACCGGGCGGGCGGCGGGCGGTATCCCGCGTCCGGTCCCGGCGTACGGCCTGGGCCGGGTGGCCGGCGGTCGCCACGGCGCGCGGCAGCCGACCGGCGCAGGCGCCGCGTCGGATCGCCGGGGAGCCGGTGCCGGTCCCGGCGCACAGCCCGGGACGGGTGGGCCGGCGGCCGGCGCGGCACCCCCGCCCGGGCTGGTGCATCGCCGCGCGGCAGCCGACCGGCACATACGTCGGCAGGGGCCCGCGTCGGCCCGCCGGGGAGACCGGCGCCAGTCCTGGCGCACAGACCCCGGGACGGGTAGTCGGTGATCATCGCGGCACGCCCGCCCAGGCTGGTGCATCGCCGCACGGCAGCCGACCGGGCCGCGTCGGCCCCGCCGGGAAGGCCGGTACCGGTCCCGGCGCACAGCCCGGGACGGGTGGGCCGGTGGTCGTCGCGGTGGGCCCATTGGACTGGTGCGTCGCCACACGGCAGCCGACCGTCACATCCGTCGGCAAGGGCCCGCCGGGGAGGCCGGTACCGGTCCCGGCGCGCAGCCCGGTACCAGTAGGCGGCAGTTGTCGCGGCGGGCCCGCCGAACGGGCACGTCGCCGCACGGCAGCCGATCGACGCAGGCCCGCGTCACCCCGCCGGGAAGGCCGGTACCGGTCCCGGCGCACAGCCCGGGACGGGTGGGCCGGCGGTCGGCGCGGTGGGCCCGACGGGCCGGTGCATCGCCGCGCGGGCGGCCGATCGGCACAGGCCCGCCCGGCCGCCGGCCGGAGAGGCTGGCACCGGTTTCGGCGTGCCGCCGGGCGCGGCAGGCGTTCTCCGCTTCGGGCGGTGCGGTGACGCACCGGCAGGTGGGGAAGCCCCTGCCCGGGTGGACGGCCTTCCCCGTGGAGCGGGGCGTGCCCCGGTGCTCGGCCGGGTCCTTGGGTTCGCCGGCCGCGCCGGGGCCGGGGAAGGGTGTCCGGGGCCTGGCGGCGGGGACGTACGTCGGCGGTCCGGGGACCGGTGGCCGCGTGGCCGGCGGTCCGGTCGGGGGGCGGGCGAGGGTGCGCCGGGGGTTCCGTCAGCGGGACCCGCTCCCCCGGGCCGGCGGCCGGGGCCGGGTGGGCGATGGGCCCGGCCGGCGCGGTGCCGTGCGGCGGCGGCTCGGCGCGCCGCACGGGCGAGCGGGGCTGCCGGAGCCGGCCGGCGGGGGGGCGCCCGGCGCCCCCGGCCCGGCCCGGCCCGGCCTGCGGCGCCTTGCCCGCGCGTTCGTCCCGCCCCGCGACCGGGTGGACGTACGGGCGCCGACCGGTGCTACTTCAGGCCGGTCTCCTGGCATGCGGCCTTGAGGGCTTCGGTGCAGATCTCGTCGATGGTGTAGACGCCGTCGAGGACCACGGTGCTGCGGATGTTGTCGCGGGTCACCGACATGCCGGGGATGAGGACGGCCGGGATGCGCTTGGTGGTCGGGCTGGAGACCACCTGGTTGATGATCCCGTCGATCTTCTCGCCCTGGGCGAGGAGGACGGCGAGTTCGGCGGCGGCCTCGGCCTCGCGGGCGTAGGGCTTGTACACGGTCATGTACTGCTCGCCCGCCACGATGCGGCGTACTCCGGCGAGTTCGGCGTCCTGGCCGGTGACCGGGGGCAGCGGGGAGACGCCGGCGGCCTTGAGGGCGGTGATGATGCCGCCGGCCATGCCGTCGTTGGCGGAGTAGACGCCGACGACCTTGTCCTTGCCGAGCGCGGAGAGCGCGGCCGCCATGTTGGTGTTGGCGTTCTCCGGCTTCCACTCGACGGTGTCGTACTCCTTGCCGACGTTCACCTTGCCGTCCAGGACGGAGCGGGCACCGGTCTTGAAGCTGGCGGCGTTGGGGTCGGTGACCGCGCCGTTCATCATGACGATCCTGCCGCTGCGGGCCTTGTCGCCCAGCGCCTCCAGCAGGGCCTTGCCCTGGACGCGGCCGACGTCCTCGTTGTCGAAGGAGGTGTAGGCGTCGATGGGGCCCTCGGCCAGGCGGTCGTAGGCGACCACCGCTATGCCCGCCTCCTTGGCCTTGGTCACCGCGCCGGCGATGGCCTTGGAGTCGACCGCGTCGATGACCAGGACGTCCACCTTGTCCTTGATCATCGTGTCGGCCTGGGCGCTCTGTCTGGCCGCGTCGCCGCCCGCGTTGGCGTAGAGCACCTTGCCCTTGCCGAGGGTCAGCAGGGCGACCTTCTTCTCCATCAGCGGCTTGTCGAACTTCTCGTACCGGGCGGTCTCGTTCTCGGGGAGCAGCAGGCCGATCCTGACCGCGCCGTCGCCGCCGCCGTCGCCGGCGCTGCCGGCTTCGGTGGTGCCGCAGGCGGTGAGTGTGACGGCGAGTGCCGCGACGGCAAGAGCAACGGGGGCACGCCCCGGGTACGCGTTCACGAGGTGATGCCTCCCTGACGGGGCCGTAGGGATACGGCCGAGGTGGACGCAGTCAACGTGCCCGCACCGCTGCCGTCAAGAAGTGAATCCTTAACGAGATGGCAACGCTGTCATCGTGGTGCCTCGCCCGGCCCGGTCAGGGCTTTCCTTCGCCGGTGGGGGTCCGGCTCCTGCTGTGGCATCAACTCCTGAAGGGTGAGGGGCGGGTGGGTGTTCGAGATGTGGTGCGAGGGAGTTCCGGGGCGGGGGCAGGCCGGGGGCAGGCCGGGCTCGGGCGGGGGTCGGGCGGGGTTCGGGGTGGCTTCAGGGGGCGGTCGTGGCGCGGTGGGGGTCCCCGGCGGGCGGGGCGGCGGGCGCCGAGCGCAGGGCGAGGAGGTATCCGGCCTGGAAGCGGCTCTCGGCTCCCAGTTCGTCCATCAGCTCGGCGATGTGGCGCCGGCAGGTCCGCAGGGACATGCCGAGCCGGCGGGCGATGAGCTCGTCCTTGGCGCCGCCGGCGAGCCGGCCGGCGATGGTGTCCTGGAGCTGGGCCGAGGTGGTCGCGGTGTAGGAGGCGGCGAAGGGCTCGGCGAGGCTCCAGGCGTTGGCGAAGACCGAGCACAGGAAGGCGACGGCGGAGGGTTCGCGCAGTACGACGGCCGCGTCGGGGTTGTCCCATACCGGGAGGAATGCCGTGGCGCGGTCGAAGACCAGCATTTTGCCGAAGAGTTCGCCCAGGGTGCGGACCTCGGCGCCGGCGGCGGCGACGGCCTGTACGTACTCCTGGGTGCCCGGGCTGTAGCGGGCGGTGTGCTGGTAGAGGGTGTGCAGGCGCACTCCGCGGCCCAGCATCTCCAGATCCCGCGGGAGCGCGCGCTCGAGGTAGCCGGGCGGGCGGCCGCCGCCGGGCTGGACGGTGAGGACCTCCTCGGTGCAGCGGGCCGCGGTGTCGGCGATGAGGAGCATCACGCGGTCGCGGGACTCGACCACCTCGACGGCGCCGGAGTCGGCGCCGCGGCGGTAGGTCTCCTCGTACAGGGGGATCAGCGAACTGAGGCGGGCGCGGGTGCGTTCCAGGGTCTCCAGGCGGCGGCGCAGCCGGTTCTCCTCCGGTCCCACCAGTTCGGCGGCGGCGGTGTAGGGGCTGACGGCCCGCCAGCGGGCGCGGGCGCCGTCGGGGTCGCGGGCCAGGAGGCGGTGGCGGGCCAGCTCGGCGGCGGCGCGCTCGGTGTGGTCCTCGGCGAGGCCGAGGGCGGCGGCCAGGGCGGTGGTCGGCTGGGGGCCGCCCTCCAACAGGCGGGTGTAGAGCCTGACCGCGGTCGGCCCGAGCTCCGCGGCGTCCGCCGGGGCGGGGGCGGGGGAAGCCGGGTCGGGGGCCGCGTTCGGGTACCGGGTCGCGGCGGAGCCGGGATCCGGGGCCGGGTACAGGGCCGAGTCCGCAGCCGGGTTCGGGTACGGGGGCGCGGCCGGGTCCGGGGCGGGGACCGCGGCGAAGGCCGGGTCGGAGTTCGGGGCCGGGTACGGGGCCGGGTTCGGGTACCGGGGCGCGGCCGGGCCGGGATCCGGGGCCGCAGCGGGGGCCGGGTACCGATCCCGGTCGGGGGCCGGTGGGGGTGGTAACGCTCCCGGCGCCTCTGCGGATGCCCCGGTATCTCTGGTTCTGTCCATGTTTTGCACCCCTCCCTTTCGTGCCACGCACCTTGCTGAGGCCCGTACCCGCTGGACCCCGAGTTCCGGGCCGGAGATTCTTGGGTCACCGGAAAGAAAGACCCGGCAGGAATCAGATCGGAATTCACTTTCTCAGGAGAACAGCATGAAGTTCACTCGGTTCCTTTGCACGGCGGCGCTGGCCGTGGGTATTGCGGGCAGCATCGTTTCCGGCGCGGCGCCGGACTCCGGATCCGGTCCGGCTTCCGCACGGACCGCCGCCCCGTGCGACGGCCGTCCGGGGGACACCGAGTGGACGAACCCCGCAAGCCACTGCCCTCCGGCCCTGTAGAGCCGATCGGGCACCACCAGGTTCCACCCTCGCGCGAAAGTCACTGGAAGAACCCGATGCCGAACCCCCCTCCAGGCCACAGGGAAGCCGGTCTTCCCTGGTGGCAGGCCCTCTCGCTGCTCTGTGCCGGATGCCTGGCCGTCCTGCTGCACCGGCGGATCACCGGCCCCTCCCCCTCGCGGGCCCCCCGCCGCACCGGCGGCGGGAGGGCGCCGCACAACGACGCGGCCGCCCATCTCACCACTTCCTGGTGACGGAAAAACCCTCCCCCGCCCCCGATGACCGAGAGCGCTTTCAGTAAATCAGCAATCCGGGGCGGGAGAGGAGTCGGCGGAATGGGTTCGGCCTGAAATAGGCCCGATCTTTTCCTTTCCGGCCACGGGCTGTCGGCGCCGGCCGCACACTCCCGAAAAATCCTGTTCCGGTGGCACCGGATTCACAGCCCCGCATTCACCTCACGGCCCGCTCCCGGGCCGCTCGCGGCCCACCCCGAGCCCACCCCGGGCCCTCACGACCACCGAATGTCCGATACATCCCTTGGAGGAGAAAAGATATGCGTATCAGCCGCAAGCGTGTCGCCGTCATGATCGTCAGCTCGGTCGCCGCCGCGGGGGTCCTGCTGCCCTCCGCCGCCTCCTACGCCGCCCCGGCGCCCGTGCCCGCGCCGGCCGCCGTCTCGGGTGTCGCCCCGGGTGAGGCGGGCGCCCTCGCGGGGAAGGTCGACGTCGCCTCCGCGGTCCTCGACATCACCCAGAAGATCTTCAACATCGTCACCGAGGCCATCGAGCGCAAGCAGAACCGCTCCGGCTACGTGAAGTCCCTGATGGAGGGGGCCTTCTACGAGTCCGGCCAGCGCTACAACGTGATGGTCATCAACAACGCCAACCGCTACACCCCCAACCTGCGCGGCGTGGTCTACGACGCCAAGGTCAGCGGCATCCACGGCACCTACCGGGTGCTGGTCTTCGAGTCGGGCCAGTTCACCAACCACGGCGACGGCGGCTGGATCAACTGGGCCTTCCGCGGCTGGTTCGACCGCGACGGCGGCCACGTGAACTTCCGCCGCTCCTGGTAACCCGCCACCCACCGGCCCACTCCCGCCCCGCCCCGCCCCGTTCCGCCCCTGCCCCCGTACACGTCCCCGTAGAACAGGACTTCATCGCCATGCGCCGCAACACCACGCTCGCCACGATCGCCCTGACCGCGCTCACCCTGACCGGGGCGGCAGCCCTCCCGGCCCAGGCCGCCGGACAGCCCGCCCCGGCCCCCGCCGCCGTCTCCGCTCCCGCCTCCCCGGCCGCCTCCTCCCCCGCCGCATCCGGACCCGACGCCGCGCCCGCCGCCGACAAGAGCGTGAGCGTCAGCGTCTCCATGGACCAGCTCGGCCGCGGCAAGGCCATCACCGACGCCCTGCGCGGCATCAAGACCGACAACCGCGGCACCTTCGTGCAGGAAGCCGTCGACAAGGCGTTCAAGGCCGCCGGCAGCCGGCACAACGTCATGCTGTTCAACCTCAGCCAGAACTACAACGACCAGTTCCAGGGCACCCGCGTCTACGCCAACGTCCAGTGGGGCAACATCCACTACGGCCTGTGGGTCTTCGAGTCCGGCCAGTTCACCAACCAGGGCGACGGCGGCTGGATCAACTGGGGCTTCGTCGGCTGGTACGAGCGCAACGGCGGCCACGTGAAGTTCAACCGCTCCTGGTAACCACCCCCGACCCGAGGCAACCCCCGCGAGGCCCACCGGCGGCCCCCTCCGGCTTTCGTCCACCCCGACGACCGGCAGGGGGCCGCCGGGCGCGCGCGGGGACCCATGCCAGTACCCGACGAGGCGCGCTCCAGCCCCGTCCGGCCGTGCCGCGTACGCTGCGGCCCCCCGGGCGGCTGCAGGGTACGCGTCCGGCGCGTACCCCGACGGCCGCAACAGCCCGCCGGACACCCCCTGCGACGACCTGCAGCACCGTTCGCCACCCACCGGGCAGGCCGCGGACGGGGGGCCGCGCCGACCGATGACACCGCGCCCACCGGCGCCGCCTCCCCGGCCCCGACAACGCCTTCGACGCGACCGGGCCGGACGCCCCGGGCAGGCCTCACCCACCCACCGGCCAGCCGGCCCGCCCCCGCGTCGGGGCGGGGCGGCAGTGGCCGCCCGCTACCGTGCCGGACGCCTGAAGCAGGTCATCACCCGCAGCGACGGCAGCCACGACCAGGCCCCCGGCCACGCCCTCGGCACCATCCAGGGCCTGCCCCAACAGACGACCGCACCGGCCGCCTCCGAGGCACGTGCGCAGCGAAGCGCCCGGCCGACCGCCACGCCCGACCCGCCTCCGAGCCGCCTCCGGGCCGCCTCCGGGCCGCTTCCGGGCCGCCTCCGGGCCGCTTCCGGGCCGCTTCCGGGCCGCTTCCGGGCCGGCACGACAGGGGCGGCGGGGCGGGGTGGGGAGCCGGTGGGGTGGACGGGGGTGTGTCGGTGCCGGGCGGGAAGGACGGCGTCCGGCACGGTGGGGCCCGGGTCCAGCCGTCCGCCCCCCGTGCGCAGGCGGCATCCGGGGCGTGTGTGAGGGGTTCGCATGGCCGACAACAACGAGACCGATACCGGTATCGGCGCCGATGCCCGCCCGGGCGCCGACAACAGCAACGACGACAGCGACAGCGGCGGTGTGGTCTCCTCTCCGGCCAGCCGTCGTGCCCTGCTGCTGGCCGCCGGCTCGGCCGGGGCCGCAGCCGTCCTGAGCGCGGCGTGCGCCGCCCCGGCCGGAACGCGGGGTGCGGCAGCAGCGCGGTCCGCCTCCCCGCCCCGGCCCCCCTCACCGGCCCCGTCGAAAACGGCGCAGGCCGCGGCCCCGGCCTGTGTCCTGGCCGTCGGGGCGGGCGCGGGACCGTACTACCTGGATCTGGACCTGGTCCGCTCCGACATCACCCAGGGCCGCGGCGGAGTACCGCTGCGACTGGACCTGACGGTGGTACGGGTCCCCGACGGCTGCCGTCCGCTCGCGGCCGCCGGCGTCGAGGTGTGGCACGCCGACGCCGACGGTGACTACTCCACCGGCAAGGACACCTTCCTGCGCGGCACCCAGATCACCGACCGCACCGGACGCTGCGTGTTCCACACGATCGTGCCCGGCTGGTACGCCGGACTGGCCCCGCACATCCACTTCAAGGTCCGCCCCGACACCCGCACCGAGACGACCTCGCAGTTCTTCTTCCCCGAGGACCTCCTCACCCAGATCTACACCCGCCGGCCCTACGCGCGCCGCACCCCGCCCGAACACCCCAACCAGCGCGACAGCCGCTACCGCGCCGCGGGAGGAGCCATGACCCTGACCCTCACCCCCGACGGCAACGGCTACCGCGCCGCCCACACCATCGGCATCGCCTGACCCCAACACCCCCAGCAGCCCGAAACCCAGGCAACCCGAACCCAGCCAGCCCGAACCGGACGGAACCCGCGCAGCCCGAACCGCGCGGCCCGAACCGCGCGGCCCGGGGCCGCCGGCCGCCACATATCCGCAGGTCAGAACCCGGCTTCCGGGTACGGGACACTGCCAGCGGGTGCGGGGTGCGCCCGGATCGGAGAAGCTGGGCATGGCCGCAGCGCCGCCGGGCGCGACGAACGGGCGAGGAGGCCTCGTGGACGCTTCAGGAGACGGCCGCAACCCCCGCGGACCGCGGGCCCACACCCGGACCCGAACCCGGACCGGGATCCTGCTGAGCACCGCAGCAGCCCTCGCGGCCGCCGCCATCCCGGCCTCCGCAACCCAGCCCGCACCCGCGCCCCCACCCGACCCGGTCGTGGTCGACTGCTTCTCCAAAGGCCAGGTACGCCCCGACGAATACCTGCTGGCCTGCGGCGACGGCAACAACCGCCTCGTCGACCTGCGCTGGAACACCTGGGGACCCAAAACCGCCACAGCCACCGGCACCGACATGGTCAACGACTGCCGCCCCTACTGCGCAGCAGGCCGCTTCCGCCCCTACCCGGTGACCGTGACCCTCAGCGACCCCCAGCCCTGGCCCGCCCGCCCCGGCACCCAGCGGTTCGCCACGATCCGCCTCCTCTACACCGACACCGCACCGGCCCCCGTCCCCAAGGACGTGACCTACAAACTCGTGTACGACACCCCCAGCCCCACCCCCACACCCACACCCAGCCCCTGACACAACACCCCCACCCCCGACCGCGGACATGCGGGGCTGCGGGGCTGCGGGGCTGCGGGGCTGCGCAGGGAGTATGCGGGGGTGAAGGTGAAGCATGCGGAGCCGCGGCGCGGGAGCCCCAGACAAGGCATGCGGGTGTGACATGCCGCCCTCGGCCCAACCAGGACCCCGCCCCATCAGGCCGCCGCACACCAGTGGCACTCCCGGGACGGGCCCACCTCGGCCGCACCCCCGCCAACGGGACGGGCCTGCACCTGGTCGTCGACGGGGCGGCGCTCGTCTTCGGCTTCGCAACCTTGGACGGTGCGGGCGACGCGCTGGGCGAGGCGCCCGGCGAGGCCGTCTTCGAGGGCGTGGGGGACGGGGACTTCGACTCGGTCTCCGCCGGCCCGTCGGACCGCGCCACACACGGCCCGGACGCGAAGAGGATCTCCTGTCGTCGGCCACGGCCGGTTTGGGCGCCATGCACACCACACGCAGCGCTCCGAGGCACGAGTACGGACGATCCCAGCGCAGCCGCGGCCGTGACCGCGGACTACCCCCCCTACCAGCGGCGAGCCCGGCAGGCGGAGTGGCGTGCCCCAGGGACAGGACACCGCACCGGCCCGCCGGACCCCCAGAACCCGGGCCCGGCGGGACACTGCGCGCGAAGGAGCCTGCCTCCGCGACACGGACCGCCACGACCTCCCGGCAGACCAGTGCGCGGCTGCGCGCCGACCAGCCCCCGGTCTCCACGGCGATCATGCCGCCGGTGACACAGCACGGTGACCCGCCGACCGCCCCGGGAACCCCCTCACAGCAAGTCCGGTAGGACCCTCGCAGGCTGATCACCGCCATCACGGCCCTCGACCTGCCGCCCCCGACGCCCACCATGGTGGCGGCGCTACACCCGAAAGCCAGGACACACCGGAACGAACCGAACCGAACCGGACCAGCGGGCAGCGGCAGCGGGCAGCGGGCAGCGGGCAGCGGGCAGCGGGCAGCGGGCAGCGGGCAGCCGAACATCCCGGCGGCCGCACCCCCACTGCCAGTCCCACCACACCGCGGACCGGCCGCCGGAGACCGTCCGGGCCGGTGGTGACGATCACGCCGACGCCACAGCCGCGGCCGCTCCGACAGCGACCGTAACCGGCCGACACAGGCACTCACCGCGACCAGCGCCGCCCGGGGCGCCCCTCCCGCGTAGCCACCCCGCCGACTCCGTCCCGCGTCGATGCCGCAGACAACCGGCAGACCGAGCGCGCCCTACGGTTCAACCCCCGGCACCACCACACCACCGCGCACACCCCGGGCGGTCCGGTACCTCCGCCACCGGACCGGCCACCACCCAGCCGACAGCACCGGCCAGGAGGCCTCCGCGTTCACCCCACGCGCCGACCCCACCACCGGCCGCGGCCACCCGCCGGCACCGGCCGCGGCCATCATCCGCGCCGCGGAGGACCGCCCCGGGCCCCCGCACGGCACACACCGCCCCCGACCACGGGCGCACCATCTGCTCGCCGCCCACGCACACGCCGAACCGGTCACCGCCGCCGCCGCCGCCGCGCCCTCCCTCCCCGCAGATCTCCGACGACCCGGCCCGGCCGCCACCCACCCCGCGAACGCCGCGAACACCACCCGCACCACAAGCACCGCGAACGCCCGAGAAGCCCGAGAAGAAGGGGCACGGGCGCCCCGGAAAGAGGGGGCACGAAGAGAACAGGGGTCGCGCGGGAAGGGGGTGGCGGCGGGGAAAAGGAGGGGACAGCGCAGGCAGCGGGGGGAGGGGCGGGGTGGCCTGTCACACGGCTGTGACAGTCGACGGACAGCCTCATGAAGTCCCACGGCCACGCTCTTAACAAGAGAACAAAAGGGACATTCGGCCGGAATGTCCCTCCTGCTTCCGAGGACGCGAGCAGCGATGACCGAGCCGACACGGCGGAGGAAATCCGATGACTCCCACACTCACCACGCCGCACACCGCAGCCACCGCCGCCCCCGCGCCCGAGCTGGCCCCCCGCGAGCAGGAAGCACTGCGGCACATCGCCGCCGGACGCACCTACCTCCAGACCGCCCGCCACATGGGACTGTCCAAGCACACCGTCGACGCCTACCTGCGCCGCATCCGCGCCAAGCTGAACGTCAACAGCACCGCCGAGATGACCCGCATGGCCATCGCCCTGGGCCTGTGACCACACCCCACCCCAGACCCTGCCCCCCCCCGGCCCGCTGCTCCCCCGAGCCCCGCACACCCCCACACACCGGGACCCGACCCCACCACACCAGAACCCACACACCCCGACCCACACCGAGCTCTCACCGGGCCCGCACCGGGAACGCACCGGGCCCGCACCGGGAACGGACACGGAGCACCACGCAGACCCCCCCGGGGGGGCAGGACCGGCGCAGGACCAGGCACGGTCACCGAAGCAGCGCCGGCCAGACCCGCAGCGCCCGGCGCCATGCACCCCAGACCCCCAGAACACCCGGAGAAGCATCGCAAGGCAGAAGAACGCCCGGGCACCAGGCGCACCCGAGCCCGCCGACAACCCGCAAGCCCCCGGACCGACCCAAGGGACACGAAGCGCGACACCGGGCGACACCGACCCTGCGGGCACCCTCTCCCAGCAGCAGGAGCAAGGACTACAACGTCACCCTCGGCCGACAGCGACGGGCTCACCAGCCGGGGCAGGACCGCACAGAACCCCAGACACACCAACCGGGGGCGGAGCCGCCGGAACAGGCAGACCGGCCGAAGGCGGGGCCGGCGCGGAACCAGACAGACCGGCCGAAGGCGGGCCGGCGCGGAACAGGCAGACCGGACCGGGAGGTGCCAGCACAGGACCAGGCAGACCGGCCGAAGGCACAGCCCCTCACCGAACCAGACAGACCGGCCGGCCCGGGAGGTGGCACAGGACTGACCGGCCGGGGGCCGGGCCGGTGCAGGACCAGGCAGCCCGGACGGGAGCGGGGTCAGGTGTGCAGGCGGCTGTTGGGGCCGTCCCGGTCACCGGCACTCTCGTCGTTGAACCAGTAATCACCCGCCGCCAGATAGCGGAAGGAATGGGTGTGCTCACTGGGCAGCGTCAGCGTGACAGCCCGCTTGCCATCCGTACGCGGCTCCAAAGTGTGAACACCGGGCTGCCAGCCATTGAAATCCCCCACGACACTGACCGGCCCCGGCGGGGTGTCCGCGGGCAGGACAAAAGTGACCTCGGTGCGGTCCTTGCGCAGTGTGCGCTCCAGCATGGGCCTGCTCCTGACTGGCAGTACGACGGCGATGTACTGGCCCATCCTCGACGCTGGACCGCCGCACCGCACTCCGAGACCCACCCCCCACCCCGCCTCGGCGACATGCACGAACCCCCCGACCACCAGCCCCCGGCACCAGAGCAGGAAAACGACCACCGGCCCCCTGTGACTCCGCCCACCCTCCCTTGACCAGCCAAGGAAGGGTTACCTAACTTCAACGGCATGACCCCCCACACCCCCTCCCCCGACGACCACACCACCGGCGCCGGCGCCGCCGCCACCGGTAGCGGTAGCGACGCGTCCGCGGGCCTGGCCGACTTCACCATCGACCTCACCTCACAAGAGGTACTCCGGCGCGCCCAGATGATCGAAGCCCTCGGCCCCCACTGGAACCCCACAGAAGTCCTCCACGGCGAAGAAGCCGCCCACAACCTCCTCTACTCCGGACTCGACCCCCAACAACAACACCTCTACAACACCCTCGCCACCGCCGGCATACTCCCCCACCGCCACCACGGCCATGCTGCCCCTTGACCCCCAAGCAGACCCCGGCCGCCGCGCCTGGATCCCCTGCCCCCAATGCCACGACACCCACCACTGCACAACCTGCCAAAACCACCAAACCTGCACCACCCACTGGCGCTACCTCCTCACCAACACCGGCAGCCTCCTCCACCTCCAATGCCCCACCTGCACCCACGTCTGGACCCACGAAACCCACTTCGGCACCACCCGAACCCCCCACCACCCACCACCCCGACCCACACCCCCAGCACCCCACCACTAACCACCCACCCCCACACACCACCCAGCAAACACACCAACACCCACCACCCACCACCCGGAAATCAACCACGACAGCCCCACAAACCGGTCGACGACGCTGCCGCAGAAGGCGAACACAGCCGACCGGCCTGCTCCAGCAGCCCCACGCGGACCAGTCAGCGCCGGCCACAGATACACCCGTCTCCTTCCCCCACCGGGCAGGCAAAGATCCGGAAATCACCCCACCCACCCACCCACCGTGACACCGGTCGCACCATCGCACACCACCCCAAACAGCAGACAGCACACGCCACCGCAGATCAGGCACAGGACGCCGCACCTCCCACTCCCTCCCCGACCGTACGACGCGCACGTGTGGGTCCGGGCGGCACACCCAAGGCCTCACCGTCAGGATGAGCGCACACGGTTCCGGAGAAACACTCAACCAGCACCCCGCCCGGTCGAACCGACCCCGCGGGAGCCTGTGGGAGCCCGGCGCAGACCCCCAGCCACACGCTGCGCAGCGTGATCGGTTCCCGGCGAAGCGGAACCGTGGTCTCACACCCCCCGGTGAAACACGTCCGAAAGGACCGGCAACACCGCGGCCGCTGTGAAGAAGCCAGCCCCGCGAAGGACCGCTGCGCAGCAGAAGCCGCCCCGGCACGAACGAGAGCCGCGGCAACAGCACCGACCGCACTCCGCGAGGGCTGAACGCGGCTTCCCCACTCGCCCGCAGCCCGGGGCAACCCCAGGACGGGGATCCTGTTGGCCCCGGTCCGGCCAGGGCAACGGAAACAAGCGACGGCCCTGACGGTGGCGGTCCGGCCGCACGCAGGCTGTCAAGCCACGAGTTGCAGCGGCGTGACGTGACGGAGGCGGCGGAGCGCAATGGAAGAGCAGCCGAAAACGGCTCGCCCACCCCACCGCGACAAGGAGCACCCCTCATGAACGGCACCCCCGCCCGGCGTCTCGTCCTCCTCACCGCATCGGCCGCACTGGCCGTGGGGGCCGCTTCCGGGTCCTCCGGCGCCTTCGCCGCGCCCCGTGCGGGCGACCCGCCCCGTGCGACGCCCGCCACCCCGCCGCCAGAACCCGCCCCAGAGATGTCGGCGGCCGCGGAGCTGTACCTGAACCACGTCCTGGACCTGCTCCAGAACAACTCCATGGACACGAAAAACGTCGACTGGCCCCAAGTGCGGCACCGGGCCCACACAGAAGCCGCAGGCGCCAAGACCACCGCCGACACCTACGACGCCATCGACCTCGCCGTCAAAGCCCTCGACAATCCGCACACCACCTTCATGAGGCCGGACCAAGCAGCCAAACTCGAGCCGTCGCCCGAGGTGGAGGCACCCGACACCGGGACCACCACCGATGCCCCACGGCCGCCTCGTCGGACAGGAAATCGGATATGTGTCGCTGCCGACCACCGACCGGATCACGGGCTACGCCAAGACCGGCGCCCAGGTAGTCCGCACGCTCGACGCGTCCCGACCCTGCGGGTGGATCGTCGACCTGCGCGCGGACAGCGGCGGAGCCATCTGGCCCAAACTCGACGCCCTGGCACCCCTGGTGGGTGACGGACACCTCGGCGGCTTCGTGGACGCAGACGGCAACCAGGCCGCATGGACGCTGCACCGAGGACAGCTGTCCATCGGCGGCGAAGCCGTCCCAAAAGACATTCCCCCGAACATCGAAACAGGCGCGAGCGGCATCAACGACTACGTGACGCACAACGCCTACGTACTGAAACAGCCCCGGCCCCCGGTCGCGATCCTGACCGGCCCCAAAACCGCCAGCGCCGGCGAAGCCACCCTGATCGCCTTCCGCGGCCGCCCCGACAGCCGCAGCTTCGGACTCCCCACCGCCGGCCTCGCCACAGGAAACGCCTCCTACCCACTCAGCGACGGCGCACTCCTGCTCGTCACCTCCACCGCCGACATGGACCGCACCGGACGCCGCTACGCCAACACCCCCATCACACCCGACGTCCACGTCACCTTCACCGACCACGACATCCACCAAGGCACCGACGACCCCGTAATCAACACCGCCCGGAAATGGCTCGAGTCCCGACCCACCTGCAAGAAATAACCGACGGCATACAACATCACCGACATCACCACGCAGCTGCCCAGTCGGCCAGCCCGGCCCCATCCCCCCACACCCGTGCCGAACTCCCCCATCCCGGACGGCCAAACACATCCGGACGGCACCGACGGCGAACCGCGACGAAGACGGCCCGAACCAGGCAGCAGGCCATCGCCACCGACCGCGCCACCTCCCCCAACACTTCAACCAACAACTCGAACAGCGGCCGGCATCCGGACCCCATCAACACCGCTGCCGGAAGTCCTTCCCCCCGACCAGGCCAGGCACCAGCATGCGCCCCCGGGTCATGCCCCCAGGCCCTCCGTCACCGGCAGGCACTCGGCGAGCAGGTCGACGACGTCACGCCAGGCCCGCTGCGCGTGCTGTCGGTGATAGCCGACGCCAGCAACCACAGGGTGGTCGACCGGCGGATGGTGGAAAGCGTGCAGAGCCCCGCCATAGACCGCAAGGCGCCAGTCAACACCCGCAGCCTGCATCTCAGCGGCAAACGCCTCCCGCTGCGCAGGCGGCATGATCGGATCCTCCGACCCGACCCCCGCCCACACCGGACAGCGAATACGCGCAGCCTCACCCGGCCGACCCGTGGTCAAGGCGTTGACCGTCCCGATCGCACGCAGGTCGACACCAGCACGCCCGAGTTCCAACCCGACGGCACCCCCGGTGCCATAGCCCACGACGGCGATCCGGTCGCCGTCGGACCGCGGTTCGGCACGCAACACATCAAGCGCCGCAAGACCGATCCCCCGCAACCGACCAGGATCGGCAAGCAGCGGCATACAACGGGCCAACATCTCCCCGGGATCACCCAGATAACGCCCGCCATGAAGATCGAAAGCCAGCGCTACGTATCCCAACTCGGCCAGAGCATCGGCCCGACAGCGCTCGACGTCGCTGAGCCCCATACCCTCCGGCCCGAGCAACACCGCAGGCCGACACCCCACACCAGCCGGCAACGCCAGGTACCCGACCATCGTCAAACCATCAGCCGAATACTCAACCACACGCCCCACAATCTCCGTCATGACACCCGACCGTACTAACCACCAAACCCGATCCGACCCGTGTTCCGCCACCGGCAGAACAACAC
>NZ_SSBM01000062.1:0-23717 GCF_004795115.1 Streptomyces sp. A0592
CGCTGTGTTTGGTTGCCTGCCAGTGCCCGAAGGCCCGACAGGTCTTTTTCAAAGGAACCTCATCCACCGAAGTGGACGGGGTATCAACTTCTGGCGTTGATTTTTGGCACGCTGTTGAGTTCTCAAGAAACGGACGCTTCCTTTGTACTCACCCTCTCGGGCTTTCCTCCGGGCTTTCGTTCTGCTGTCTTGCGTTTCCGACTCTATCAGACTCTTTCGTGTCCGACTTCCTCGGCGCTTTCCAGGTTTTCGCCTTCGCGTTTCCCTTTCCGGCGGTTCCAACCTTACCAGACCATTTCCTTGCCGTTACCGGTTCGGATTTGAATTCGGTGGCCGTTGGAGGGCCTTTCCCTTTCGGGCGGATCAGACTTTATCAGGTCTCCCCGGGTCTGATTTCCCACCCGCCCGCACGACTCGGCCCGGACACACGTGTGTGCCGGGGTGTCTTGCGGGGTGGAGACGCAAACGTACTGGAGCGGGGCCCCCGGATGCAAATCCGGTTGCCCCGCTCCGGTGACGGCGCTACGGCGAGGGCCTGGATCAGACCTCGACGACGACCGGGAGGATCATCGGGCGCCGGCGGTAGCTGTCCGAGACCCACTTGCCCATCGTGCGGCGGATGAGCTGCTGGATCTGGTGCGGCTCGGCGACGCCGTCGGCCGCGGCGCGGGCGATGGCTTCCTCGATCTTCGCGATGACAGGGCCGAAGGCCCCGTCGTCGATGCCGGAGCCGCGGGCCTGGATGTTCGGGCCGCTGACCACCTTGCCGGTGGTGCTGTCCACCACGACGTAGACCGAGATGATGCCCTCGTCGCCGAGGATCCGGCGGTCCTTGAGCGAGGACTCGGTGACGTCGCCGACCGAGAGGCCGTCCACGTACACGTAGCCGGCCTGCACCTTTCCGGAGATCCGGGCCTTGCCGTCGATCAGGTCGACGACGACGCCGTCCTCGGCGATGACGATCCGGTCCTTGGGGACGCCCGTCATGGCACCGAGCTCGGCATTGGCGCGCAGGTGGCGCCATTCGCCGTGCACCGGCATCAGGTTCCGCGGCTTGCAGATGTTGTAGAAGTACAGCAGCTCGCCGGCCGAGGCGTGGCCCGAGACGTGCACCTTGGCGTTGCCCTTGTGCACGACGTTGGCGCCCCAGCGGGTCAGGCCGTTGATCACGCGGTAGACCGCGTTCTCGTTGCCCGGGATCAGGGACGACGCCAGGATGACGGTGTCACCGGGGACGATCCGGATCTGGTGGTCGCGGTTCGCCATGCGGGACAGCGCCGCCATCGGCTCGCCCTGCGAACCGGTGCAGACCAGCACGACCTCCTCGGGAGGCAGGTCGTCGAGCGTCTTGACGTCCACGACGAGACCGGCGGGGACGCGGAGGTAGCCCAGGTCACGGGCGATGCCCATGTTGCGGACCATCGAGCGGCCGACGAAGGCGACCCGGCGGCCGTACTCGTGGGCGGCGTCCAGGATCTGCTGGATGCGGTGCACGTGGCTGGCGAAGCTGGCCACGATGATCCGGTGGTGGGCGTTCGCGAAGACGTTGCGCAGGACCGTGGAGATCTCGCGCTCCGGCGGGACGAAGCCCGGGACCTCGGCGTTCGTCGAGTCGGACAGCAGGAGGTCGATGCCCTCCTCGCTGAGGCGCGCGAAGGCGTGCAGGTCCGTGAGGCGCTTGTCCAGCGGGAGCTGGTCCATCTTGAAGTCGCCGGTGGCTACGACCAGGCCGGCGCCGGTGCGGATCGCGACGGCCAGCGCGTCCGGGATGGAGTGGTTGACCGCGATGAACTCGCAGTCGAACGGGCCGAGGCCCTCGCGCTCCCCCTCCTTCACCTCAAGGGTGTAGGGGCGGATGCGGTGCTCCTGCAGCTTGGCCTCGATGAGGGCCAGCGTCAGCTTGGAGCCGATCAGCGGGATGTCCGGCTTCTCCCGCAGGAGGTACGGAACGGCGCCGATGTGGTCCTCGTGGCCGTGCGTGAGGACGATGCCCTCGATGTCGTCGAGGCGGTCCCGGATGGACGAGAAGTCCGGCAGGATCAGATCGATGCCCGGCTGCTCCTCCTCGGGGAAGAGGACGCCGCAGTCGACGATCAGCAGGCGGCCGTCGTACTCGAAGACGGTCATGTTGCGGCCGATCTCACCGAGGCCACCCAGGGGGGTGACCCTGAGGCCGCCCTTGGGCAGCTTCGGCGGCGGACCGAGTTCCGGATGCGGATGGCTCAAAAGTGTCTCCTTCACCACGCGCGCCACGTACCCGGAAGGCACGTGGCGCGCATGTCATTCGTGCACTTGCTGTTGTCTGCTGTGTATTTGTTCGGTGGTGCTTGTTCAGTTGTGAAGTCTGTTGTCAGAGCTGTACCCCGCCCGCGGCAAGATCGATCTTGAGCTGAGCCGTCTCTTCGTCGGTCAGTTCGATCAGCGGGAGCCGCAGCGGGCCGGCGGGCAGGCCCTGGAGGTTCAGCGCACCCTTGGTGGTCATCACACCCTGTGTGCGGAACATGCCGGTGTAGACGGGCAGCAGCTTCTGGTGGATCTCGGCGGCCTTCTGGACGTCGCCGGCGAGGTGGGCCTCCAGCATCGCGCGCAGGTCGGGCGTGACCACGTGGCCGACGACGGAGACGAAACCGACGGCGCCGACCGACAGGAGCGGCAGGTTCAGCATGTCGTCGCCGGAGTACCAGGCCAGACCACTGCGGGCGATCGCCCAGCTGGCACGGCCGAGGTCGCCCTTGGCGTCCTTGTTGGCAACGATACGGGGGTGCTCCGCCAGCCGGACCAGCGTTTCGGTCTCGATCGGGACACCGCTGCGGCCGGGGATGTCGTAGAGCATGACCGGCAGCTCGGTCGCGTCGGCGATCGCCGTGAAGTGCCGGAAGAGGCCCTCCTGCGGCGGCTTGCTGTAGTACGGGGTGACCGCGAGCAGGCCGTGGGCGCCGGTGCGCTCGGCCTGGCGGGCCAGCTCCAGGGTGTGGCGGGTGTCGTTGGTACCGATGCCGGCGACCACGTGGGCGCGGTCTCCGACGGCTTCGAGGACGGCTCGTACGAGGTCGTTTTTCTCCGCGTCGGTGGTGGTGGGCGACTCACCGGTGGTGCCGTTGATGATCAGGCCGTCGTTGCCTGCGTCCACCAAGTGGACGGCGAGCTGCTGCGCGCCGTCGAGGTCGAGTGCGCCATCCGCCGTAAACGGCGTGATCATGGCGGTGAGGACCCGCCCGAAGGGGGTCTGCGGAGTCGAGATCGGAGCCATGGGTAACACGCTACTCGCTGCCATGCTCGCGGTGTCCCCTCGGGGGACGTCAACAGGGTGTTGGACGCCGGCACTGCCTGCTCGGGGGTTCAAGCAGTGCCGGGTCCGTTTGATCAGCCTAGATGAAGTTTACGAAACGTCGCAATACGGACACTTAGGACTTGACTCCGTACATCTGTACGCCATGGGTGTATCGGCCCTTACGGGGCAACGCGCCCGTTGCTGTTGTAGGCCGCGTACGTCAGCGGCATGAGCGTGGCCCAGTGCTGCTCCATCTTCTCGCCGACCATCTCGATCTCCCGCTGCGGGAAGGACGGGACGGCCGCGAGCTCGTGCTGCGTGCGCAGGCCCAGGAAGTGCATCAGCGAGCGCGCGTTGCAGGTGGCGTACATCGAGGAGAAAAGGCCGACCGGCAGGACCGAACGGGCCACCTCCCGGGCCACGCCCGCGGCCAGCATCTCCTGGTAGGCCTCGTACGCCTGTACGTAGGAGTCCTCCATGACGCGGGCGGTCAGCTCCTGCTGCGCCTGGGTGCCCTCGACGAAGACGTATTTGCCGGGGCGGCCCTCCTGGACGAGCTTGCGCTCGGCGTCCGGGACGTAGAAGACCGGCTCGAGCTCCCTGTAGCGGCCCGACTCCTCGTTGTAGGACCAGCCCACGCGGTGACGCATGAACTCCCGGAAGACGAAGATCGGGGCACTGATGAAGAAGGTCATCGAGTTGTGCTCGAAGGGGCTGCCGTGGCGGTCCCGCATGAGGTAGTTGATGAGGCCCTTGGAGCGCTCCGGGTCCTTCTGGAGCTCCTCCAGGGACTGCTCGCCGGCCGTGGAGACCCGGGCCGCCCACAGCACGTCGGAGTCGGCGGCGGAGTGCTTCACCAGCTCCACCGTCACGTCGCTGCGGAAGCTGGGTTTCAGATCTGAAGCGGCGGTCTCGCTCACCGGGGGTCCTTCCAAACGTGCGTCCTGGGGCGCGCCCACTCTACGGCGCCCCGCGCGGGCCCCCGCGCATGCTCACCCGCCGCCGGGGCATCCGCACAGCTGACGCACAGCCATGAATTTTGGTTAATGTCCCGAAATCCGGCACCGATTGGGCGACCCGTACGTCCTACAGAGCAGAACGCACCCGCATCGAGCCCGAGGAGATTCGCTCTCATGTTTCGCCGGCGCGAACCCGTTCCGTTCGCCTTCGTCGCCGAGGCCGACCGATTCCGCAGCAATGTCACTCCACCGCCGCGCGAGCGGCTGGGCAGGGCCCAGTTGGCCGCCCGTAGTCTGGTCGGGCTGACCGTGGTCGCAGGGCTCGCCGGCTCGCTGCTCTTCGGCATACCGGCGCTGCAGCCGAACAAGGCCCCGGAGAAGTCGCAGCAGTCGACCGCGTCCGAGGGGCGGTAGCCTCACGGGCACAGCCCAACCGAACGTGCATGTGAGTGAGGTCCAGCCGTGCCCCTGCCCTTCCTGACGGCCGACGGCGTATCCGATGCGGATGACGACGTCGACGAGGTCCTGGCCCACGCCGACCACGACCGCTGGCGGCGGCCCTACCGGCCCGGCCCCTGGCGCGTGGCCATCTCCGCGACGCTGCTCCTGCTGTCCGCCTTCATGCTCCTGGCCACCATGATCGTCGCCTTCGCCGGCGGGGGCTGGGCCGGGGCGGGCGCCTGCCTGTTCGCCGCGCTCGCCGTCCTCGCGTCGGCGCTGCAGATGCTGCGGGTCGGCGTGTGGGTCAGCCCTACGGGTCTGCGCAGGGTCGGCTTCTTCATGACCCGGACGATCGCGTGGAACGAGGTCACCGAGATCCGCACCGTGCAGCAGCCGGTGCGCTGGCTCGGACTGCCGAGGACCGTGCAGGGGCAGGCGCTGACGGTGGCCGCCCGGGGCGCCGAGGAGCAGCCGGTGCTGCTGACCGACCACAGCGCCGATTTCCTGTCGCGGGCCGAGGCCTTCGACCGGGCCGCGGACACGGTCGAGGCCTGGGCCGAGGAGTACCGGCCCGTCCCCGCCTGACACCCGGGTCCCGGGGTACGACGGGACGCGCCACGAGGGGCCCGTACAGGTGTCAGACCTGTACGGGCTTCTTGTCGTGCAGGGCGATCGCCCGCTGCATGGCCTTGCGGGCCCGCGGGGTGTCCCGGGCGTCGTGGTAGGCGACGGCGAGCCGGAACCAGCTGCGCCAGTCCCCCGGTGCGTCCTCGGTCTCGGCCTTGCGGCGTGCGAAGACCTCGTCGGCCGAGTCCCGCAGGATCCGGCCGTAACTGTCGCGCTCCAGCTCGTCCACGGGCAGTCCGCCCTCGGCCTCCAGCTCACTCGCGAGCTGGTTGGCCCTCGTGACGAACTGCGTGTTCTTCCAGAGGAACCAGATGCCGATGAGCGGCAGGATCAGCACGGCCACCCCGAAGGTGACGGTGAGCAGGGTGCCCTGCTGGATCAGCAGCAGGCCCCGGCTGCCGACCAGGACGAAGTAGACGACCAGGACGGCGGCCGTGATGAAGTACGTGATCTTCGCGCGCATCGTGAATCAGTCCGGTCAGCCCAGGTCGAGGAAGTTTTCCAGGCCGAACGTGAGGCCCGGGGTCTGCGTCACGCGGCGCGCGCCGAGCAGGATGCCCGGCATGAAGCTGCTGTGGTGCAGGGAGTCATGACGGATGGTCAGGGTTTCGCCCTCGCCGCCGAGGAGGACCTCCTGGTGCGCGAGCAGGCCGCGCAGGCGGATGGCGTGGACCGGGACGCCGTCGACGTCGGCGCCGCGCGCGCCGTCGAGCGCGGTGGCGGTGGCGTCGGGCTGCGCGCCGAGGCCGGCCTCGGCGCGGGCGGCCGCGATGAGCTGCGCGGTACGGGTCGCGGTGCCGGAGGGGGCGTCGACCTTGTTGGGGTGGTGCAGCTCGACGACCTCGACGGACTCGAAGTAGCGGGCGGCCTGGGCGGCGAACTTCATGGTGAGGACGGCGCCGATGGAGAAGTTCGGTGCGATGAGCACACCGGTCTTCGGGGAAGCGGCGAGCCACGCGTCCAGCTGGGCGAGGCGGTCCTCGGTCCAGCCGGTGGTGCCGACCACGCCGTGGATGCCGTGGCGGACGAGGAACTCGAGGTTCTCCATCACCGAGGCGGGGGTGGTCAGCTCGACCGCGACCTGGGCGCCGGCCTCGGCCAGCGTCTCCAGCTTGTCGCCCCGGCCGAGCGCCGCGACCAGCTCCATGTCCTCCGCGGCCTCGACGGCCCTGACCGCCTCGGAGCCGATGCGGCCCTGGGCGCCGAGGACTGCCACGCGCAGCTTGCTCATAGTCACTTCCTTACCTACGTACGGAACTAGGCGACGACCTCGTCGAGGCGGGCGGCCTGCTTCTCCTTCAGCGGGCCTACCACCGCCAGCGAGGGACGCTGGGCCAGTACATCCTGTGCGACCGAGCGGACGTCGTCCGGGGTCACCGCGGCGATCTGGGCGAGCATGTCGTCGACCGACATCTGATCGCCCCAGCACAGCTCGCTCTTGCCGATGCGGTTCATGAGCGCGCCGGTGTCCTCCAGGCCGAGGACGGTGGATCCGGAGAGCTGTCCGACGGCCCGCCTGATCTCGTCGTCCGCGAGGCCTTCCGTCGCGACCTTGTCGAGCTCGTCCCGGCAGATCCGCAGCACGTCGTGCACCTGGTTGGGCCGGCAGCCCGCGTACACGCCGAAGAGGCCGGTGTCGGCGAAGCCCGAGGTGTAGGAGTACACGCTGTAGGCGAGTCCGCGCTTCTCCCGGACCTCCTGGAAGAGGCGGGAGGACATGCCGCCGCCGAGGGCGGTGTTCAGCACGCCGAGCGCCCAGCGGCGCTCGTCGGTCCGGGCGAGGCCGGGCATGCCGAGGACCACGTGGGCCTGCTCGGTCTTGCGGCTCACCAGGTCGACGCGGCCGGAGGTGCGGATGCGCCGGGTGCCGGTGCGCGGGCCGATCGGCTCGGCGTCGGTGCGGCCGAGGGCGCCGGCCTTCTCGAAGGCGGCGCGGACCTGTCGTACGACCTTGTTGTGGTCGACGTTGCCCGCGGCGGCCACGACCAGGTGGGTCGGGTCGTAGTGCTTCTTGTAGAAGCGGCGGATCCGGTCGGCGCCGAGGGCGTTGATCGTGTCGACCGTGCCGAGGACGGGGCGGCCCAGCGGGGTGTCCCCGTACATGGTCCGGGCGAACAGGTCGTGGACCATGTCGCCCGGGTCGTCCTCGGTCATCGCGATCTCTTCGAGGATGACCCCGCGCTCGGCGTCGACGTCCTCCTCGCGGATCAGCGAACCGGTGAGCATGTCGCAGACCACGTCGATGGCGAGCGGCAGGTCGGTGTCGAGCACCCGTGCGTAGTAGCAGGTGTACTCCTTCGCCGTGAAGGCGTTCATCTCGCCGCCGACCGCGTCGATCGCGGAGGAGATGTCGAGGGCGCTGCGTTGTTGCGTGCCCTTGAAGAGGAGGTGCTCCAGGTAGTGCGTGGCGCCGTTCAGCGCGGGCGTCTCGTCGCGGGATCCGACGTGCGCCCAGATGCCGAAGGTGGCGGAGCGGACGGAGGGCAGCGTCTCGGTGACGACGCGCAGTCCGCCGGGCAGGACGGTGCGGCGGACGGTGCCGATGCCGTTGCTGCCCTTGAGCAGGGTTTGGGTACGGGCGACGGCCCGCCCCTCCGAGGAGGGGCGGGCCGTCACACGGGAACTACGCGACGTCACTTGTCGGAGTCGTCCTTGTCAGCCTCGTCGGCGGCGGCCTCGCCCTCGATCACGGGGATCAGGGAGAGCTTGCCGCGCTGGTCGATCTCGGCGATCTCGACCTGGACCTTGGTGCCGACCGCGAGCACGTCCTCGACGTTCTCCACGCGCTTGCCACCGGCGAGCTTGCGGATCTGCGAGATGTGCAGCAGGCCGTCCTTGCCGGGCATCAGGGAGACGAAGGCACCGAAGGTGGTGGTCTTGACGACCGTACCCAGGTAGCGCTCGCCGACCTCCGGCATGGTCGGGTTGGCGATCGAGTTGATCGTGGCGCGGGCGGCCTCGGCGGCCGGGCCGTCGGCGGCACCGATGTAGATGGTGCCGTCGTCCTCGATCGTGATCTCGGCGCCGGTGTCCTCCTGGATCTGGTTGATCATCTTGCCCTTGGGGCCGATGACCTCACCGATCTTGTCCACGGGGATCTTGACGGTGATGATCCGCGGGGCGAACGGGGACATGGCGTCCGGCGTGTCGATCGCTTCCATCATCACGTCGAGGATGTGGAGGCGGGCGTCGCGGGCCTGCTTGAGGGCCGCGGCCAGGACGGAGGCCGGGATGCCGTCGAGCTTGGTGTCCAGCTGGAGCGCGGTGACGAACTCCTTGGTGCCGGCGACCTTGAAGTCCATGTCGCCGAAGGCGTCCTCCGCACCGAGGATGTCGGTGAGGGCGACGTAGTGCGTCTTGCCGTCGATCTCCTGGGAGATCAGGCCCATGGCGATACCGGCGACGGGGGCCTTGAGGGGCACACCGGCGTTCAGCAGCGACATGGTGGAGGCGCAGACCGAGCCCATGGACGTCGAACCGTTGGAGCCGAGGGCCTCGGACACCTGGCGGATCGCGTAGGGGAACTCCTCGCGGGTCGGGAGGACCGGCACGATCGCGCGCTCGGCGAGCGCGCCGTGGCCGATCTCGCGGCGCTTCGGCGAACCGACGCGGCCGGTCTCGCCGACGGAGTACGGCGGGAAGTTGTAGTTGTGCATGTAGCGCTTGCGGGTCACCGGGGAGAGGGTGTCCAGCTGCTGCTCCATGCGGAGCATGTTGAGGGTGGTGACGCCCAGGATCTGGGTCTCGCCACGCTCGAACAGCGCCGAGCCGTGCACGCGCGGGATGGCCTCGACCTCGGCGGCGAGGGTACGGATGTCCGTGATCCCGCGGCCGTCGATGCGGACCTTGTCCTTGATGACGCGCTCGCGCACCAGGGCCTTGGTCAGGCTGCGGTACGCGGCCGAGATCTCCTTCTCGCGGCCTTCGAAGGCCGGGAGGAGCTTGTCGGCGGCGAGCTCCTTGACGCGGTCCAGCTCGGCCTCGCGGTCCTGCTTGCCCGCGATGGTCAGCGCCTGGGAGAGCTCGCCCTTGACGGCGGCCGCGAGGGCCTCGTACACGTCGTCCTGGTAGTCCAGGAAGACCGGGAACTCGCCCTCGGGCTTGGCGGCCTTGGCCGCCAGGTCCGCCTGGGCCTTGCAGAGGACCTTGATGAACGGCTTCGCGGCGTCCAGACCGGCGGCGACGATCTCCTCGGTCGGCGCCTCGGCGCCGCCCTTGACGAGGGCGATGGTCTTCTCGGTGGCCTCGGCCTCGACCATCATGATCGCGACGTCGCCGTCCTCCAGGACGCGACCCGCGACGACCATGTCGAAGACGGCGTCCTCGAGCTCGGTGTGCGTCGGGAACGCCACCCACTGGCCGCGGATCAGCGCGACGCGGACGCCGCCGATCGGACCGGAGAAGGGCAGGCCGGCGAGCTGGGTGGACGCGGACGCGGCGTTGATCGCGATGACGTCGTACAGGTGGTCCGGGTTGAGCGCCATGATGGTGGCGACGACCTGGATCTCGTTGCGCAGGCCCTTCTTGAAGGACGGGCGCAGCGGGCGGTCGATCAGGCGGCAGGTGAGGATCGCGTCCTCGGAGGGCCGGCCCTCACGGCGGAAGAAGGAGCCGGGGATCTTGCCGGCCGCGTACTGCCGCTCCTCGACGTCCACCGTCAGGGGGAAGAAGTCGAGCTGGTCCTTGGGCTTCTTCGACGCGGTGGTGGCGGACAGCACCATCGTGTCGTCGTCCAGGTAGGCAACGGCGGAGCCGGCGGCCTGGCGGGCCAGACGGCCCGTCTCGAAGCGGATGGTGCGGGTGCCGAAGGAACCGTTGTCAATGACGGCCTCGGCGTAGTGGGTCTCGTTCTCCACTAGCGTTTTCTCCATTTTCGTCGTCTCCGTCCGCCGCCCGTGTGGCGGTGGACGGTTGCGGAGAAGCGCTCCTGGCGTGCGGGCCGGTCTTCGATCGAAGCATCCGGTTCGTTGCCCTCGGGGGCATTCCGGGTGCCACTACCGAGGACCGGCGGCGTGGGAGGGCGCTCCTCCTCTTCAGTTGTGCACGTCTCGTCGTCGGACGTACACGTGCGTCCGTTCCAGACTACAAAGGGACCGGTCCGTACCGCACGTACAGCAAAGGGAGCGGCCCCCGGATGTGGGAACCGCTCCCTTCACGGCGTCTTACTTGGCGCCGGCCGCACCGCGGCGGATGCCGAGGCGCTCGACCAGCGTACGGAAGCGCTGGATGTCCTTCTTGGCCAGGTACTGCAGCAGGCGGCGACGCTGGCCGACCAGGATCAGCAGACCACGACGGGAGTGGTGGTCGTGCTTGTGGGTCTTGAGGTGCTCGGTCAGGTCCGAGATGCGGCGGGAGAGCATCGCAACCTGGACCTCGGGGGAGCCGGTGTCGCCCTCCTTGGCACCGAACTCGGTGATGATCTGCTTCTTCGTAGCGGCGTCGAGCGGCACGCGTACTCCTCGTTTAGGTCTTCGTTGCCACCGAGTGCCCCAGGTCTGAGTCTCTGGGGAGCTTCCGTTACTCGGGAGGCGGGGTCCGCTGAGCGCAGTCCACAGACCCTTCGAAGGGATCCGGGGGACGCGTACACAAACGGCCGTCACACAGCGTACCAGGCTGCCGCTCCGCCCCGTCTCAGCTGGTGAGAGCGCGGGCCCGGGCGTAGACGTCGAGCACGGCCAGGGTCAGGGGCACCAGGCTGAGCAGGACCGCCGCCTCGGTGAGGTCGAGCAGCCTTCCCCAGAAGGGTGACAGGCCCTTGCGGGGGATGACAAGCGCAATTCCCGCGAGGAGGGCCGCGCCGGCGGCGACGGCGGCGGTGAGCCAGATCGTACGGAGGTCCAGGCCGCTGCGGTCCTGCTCCACGGCGAGGGCTTCGAGCAGGGCCTGCGGCGGGTGCAGGGACAGGCCCAGGATCAGCAGCGCGACGGCGGCGAGGCCGGCGGTCAGGGCGCACACCACCTGTGAGGTGTAGCGGAAGAGGCGGGCGCGCAGCAGCATGGCGAGCCCGGTGGCCAGGGCCAGGAGGCGGCCCCAGGTGCTGTCGGAGAAGCCGAGGACCGCGGCGGCGCCGACGGCGACCGCGGCGCAGCCGCCCACCAGGCCGAGCAGCATCTCGTGGCCGCGGCGGGCCTGGGCGGCGATGGCCTCGGCGTCGAGGGGGGCGCCCTGCTCGTTCTGGTCCGCGCCGGACTGGTCACCGTACGGCTCGGTCTCGTACCGGTCCGGGGTCACCGCGTGGTCGACGTACTCGTCGGCCGCGCTCTGCGGGGCCGCGTAGCCGATGGGCAGCCGGGCGAAGCGTGCGGAGAGGCCGGGCAGGAAGGCGACGAGGCCGATCGCAACGGTCGCGCAGACGGCGGCGGTGTAGGTCGCGGAGGCCTCGGTGGCGATCGCGGCGAAGGTGGCGAGGGTGCCGGTGGCGGCGACGAAGGTGGCCGCGACGAAGGGGGCGTCGCCGCTGGGGGTGAGTGCGACCAGGGCGACGGAGGCGACGAGGGCGCAGACGCAGCCGAGGAGGAACTGGAGCCGGCCGGGGCCGTCGCCGACGGCGGGGCCGATGATCCCGGATCCGGCGATCAGCAGGTGCGGGAGGGCTCCGAGGCCCAGGGCGACGGCGGAGAGGCGGTCCCGGTAGACGCGGGCGCGCACCCCGGCCACGGCGGTGAGCAGGATCCCGACGGCGCCCGCGATGATCCCGGGCAGGCCGTGCATGTCGTGGCGGACGGGGTCGGCGTACCAGAGGACGAAGCCCAGCATGACGAGCAGCACGGCGGAGCCGGCGAGGCCCGCGCCGCGCAGCATGTCGTCGCTCCAGCGGTGCCGGTCGCGGACGACGGCGGAGGCGACGGCGTCGGAGACGTCGTCGAAGACGGCCGGCGGCAGGGACTCGGCGAAGGGGCGCAGGCTGAGCACCTCACCGTCGAGGACCCGCTGGGCGGCGAGGGTGCGGGCGCCGTCGAGGACGGTCCCGGAGCGGCGTACGAGGTGGAAGCCGGTGGGGGCGCCGACGGGCTGGGTCTGGCCGGTGAGGCGCAGCAGTTCGGGGTAGACGTCCGCGACGGCGATGTCCTCGGGGAGGGCGACGTCGATGCGGCTGTCGGGAGCCACGACGGTGACCCTGCAGAAACCCGTCGTGCCGGCCGTACTCACTTGCGTGACCCCCTCGGTCGGTGTCCGCGCCCGTGCTCGATTCGCGGATGCGCATGCTGCGCGCGACACCCTACCGGGCCTGTGAGAGACAGTCGGCAAGTAGGATCACCGTCGCGCTGGGGATACTCCTTGCGCGCCCGGGACTTGGGGGCGCCGGTTGCGACGTCCCGTCCGTTTTCGAGGGATGGATGCCGCGGTGAGCCAGATCGTCGTCAAACGCCCGCCGCGGTCCCTTCCGCCCGAGGTTCCTTCGGAGGAGCTGAGGTTGGAGGCTCCTCCCGAACTTCCGCGCGGGCAGCAGGAGGGCATGCTGATGCAGCTCCTGCCGATGCTCGGCATGGGCTCGTCCGTCGTCTTCTTCTTCATGCCGGGCGCGGCCCCTTTCATGCGCATCATGGGTGTGCTGATGCTGGCGTCGACGGTGGCCATGGTCGTGGCGCAGCTGGTGCGCCACCGGCGCGGTACGCAGGGGCAAATGGCCGATGTGCGCCGGGACTACCTCAAGTACCTCGCCCAGACGCGCCGTCAGGTACGGCGGACCGCGCGGGCGCAGCGCGACGCGCAGCTGTATCTGCACCCGTCTCCGGAGCAGTTGTGGTCGGTGGTGGCGGACGGTTCGCGGCTGTGGGAGCGGCGGGTCGGCGATCCGGACTTCGGCCAGGCCCGGCTGGGGCTGGGTGCGCAGCGTCTGGCGACGCCGCTGGTGGCTCCCGAGACGGCGCCGGTGGACGAGCTGGAGCCGCTGACGGCGGGTGCGATGCAGCGTTTCCTGAAGGTGCACTCCTCGCTGGACGGGCTGCCGATGGCGGTGTCGCTGCGCGCCTTCTACCACGTGGCGGTGTCCGGGGAGCCGGAGTCGGCGCGCGGCGCGGCGCGGGCGCTGGTGGCGCAGCTCGCGACGCTGCACTCCCCGGAGGACCTGATGGTGGCCGTGGTGGCCGCGCCCGGTGCGGTGCCGTCGTGGGACTGGACGAAGTGGCTGCCGCACGCGCAGCTCCCCGGGCAGGTCGACGGGGCCGGTACGAAGCGGCTGTTCGGTGACGACCTCGCCGAGCTGGAGGGGATGCTGGCGTCCCGGCTGGAGGGGCGGCCGCGGTTCAGCCGCGACGTGTCCCCCGTGCTGGACCAGCCGCACCTGGTGGTCGTGCTGGACGGTGGCATGGTGCCCCCGGACTCGGTGTTCGCGGCGGCGGAGGGCCTGCAGGGCGTCACCATCGTCGAGGTGGTGGCGGGTGAGCTGGACGAGCCGCGCGGCGGGCTGTCGGTCGTGGTGCGTCCGGGCCGGCTGCGGCTGGAATCGGGCGGCGGTCTCGCGTACGAGGGGGTCCCGGACACCCTGTCGCTGCCCGCGGCGGAGGCCCTCGCTCGGCAGCTGGCGCCGTTGCGCACGGGTGGCGGGGACGACGACGAGCCGCTGCTGGCGAACCTGGACTTCACGGACCTGCTGAATCTGGGCGACGCGGGCGCGGTGGACGTGGCGCGGACCTGGCGGCCGCGGTCCGCCGGTGAGCGGCTGCGCGTGCCGATCGGCGTCGGCGAGGACGGCGGCCCGGTCATGCTGGACCTGAAGGAGGCCGCGCAGGAGGGGATGGGCCCGCACGGCCTGTGCGTGGGTGCGACCGGTTCGGGCAAGTCGGAGCTGCTGCGCACGCTGGTGCTGGGTCTGGCGGTCACGCACACCTCGGAGACGCTGAACTTCGTGCTCGCCGACTTCAAGGGCGGTGCGACCTTCACGGGCATGGGCCGGATGCCGCACGTCGCGGCGGTCATCACGAACCTGGCGGACGACCTGACGCTCGTGGACCGCATGGGCGACTCGATCCGCGGTGAGCTGCAGCGCCGTCAGGAGCTGCTGCGTTCGGCGGGCAACTACGCGAACATCCACGACTACGAGAAGGCCCGTGCGGCCGGTGCCCCGCTGGAGCCGCTGGCTTCGCTGGTGCTGGTCATCGACGAGTTCAGCGAGCTGCTGACGGCGAAGCCCGACTTCATCGACATGTTCATCCAGATCGGCCGCATCGGCCGTTCGCTGGGCGTGCACCTGCTGCTGGCGTCGCAACGCCTGGAGGAGGGCAAGCTGCGCGGCCTGGACACGTACCTGTCGTACCGGATCGGTCTGCGGACCTTCTCGGCGGCGGAGTCGCGGACGGCGATCGGCGTGCCGGACGCCTACCACCTGCCGTCGGTGCCCGGTTCGGGCTATCTGAAGTTCGGTACGGACGAGATGGTGCGCTTCAAGGCGGCGTACGTGTCGGGCGCCTACCGCTCGGGCGGGCCGGACATCTCGGTGGGGCAGTTCCCGGTGGAGCGGCGGCCCGCGCTGTTCACGGCGGCGCCGGTGCCGGTGGTGTACGCGGCCCCGGACCCGGCGTACCTGACGGCGCAGTCGGCGCGTGAGGACGACGCGCTCGCGGACACCGTGCTGGACGTGATCGTGAGCCGGCTGGAGGGGCAGGGGGTGCCGGCGCACCAGGTGTGGCTGCCGCCGCTCGACCAGGCTCCGCCGCTGGACCAGCTGCTGCCGGCGCTGGCGCCGAGCGCGGAGCGCGGGCTGCATGCGGAGGGCTACACGCGGCCCGGCGGGCTGGTCGTGCCGCTCGGCCTGATCGACAAGCCGTTCGAGCAGCGGCGCGAGGTGCTGTACCGGGACTTCTCCGGCGCGGCGGGCCACATGATGGTGGTCGGCGGTCCCCAGTCGGGCAAGTCGACGCTGATGCGGACGCTGATCTCCTCCTTCGCGCTGACGCACACCCCGCGCGAGGTGCAGTTCTACGGGCTGGACTTCGGCGGTGGCAGCCTGTCGGCGGTCTCCGACCTGCCGCACGTGGGCGGCATCGCCTCGCGTCTGGACCCGGAGCGGGTGCGGCGCACGGTCGCGGAGGTGGGGGGCATCCTCAACCGCCGCGAGGAGTTCTTCCGCTCGAACGGCATCGACTCGATCGCCACCTACCGGCGCCGGCGCGCGGCGGGCGATCTGCCGCACGAGCCGTGGGGCGACGTGTTCCTGATCGTCGACGGCTGGGGCAACTTCCGCGGCGAGTACGAGGTCCTGGAGCAGGTCGTCACGGACATCGCCGCGCGCGGTCTGGGCTACGGGATCCACGTGGTGATCACCGCGGGCCGGTACATGGAGGTCCGGGCGGCGCTGAAGGACCAGATGCTCAGCAGGCTGGAGCTGCGGCTCGGCGACACCATGGACTCGGAATTCGACCGGAAGGTCGCGGCGAACGTCCCCACGGGGATGCCGGGCCGCGGCCAGGTGGCGGAGAAGCTGCACTTCCTGGGCGCGCTCCCACGGGTCGACGGCTCGCACGAGGCCGGTGACCTGTCGGAGGCCACGGCGGCCTTCGTGGAGGCGGTCCGGCAGAACTGGGCGGGGCCGGCGGCGCCGGGCGTGCGGCTGCTGCCGCGGCTGCTCCATTCCGACCAGCTGCCCAAGGGCGGGGAGTTCCCCGAGCGCGGGATCGCGATCGGCATCGACGAGACCGATCTGGAGCCGGTGTTCGTCGACTTCGAGGCCGACCCCTTCCTGCTGGTCTTCGGCGAGAGCGAGTCGGGCAAGACGAACCTGCTGCGGCTCATCGCGAAGCAGATCGCGGAGCGGTACACGCCGGACCAGGCGCGTCTGGTGGTGGGCGACTACCGGCGGACCCTGCTCGGGGCACTGCCGGAGGAGCACCTGCTGGAGTACGCGCCGATGGCGAGTTCGCTCCAGATGCACATGGAGGCGCTGGGCGGGGTGTTCTCCCGGCGGCAGCCTCCGGCGGACGTCACTCCGCAGCAGCTGCGCGACCGCAGCTGGTGGACGGGCCCGGACGTGTTCATCATCATCGACGACTTCGACCTGGTGGCCACGAGTCAGGGCAATCCGCTGGCGCCGCTGGTGGAGTACCTGCCGTTCGCCCGCGACACCGGCGTCCGTTTCATCATCGCGCGGAGCTCCGCGGGTGCCTCCCGCTCGATGTACGAGTCGTTCATGCAGCGGATCAAGGAGCTGGGCGCGCAGGGCGTCGTCCTGTCCGGCGATCCGGCGGAGGGTGATCTGGTCGGCACCGTCCGGCCGCGTCCGATGCCGCCGGGCCGGGGCTACTTCGCCTCGCGCCGGCGGGGCACGTCGCTGGTCCAGCTCGGCCGGATGCCGGGCGGCATGTGAGCTCCGCGGGGGTGCCGGGCACCGGCCGGATCAGCGGGAAAACCGTCCCGGCCGGCGGTGTCTCCCCGATAATCGGCGGGGAAGACCGCGCCACCGAGGGAAAGGCCGCCCATGGGCACCCAGCAGGAGAAGGACGAGCTGTACGCGCTCGACATCAGTGGTGTGGAGTGGGAAGGGCCGCCGGGAACCAGTCCGGACGAGGAGCGGGTGGAGATCGCGCGGCTTCCCGACGGGGCGGTGGCGATGCGCTCCTCGCTGGACCGGGAGACGGTGCTGCGCTACACGGCCGCCGAGTGGGAGGCCTTCGTACTCGGCGCCAGGGACGGCGAGTTCGACCTGGACCGCCAACAGCCCTGAGCGGCCGCAGGACACGCCGAAGGGGCGCTCCCGGTACGGGGAGCGCCCCTTCGGCGTGTCGGGACCGGGGGTCCGGCAGGTCTCAGTAGGCCTCGGTGAAGAGGGTCGAGGCCCGCTTGTCGGTGGCCCGGTAGTCGTCCTTGCCCCGCTCGATGAGCTTGGCGACCTTCTCGAGCTCCGCGTGCATGGTGTCGGCCTTGGCCTTGTACTTCTTCTGGAGGGTGAGGTACTCCTGGTGCGCCTCACCGTCCCAGGTGTCCGTGACGACCTTCACGGCCTGCTCCATCTCGGCCAGGTCCTTGAGGATGTTCCCGGAGACGACCCGGATGCGGTCCGCCATCTGCTGAACGGTCTCGTACCGGACCCGGGTCCCGTCGTTCGCCGTCATGTTCTTCTCCTTCTCGCTGCGGCCGAATGGATGAGGGGGCGTCGATCAGATGCCGTCGAGACCCGAACGCTGGCCGGTGCCGGACGTCGGCTGGACGGCGTTCTTGAACGCGGCCCGCACCTCCTCGTCCTGCGCGTTGCTGAGGTTCTTGGTCTGTGCCACGGCGTTGTGCAGGACGCCGAGGAGCCGGCGGATCTCGTCGTGGCTGTCGTTGAGGGTCGTCTGGGCGGTGATGAAGCCCGAGGCGCCCACACCGGTCCAGCCGGCGCTCACGGTGGCGATGATGTCGGCCAGCTCGCGGGCCTGCTTGGAGACGGCGGTTCCCGTCTCCTGGATCTTGTTCTTCGCCTGGACTACCGGATCGTCCGCAAGTCCGAAGGTGTTCGTGCTCATCGAAGCTCCTCACTTCTCAATTCGCCGGCAGAACCGGCGGATTGCGCAGCGGGGCGGATGCGTCCGGCGCGGATGTCAGTCACGCGCTCCGGAACGTCCCCCTCCGCTTCACGCGATCCCCCGATCACACTCGTGAAGCCTGCTGTCACTCTAGTCAGTTCAGGGACCGGCCCCAACACAGGTGGGCCGCTGCCGTGGACGAACTGTGACTGTTCACTGCAAACGGCGTCGGCGGCTGCGCGCGTCCCGGACGACCGTCGCCGTGCCCGCGATGACCGCGATCAGTACGGCGCCGGCTCCGAGAGCGTACGTGCCGTAGCGCTCCTGTCGTTCCTGGGCGGTCTCCGTGAGCCGGAGGGGTGCGGCCTGCGGCGCCGTCGCCGGGGGCGGGCCCGGGTCCGGGACCGGGGCCTTCGGGGCCTGCTGGTCCTGGCCGAGGGCCCGGACGGGGTCGATGACCCCCCAACCGACGTAGTCGTCACGTCCGTTGACGGCCCGCTCGGCCGTGTTCTGGATCTGCCAGACGATCTGCTGGGCGGACCAGTCCCCGTGCTCGGCGCGCAGCAGTGCGGCGACGCCAGCCACGTAGGGCGCGGAGAAGCTGGTGCCGTTGTCGATGCACTGGCCGAAGCCCGGGACGGTGGAGACCATGTCCACTCCGGGAGCGGCGACCCCGATGAAGTCGCCGGGCTGGGAGAAGGCGGCGCGCTCGTTGTTGCGGTCCGAGGCGGCCACGGCGAGGACGCCGGGGAAGGCCGCCGGATAGGTCTTGCGCTTCTGGCCGCTCATGCCGTCGTTGCCCGCCGAGGCCACGACCACGATGTCGGCGGCGACGGCCTTCTGGACGGACTTGGCGAGTTCGGAGTCCGCGGACAGCTGGACGTCGGTGTCCTGGGAGATGTTGATGACCCGGGCGCCCTTGGCGACCGCGTGGTCGATGGCCCGGCTCAGGGAGAGGGCGTTGCCCTTGCCCTGCCCGTCGTTCTGCCGGATGGGGATGATCGTGGCCTCCGGGGCCAGGCCGACGAAACCCGTTCCCGCCTGGGGGCGCGCCGCGATCAGCCCGGCGACCTTGGTTCCGTGGCCGACGGTGTCGGTCGTGCCGTCGCCGCCCGCGGGATCGACGAAGTCCTTCCCCGCACCGACCTCCAGGGCGCCGCTGAGCTGCGGGTTCGCCCGGTCCACACCGGTGTCGATGACGGCCACCCGGACGCTCGCGCCACTCTTGTCCTTGCCCTTGGTCTGCGCCCAGAGCTCGTCGAGGAGGAGCCGCTGGAGCGCCCAGGGGCGGTCCTCGATCTGCTGCTTCATGGGGAAGGTGCACTCCCCCGCCCCGTCGAGGCGCAGCGGGTACGGAGGGTGCGGCGCGGCGGCGGCGGAGGCGGCCCCCGTCGTTCCCGCCGCGCCGACGGCGGCCAGGGTGAGGGCGAAGGCGGTGGTGAGCAGCGCCTGCCGGGGCCTGCGGTTCTGGGGCATCGGCGGCTTCCTCACGAACCCTGGGGCTGGCGGGCGGAGTTGGTGTCCAGTCGGGGCCCCTTGGAGAGGAACTCCGACCACGCGATGGGCACCATGGCCGGCGTGACGCCTCCGTAGCCGAGCCTGACCTGCGCCTGGCTGGCTTCGGGGCGGCCGTCCCCGCCCGCCTTGGACTGGTCGGGGGCGCCGATCTTCGACTGCTCGCTGTCGCTGTCGCCGTTGGCCTGGACGGCGTACCGCAGGCCGGTGTCGGTGACCAGGAAGAGGGAGCCGCCCGCCGTGGTCTGCTTGCCCTGCACCTGGGTGTAGAGCAGGCCCGAGCCGGGCGTGACGTACGCGCTCGTTCCGCTGGCGGTGATGTCGACGGGGTAGCCGGTGCCGGCCCAGGTGCTCAGCGTCTGGTTGCCCTGGCCGTCGACCGAGCGCAGGACGTTGCAGACGGTGTCGCGGTTGCCGGAGTCGCTCGCCCGGGTGCCGGCGGGCGGCGTCGTCCGGTTGATCCGCTCGGTCTTCCTCTGCGGCCACTTGACGTCGCCGGCGAAGGGGGTGGCGTCCGGGTCGAGCGACTGCAGGTCGACCTCGCGGGCCTTGCCGTGCATGTCGAGGCCGTCGGTCGCCGGCGCCGAGATCAGCAGCCAGGCGATGAAGTCGGAGACCGGTGCGACCTTGCCGGGGAGGACCACGTAGTGCTGCGTGCCGGAGCCGGTCTGGGCCTGGAGCACCATGCCGACCTTGTTGTCGGCCGTGGCCAGGCCCTTGACGTCGGCGCCGGCCCCGGCCTTGCCGGGGATGGGCGGGAAGGCCAGGTCGTCGCCGGAGTTGAGGGTGGCGAGCCACTGCGGACTGACCTGCTGCGGGGTGGCTCCGGTGCCGACCAGTGCGTTGGTCATCGTCACGGCTGCCGGGGTGCCCTCGGGGAACTTGTACTTCGTGCCGGTCGCGTCGACCAGGTACCGCTCCTTGCCCGGACCGGTGCTCTCCACGTACAGCGACTGGGTGTCGGTGAGCCTGCGGGCGTCGTCCGTCACGGACGCCTCGCGGTCCGCGAGGACGAAGGTGGCGGTCTGCACGCCGCGGCTGTTGCCTCCGGGCTGCTG
Source organism: Streptomyces sp. A0592 (assembly GCF_004795115.1). Lineage (NCBI taxonomy): Bacteria > Bacillati > Actinomycetota > Actinomycetes > Kitasatosporales > Streptomycetaceae > Streptomyces > Streptomyces sp. A0592. The sequence goes on from NZ_SSBM01000062.1 coordinate 20,312, forward strand.
GCAGACCGCCCAGCGCTTGGCCTTGCCGGCCTCCGCCTTGGCGGGGAGCCGGTCCGGGGCGTACGGGATGCCGATGATGGGGCCGCGCGGCGGCCTGCCCGCGTCCAGGACCTTGTCCTCGACCTGCACCACCTTGAACTTCTGCGGGTCCAGCAGGAGTCGGGCGGAGGCGAGGTTCAGCACCGGGTGCAGGCGCGTCCGGTCCTTGCCGCCCACCTTCGTCGTCAGGACCACGTAGCGGGTCGTCGAGTCCTTGCCGACGATGACCCGCGTTCCGGGCTCGTCCCAGCCTTTGGGAGCGGTCGGCTTGAACATGCCCCAGGCGCCGAACCCGGCGAGCACGAGGGCTCCGACGATCACTCCCGGCAGGACCGCGCGCAGGGGCCGGGGCGCCCCCTCCTCGGTCCCGGTGGCGGAGGGCTGGAGGAACGCGGCAACCGTCCGTCGCTTCGCAAAGGTGTACGCGTTGAGCTCATCACGTCGTGATGCCATGACCGCCTGTTTCTCCCCGCACGGCCCGGCCGGTGGGTACGGTCCCCGGGCCTCGATAGTCGGACCGGGCACCTACTATGCCTCTTGACGGACGGTATGCAGGGTCCGGGTAGGGTGAGGCACCCGCTCAGGGCCTTCCACACCGGGGCAATCAGGGCTTGTTGGGGTGGATTGGGGAGGTTCCGGGGCCCCGCGACGGCTGTCGCGCAGCGCCGGAACTCATGAGGTACGGCCCGTGAGAGGGGAAGTGCGCGAGTGATGGCCACGGCGACGGAGCCGCAGACCGGCGCGCCCGCACCCGCACGCGACGGCGTGACGCCGCACCCCAGGTCGAGCCCCGGCCGCTTCGGTCCGTTCCGACTGCAACAACTCGTACTGCTCCAGGTCGCGGCGGCCCAACTGCTCGTGGCGTGGGTGGTCGAGCCCCTGCTCCTGGTCCCCGTCGGGGCGTTCGCGCTGGTCCTGGTGGTGCTCGCGGTCGTCCGCCGCCACCAGCGTTCCCTGCCGGAGTGGATCGGCAGTGTGCTCGCGCTGCGTGCGCGCCGCCGCGGGGCCGCGTCCTTCACCGTGCCCGCGGGCACGGAGCCGGGGCTGGCACCGCTGGTCGAGGCCGATCCGGCCCTGCGCACCCTGACGTTCAGCGACCGCGACCGGCGTCCGGTCGGGATGGTCGGCGACGGGACCTTCCTGACCGCGGTGGTCCAGGTGGACACCGACGTCACCGCGCTGCGGCCCGAACGGGCCGCGCGTCCGCTGCCGCTCGGCGTCGTACGGGACATCCTCGAAGTGGACGGTATCCGGCTGGAGTCCGCGCAGCTGGTGCAGCACACGCAGCCGGCTCCGGCCCCGCACCTGCCGGCCCAATCGATGGCCACGCTCAACTACGCGCCGCTGCAGGCCCGTACGGGCACGCCCGCGGTGCGGCTGACGTGGATCGCGCTCAAGCTCGACCCGGAGCTGTGCCCCGAGGCGGTCACCGCCCGCGGCGGCGGCCTCGCGGGCGCGCAGCGGTGCGTGGTGCGGGCCGCGGACCAGCTGGCGAGCCGGCTGGCCGGGGCCGGGTTCAAGGCCACCGTGCTGACCGAGCAGGAGCTGACGGCTGCGCTGGCCACCTCCTCGTGCGCGAACCCGATGGCGATCACCCAGGCCGGCCGGTCGGCCAGTACGGGGCGGCGTACCGAGGAGACCTCGCGCGTCTGGCGCTGCGACGACCGCCGGCACACGACGTACTGGATAGGCCGCTGGCCCCGGCTGGGCGGCGCCGGGTCGGCGGCGCTGCCGCAGTTCGTGGCGCTGCTGACCTCCCTGCCGGCGCTCGCCACGAACTTCAGCCTGACGATGGCCCCGGCGGAGCGGCGGGGCGTGACCCTGACCGGACACGTACGGGTGACAGGGCGCAGCGACGAGGAACTGATTGCGGCACGGCGGGAGTTGGAGAGGACGGCGCGGGGCGTGAAGACCGGGCTGGTCCGGCTCGACCGCGAACAGGTGCCGGGGCTGCTGGCGTCGCTGCCGCTGGGAGGCGCGCGATGAGGGGCGGTTTCGGGCTGGTCGGCCCGCGGCGGGAGCGGCACGTGGTGCCCGCGGCGGACCTGGACGCGCTGGCGGTGCCCGTCGGGGACGACGGGGTCGTCATCGGGGTGGACGCCGAGGGGCGGTCGGCGGTGCTCGGCATCAACCGGCCGACGCCGTACGAGGTGACGCTGATCGGCGGGCTGTGGACGGCGCAGGTGCTGGCGCTGCGCGCGGCGGCCACGGGTGCGCGCGTCGCGGTGGAGACCGGCCGCGGGCAGGTGTGGTCCGGGCTGGCCCGGGCCGCCGGCGGCGGGCAGCAGTGTGTGACCCTGCACGAGGTGGGGCGGGTTCCGCCGCAGGGCGCGTCCGCGGGCAGCCCGGTGCTGGTCATCCGCGACTGCGGAATGCGACCGCCGCGCGGTCGCGTGGTGGCCGGGCCGTGGCAGTCGGTGCTGACCCTGCTGCCGTATCTGAGCCCGACGGCGCCGCGGTTGCTCCAGCAGGCGTCGCTGGCGGGCGTGCAGCGGGTGTCCCCGGACGAGGCGGAGCAGATCGGCCGCCTGATGCGGCTGCCGCGCCAGGCCGTGGCCTCCCTGCCGACCTTGGGCGACGGGGTGACCCTGTGGTGCACCCCGCGGGACCGGCAGTTCGTGATGACCCAGGGGACCGAGGCGGAGACCGGCCTGCTGGGCCCGGCACGCCGCATCGACTGACGGGGCGCATGCCCCGGGCGGGCCGCCCGCCCTCCCCGTGGAGCGGGGCGCGGCGGACAGGGGCGACGAGCCCCGATTAGGCTGGACGCCGGCGCGGCGTGGGTGGGCGCCGGAGCAGTGTTCGACATACCAGGAGGACCAGTGAGCGGCGATCGGAACGAGAGGCGCGGCGGGACGTGGGACGTCCCGACGGACGATCAGTCCGACGCGGAGCCCGAGATGACGGGCGAGTTCACCATCGACTACACACCGCCGGCCTGGTACACGCAGAGTGCGCCGCCGGCTGCGGGCGCGCAGGTACCGGGGCTCCCCGAGGGGAGCGGCTTCGAGCCGCACCGCCCGTCGGACCTGGAGTCGCCCTCGACCATGCGGATCGCTCCGCCGGCGCCGCGGACCCCGTCCGACGGCACGGCCACGCCCCCGCCGGCGCCGTTCGCGGGCCCGGCCGAGGCGGCGACCCCTGCGGCACCCGCCCCGGCTGCGGCTGCGGCTCCGGCTGCCGAGCCGCCGTACGCGGCCCCCGAGCCGATCGCGGCGCCTGAGCTGCCGTACGCGGCTCCGGTCGAGCCCGTCCCGGCGGCGCCCGAGCCTCCGGCACCGTTCCAGGCCCCCGCGCTGCCGTACGCGGCTCCGGCTCCGGCCGAGACCGCTCCTCCGGCGCCCGAGGTCCCGGCACCGGTGCAGGC
>NZ_SSBM01000063.1:0-21676 GCF_004795115.1 Streptomyces sp. A0592
CGGCCGCCCCAGCACGGGCCGAGGCAGCAACGGCTGCACGAGTTCCCACTCAGCGTCCGACAGTTCATGGCGACGTATCACCCGACCATGATCCACAACGCAAGATCACTTTGACGACAGACCCTAGACCGTGCCCGGGGGCGGCCGGCGGATCGGGGCCGGACAGGTCCCTGGCCGCCCCCGCGCCGGTCCCGCGAGCGCCACCCGAACACGACCTCCGTACGGCCCCCGGGCCGTACGGAGGTTCTTCACGTCCTGCCCCGAGAGGCCGCCCCGCCCCGGGGAAACCCCGGTCCGTCCTAGATCCCCTGCCCCGTGCGGCGCAGCACGCGCAGCGAGTCGGTGACGGAGACCTCCTCGAAGGCGCCGGAGGCGAGGGCCCGCAGGTAGATCCGGTACGGGGCCTGGCCGCCGTCGGCCGGGTCCGGGAACACGTCGTGGATGACGAGCGTGCCGCCCTCCGCGACGTGCGGGGCCCACCCCTCGTAATCGCCCGTCGCGTGCTCGTCGGTGTGGCCGCCGTCGATGAAGACGAAGCCCAGCTTGCCGCCCCACGCCGCCGCGACCTGCGGGGACCGGCCGACGATCGCGATCACGTGCTCCTCCAGACCGGCCTTGTGGAGGGTCCGGCGGAAGGTGGGGAGGGTGTCCATCAGACCGACCTGCGGGTCCACGACCGTCGGGTCGTGGTACTCCCAGCCGGGCTGCTGCTCCTCGCTGCCCCGGTGGTGGTCCACGGTGATCGCGGACACTCCGGCCTCGCGGGCGGCGTCGGCCAGCAGGATCGTCGAACGCCCGCAGTACGTACCGACCTCCAGCAGCGGCAGCCCGAGCGCCCCGGCCGCGGCGGCGGCCTCGTACAGCGCGAGGCCCTCCCGTACGGGCATGAACCCCTTGGCGGCCTCGAAGGCGGCGAGGGTCTCCGGCTTGGGGGTGGCCATGTTCTTCCTCCTGCTGAGCTGCGTGTGGCGGCCCATGCTGCCCTACCCGCTGGTAGGACGCCATGGCCGGGGTCCCGGCGGGCGTACGGAGCCTGCCGGTCAGCGGCCGAACAGCCGGGACAGTCCGCCGCCCGGCCCACCGGAACCCTCCGCGCGCCGCCGCTCCCGCACGTCCCGCCGGAAGGCCGCGCGGGTGTCGGAGACCTCCTGCGCCAGCCGCTGGCTGCCGCTCAGGAAGGGAAGCCGGTGCAGCAGCAGGTCCATGTGCGCGAGCGCGCTCACGGGATCCCCCGCCTCACCGATGCTGCGCAGCACGCGGTGGGCCACCTCGGGATCGCCGTACTCGGCCAGCTCCGCCAGGTCCGGGAAGAGGCGCCAGTACAGCTGCGCGGCCCCCGCGAAGTCGCCGACCAGCCAGGCGTCGTGGGCCAACCGGCGCCGGACGTCGAGCAGGACGGGGCTGTCGGCGGTGAGCGCCCACTCCAGGTCGGGCAACAGCGGCCCCAGCCAATCGCGTTCGCTCTCCGCCCGCTCCCGGGTGCGCGCGTCCCACTGGCCGTCGCGGTCGCGGGCGCCCCGGTGCATGGCCGAGGCCAGGTGGTAGCGGGCGGTCAGCGTGACGGCGCCGTGCGCGCCGAGCACCCTTTCGGCCTGCCCGATGAGCTCGCGCAGCTCCTCCTCGTGGCGGCGGCCGTCACCGGGCCCGAAGGCGGCGGCCTCGCCGACGCAGGTGGCGCGGGCGGTGATCGTGTCCGGATGCTCCAGGCCCAGGACCCGCACCATGCGCGGCAGGATCCGTTCCAGATCGGTCGTGGACTGCCGGCGCACCCGCACCGCCCGGTGGTAGGCGGCCCGGACCGTGAGCGCGTCCTGCGCGCCCAGCTCCTCGGTCAGGTCGGCGACCAGCACGGCGAGCCGGTCGACTGCATCGGCCGGGGAGTCCTCCAGCAGCTGTGTCAGCCGCCGGTCCAGCATCAGGCGGACCGCGTCGGCGGCGGCGGTGTGCACGGTGGGGGCGTACACGGGCGGGGGCGGGTACGACACGGCACCCGCGGGCCGCCCGGCGGCTGCGTCGCGCGCGGCTTCGGCGAGCCGGCGGGAGACCTCCGCCGCGTCCGCGGGCCGATCGCGCGGATCCTTCGCCAGCAGGTCCCGTACGAGGGAGTCCAGTGCGGCCGGCAGCCCCGCCCGCAGCGAACTGGGCGCGGGCGGCTCGGCCGTGAGGTGCTGGGCGAGGAGCTCGTGCATCTCACGGGCGGTGAACGGCCGGGCGCCGGTCAGCAACTCCATGAGCACGCAGCCCAGGGCATACAGGTCGGCCCGGCCGTCGACCGGGACACCGTTCGCCCCGCCGGTCCAGCGCTCGGGGGACATGTACGGGAACGAGCCGATGACCATCCCGGTGCCGGTCAGATCCGTACCGGCCCCGAACCCGGACCCGGCCTTGGCGATCCCGAAGTCGAGGACCTTCACCGCGCCGGTCTCGGTGACCATCACGTTGGCCGGTTTGATGTCCCGGTGGACGATGCCGGCGGCGTGGGCGGCCCCGAGCGCGTCCGCGATCCGACCGGCCCACTCCAGGGCATCCGCGAGCGGCGGCACACCGTCCGCCGGGACGTCGGCGAGACTGCGGCCGCGCAGCAGTTCCATCACCAGGAAGACGGCGTCGCGTCCGTCGCGTTCGATCCGGCCGAAGTCGTGGACGGTGGCGATGTTGGGGTGGGCGAGGTTCCCGGCGAGGCTGGCCTCCCGCTCGAAGCGGCGGGTCTCCTCGGGCGTCTGCGGACAGCCGATCTTGACGGCCACCTGCCGCCCCACCCTCCCGTCCTCGGCCCGCCACACCTCACCGAAGCCGCCCCGGCCGAGCAACTCCTCCAGGGCGTACCGGTTTTCGATCAGTTCTCCCACGTGGGCATTGTCGCCGACGGTGTACCACGTTGGGTGAATCGGGTCACTGAAATGCGGCCGCTGGCTACGCTCGGCCACGGAACCGGCAACTGGCTTGGGGGTGACCGTCCATGGTCGGCGTGCGCGATCTCGATCCCAGCGCCTCACCGCTGGACTACTACGGCTCCGAACTGCGCCGCCTGAGAGAGGACGCGGGCCTCAACCAGGAGCAGCTCGGCAGCATCGTCTTCTGTACGGGCTCGCTGATCGGCCAGGTCGAGACCACGCGCAGGGTCCCGACGCGGGACTTCTCGGAACGGGTGGACGCGGCGCTCGGGACGGGCGGGGTGTTCTCGCGGCTGGTGGGGCTGGTGCTGCGGCACCAGCTGCCGACGTGGTTCCAGCCGTATGCGGAGATGGAGGCGCGGGCAGAGTACATCTCCTCGTTCCAGGCGCAATTGGTGGACGGCCTGTTGCAGACCGGGGCCTATGCGCGGGCGGTGTTGGCGGCGTGGAGCGAGGAGAACCTCGACGCGAAGGTGGCGGCCCGGATGGAGCGGCAGCGAATCCTGGACCGCGAAAACCCGCCACTGAGTTGGGCGGTGCTGAGCGAGGCTGTGCTCCACCAGGAGATCGGTGGTCGCGAGGTCATGAGGGAGCAACTCGCTCACTTGCTGGCCATGCAGAGGCGCCAGTGGGTACAGGTGCAGATCCTGCCGTTCGAGGCGGGAGCACACGCGGGGCAGATGGGCTCGTTCACGCTCCTGCGGCTGGAAGACGAGCATGACCTCGTCTACACCGAGGACTTCGTGCAGGGCCATATGGCGGCCAATCCGCAGGCTCTCAAGGAGGGTTCGCTCCGATACGATCATTTGCAGGCAGCTGCCCTGCCCCTGGAGGCATCGGCGGCCCTGATTGCCCGCGTAATGGAGGAGCGCTATGGAGACCATCCAGAACCTGACGGGCGCGAAGTGGCGTAAGTCCTCGTACAGCGGTGACACCGGTGGTCAGTGCGTAGAGTGCGCCCCGCTCGGGGCCCTGGCCTGGCGTAAGTCCTCGTACAGCGGGGACACCGGCGGCGAGTGCGTAGAGGTCGCGGCCCAGCCCTGCCTCGTCGCCGTGCGGGACTCCAAGGTCCCCGAGGGGCCCGTCTTCACCGTCCGCCCCGCCGCTTTCGCCGCGTTCGTGAAGGCCGTCTCTGTATGATCCGCTTCCGACTCGGGGAGTAGGGGGCGGGGGACATGGAGCAGTTGGGGCCGGGAGGCCCGGCGCGCGTCGGGCCGTTCGAGGTCGTCGGTGTGCTCGGGCAGGGCGGGATGGGGCGGGTGCTGCTGGCGGCCGGTCCGGACGGGCGGCTCGTCGCCGTCAAGCAGGTGCTCGCGCACTTCGCCGACGACGAGGGCTTCCGGGCCCGTTTCCGCCGTGAGGTCACCGCCTCGCGCAAGGTCTCGGCCGCCTACACGGCCGCCGTGATCGACGCCGACCCGGACGCGCCGACGCCCTGGCTGGCCTCCGTCTTCGTCCCCGGGCCCTCGCTCGGGGCCGTGGTCAAGGCGGCCGGGGTGCTGCCCGAGGACGTCGTACGCCGGCTCGCCGCGGGTCTGACGTCCGCCCTGGCCGAGATCCACCGGGCCGGGCTCGTGCACCGTGACCTCAAGCCGGACAACGTGCTCCTCGCGGAGGACGGCGTCCGCGTCATCGACCTCGGCATCGCACGGGCCACGGAGGGCGAGGCGGAGGCCGAGCCAGGGCTGACGCGTACGGGGTTCGTCGTCGGATCGCCCGCGTACATGTCGCCCGAGCAGGCCGAGGGCCATCCGCTCACGCCCGCCAGCGACGTCTTCTCCCTCGGTTCCGTGCTGGTTATGGCGCTCACGGGCCGCAGCCCCTTCGCCGCCACCTCCACGCTCAAGACGCTGTACGAGGTGGCGCACGGCGAGCCGGACCTCGGCGCGGTCCCGGCGGGGCTGCGCGACCTCGTCGAGCGCTGCCTGGCCAAGGACCCCGAGGCCAGGCCGACCCCGGCGCAGCTGCGCGAGCTGATCGGCCCGGTGACCCCGGCGGGCAGGCAGTGGCCCTCCGCCGTGTACGGGATGCTCACCGAGCAACGGGCCGAGATCGACGGCCTGTTGGCCGGCGTTCCCGTCGAGGAACCGGAGCCGGAGTCGAAGCCTGGGCCGGAGACGGAGGCCCCGCCCCAGCTCGTGACCCAGGTCGATCCGGTCACGGTGCCGACACAGGACACGCCGCTGCCCGTCCCGCAGGCGCCAGCGGAGGAAACCCGCCCCGGCGGTCCGCGGCGCACGCGGCGGCGCCGGGTCGCGGCGCTGGTGGCGGCCGGAGTCCTCCTCGTGGCCGGTACCGGTACGGCGCTGTACGTACGCGACCGCATGAACGCCCCCATCGCCTACGCGGGGGTCCCCCGATGCCAGGAGGCGCGCGAGAAGGTGCCCCTGGACCTGCGGGCGGACACCGACAGCTGGCTCGGGACGGTCGACGCCGCGCAGATGTCGTGCAGCGGGGGCGCCGGTACCGCCGCGTCGCCGACCGCGAGGGTCCGGTGGAACCTGAGCCTCGGCGGGGACGCGGAGACCAACGCGGCCACGCAACGGCGGCACTTCCAGGCGGAGGCGGCCGGTCAGCGCGCTGCGTCCCGCCTCGGGTTCGGCACGGAGGCGTACTGGGAGTCTGCCAGTGCCGACTGGACCTGCGTCCTCGCCGTGCGTGAGGGCAACCTGTCGGTCCGGGTGGGCCTCAAGGCGACGCCGTACGCCAAGGGCGCCTGCGAGACGAAGGCGAAGGAGGCCGCCCGCGCCGCGCTGAAGGCCGCGCCGCGCTGAAGGCCGCGCCGCGCCGCTGACCAGGCCCCCGGAGCCCCGCCCGCCACCCCCTAGCGGGAGGGCGGGCCCAGGCGGCGGCCGTTGCTCGTGCCGCACGCCAGGCAGACCAGCCAGTCGCCGAGCAGGCCGTCCTCCCGCAGGTGCGGCTCGGAGGCGACGTTCGACTGTTCTTCGCCGCAGAACATGCAGTCCCCGTCCGCGCCCTCCAGCCGCCGCATGGGGGCGGGTGGTGCGTCCGCGCGGCGCTCGCAGCCGAGCCAGCCGCACCCAGGGCACTCCCACCACGCCTCGGGGCGTGGCGCCGGTCCCGCTCCGCCCCAGCGGTTGCGGCGGAGCATGACGGCGAAGGGCGTCAGCGCGCGCCCGCAGCGCGGGCAGTCGGGGGTGGTCATGCGGACCTTGCTTTCTGGGGTGGAGAACCGTGGGAAGGAGGCGTTGGTCCAGCCGGCCCGAAGCTGTGCAGGCTGACTCTGCATTTTCGGGCCGCGGCCAGGGCTGCGCCGAGTCAGTGGGAGGGGCCGATCACGCGGTCGCGGAACTCTTGGAAGGCGTGCCAGCCTGAGAGTTCCTGGGGAGCGATCAGGTCTCCTGCGGAGCAGTCCAGCACCTTGCAACCGAGGGCGTCCGCCAGGCGGAAGACAGGGGTGAGTACGTCGTCGCCGGAGCCGCGGATGTGGAGCATGATCGAGTCCACGGGGTCCTCCTCGCCGACGTTGAGTTCGATGGACCAGGTGGGTCCGAGGAGGCTGCCCCAGGTGGGGTCCGAGAGGTCGGCTTCGGGGACGGCCTGGCTCACGGACTTGAGGACGTCCTTCTGTGGGCCGAGTGGGGGCGGGGTGTGGCCGTCGGCCATGTCCTGCACCGAGGCGGTGCCGTCGGGCAGGCGGAGGAGGAGAACGTCCCAGCTCATGTGTACCTTCCAGAAGGAACGGGTGGTTGCGCTGACGCGGGGAGTCAGCAAAGGCGGAGTTGTTCTCCCGGCGGCTGGGGCGTGAGCGTGCTGCGGAGCCGGTTGATCGTTGCCTGCCAGGGGCCAGCGTCCGCTTCGGCCCAGAGTTCCAGGAGTTCGGACGGCTCGGTGATGACGCGGTCGAGGGCCTGGAGGGCCAGGGCGCGTAGACCGGTGAGGTCGGGGAGGGGCTCGTCCGGTCCGTAGTGGGGGTGGGCGGGCTCGCCGCCAGGGCATTGCGCGGCGACCAGGGCGGCTGCGGCGATGGCTTCATCGGCGACGTCCGCGTCGAGGTCGTCGGCGGTGTCGGCCGCTCGGGCGAGGGCGTCTCGAACCAAGCCCTGACGTGCCTCCGGGGAGGCGTCGTCGAGGTCGCCGCACCAGTCCGCCGCGGTGTCGTTGTCGAAGGGGCCGACGTCCCACGTGCCCATGTGTCTCTCCTGATCGTGACGATGTCCGGGCATCGTGGCAGGCGCCACTGACATCAGCCGGCGGCTCCCCTCTTCGAGCCGGGCACCCTGGTGCAACCGCACAGGACACCGCGCCCTGTGTCCGGTGCGGCTGGACCTTGCACCCGTCGCCGGCCGTGACCAGCGGGATGAAGAGTGCGGCTGCGCGATCGGTACCGCAGCAGTGCAGACCTACCTTGCATTTTCGGCGATCACGCCCAGGCTCACGGCCGTCTCGCCGTACGAAGCTGTCCCGTCTCAGCGAAGTTCGACCGGCCTGATGAGATCACGCGACCGGCCCGATCACACGCCGAGAATCCCTGCTCGTCATGCCTGCAGTCCGGAGTCGACGAGCTCAAGAAGGCGCCCCGACCAGTTGCGACCTCGGCCGACATTGTTGCCTCAGAAGGTCGATTTCATGTCGTTGTAGATCACGGTGGCGTCGTCCGTCGTCAGCAAGCTCGGCCTGGCGAGGACAGCTCCGCCCTAGCGCATCCGGCGCCTCTCCTTGCTGGTGGCCTTCGGCGCCTGGCCCCACATCCATGAGGCTCCGGCGAGGGTGATCAGCACGCCCAGCACACACATGCAGGCGGTCCAGCCCACCGACTCCAGGACCGCGATGAACAGCCCCGCCAGCCCATACTCGCCGGGGTTCTCTCCTGGGGCCGGTGACTCACCAGCCATCAGCACGCCGGAGACCGCGCCGTGTGCTACCTGGCCACCTGTCAGGATGGTCGTCATGGTCTCCCCTCTCCATCTTCGGGAGAGCCCCTGGCAGACCGCTTCTTAGGCTGCCAGGGGCTCCCCCGTGTGTGATCACTCCGCACGGAGCGTCAAGTGTGCGTGCTGACGCAGACAACTGCCTACCGTGTCTCGGTTCCGTCAATGGCCAGGACAGGTGAAGGAAGGGCGACGCCGTCGCCCTGGCCTCCGAGCACACTTCCGGCACCTCAGTACCCCGGGCATCGTCGAACATCGAAGCCGCAGCCGTATGCAAGGTCCACCCGTACAGGACAGAGAGGACCCGGACAGCGGGACGGAAGAACACCCTTATCTGACCTTCCGTCAGATTGGAACGTGTTCTAGTCTGCCGCGCATGGGCATCGGAATCACACAGGAGCAGCGGGAGTTGGCCGAGGCGGTGCGCGGCTGGGTGGCGCGGGTCGTGCCTCCCGAAGAGGTGCGCAAGCTGCTCGACTCCCCGCCGCGGACCGGGGTGCGGCCCGGCTACTGGGACGCGCTGGCGGAGTCGGGGCTCCTGGAGCCGCACCTGGAGGGCGGGACCCTGCTCGACCTGGCCGTCGTCGTCGAGGAGGCGGCCCGGGCCGTGCTGCCGGGCGCGTACCTGCCGAGTGTGCTGGCCTCCGTACTGCTGGACCGGGCCGGGGCCGAGCCCCTCGCCGGCCGGGTCGGGGCGGTCGCGCTGGGGCCGGGGACCCTGACCGCCGTGGCCACCGAGGGCGGCGGGCACCTGCTCGACGGGCTCGCGCCGCCCGTGCTCGGCGCGGGCGAGGCCGACGTCGTACTGCTCGCCGCGGAGGCCGCGCACGGGACCCGCTGGTTCGCCGTGGACGCCGCCGCGCTCGACATCCGTACGCACGAGAGCGCCGACCCGACCCGACCCACCGCCGAGGTGCGGGCGCGCGGCGCGGTCGTCCCCGCCGGCCGGCTGCTGGAGCTCGACGCGGCCCTCGTCCGTGACCTCGCCTGCACGCTCTTCGCCGCCGACGCGTGCGGCACCGCCGCCCGTGCCCTGCACACGGCCGCCGAGTACGCCAAGGTGCGCGAGCAGTTCGGCCGGCCCATCGGGCGGTTCCAGGGCGTCAAGCACCTGTGCGCCGACATGCTCGTCCGGCTCGAACAGGCCCGGGCGCTGGCCTGGGACGCGGCGCAGGCCATGGACGAGCCCGCCGACGTGCGCTCGCTCGTGGCGGCCCTCGCCGCCGGCACCGCCCTGGACGCCGCGTACTCCTGCGCCAAGGACTGCATCCAGATCCTCGGCGGGATCGGCTTCACCTGGGAGCACGACGCCCACATCCACCTGCGGCGGGCGATCGTCGCCCGCCAGCTGCTCGGTCCCGGCGACGGGCACCGCGTACGGGCCGTGCGCTGCGCGGCGGGCGGGGCGCGGCGCGAGCTGCGTCTGGAACTGCCCGCGCGGGCCGAGGCCCACCGCGCGAAGGCGCGCGCCGCCATCGAGGACGCGCGCGGGCTCGACCCGGCAGCCGCCCGGAGGATCCTGGCCCCCACCGGCTACGCCGCCCCCTATCTGCCACCGCCCTACGGGCTGGGCGCGGGGCCCGTCGAGCAGCTCGTCGTCCAGCAGGAGCTCGCGGCCGCCGGGGTCAAGGTCTCCGACCTCGGCATCGCCACCTGGATCGTGCCGTCCCTGCTGGCCTACGGGACGCAGGTGCAACGCGACGCCTACGTACTCCCCACCCTGCGCGGGGAGATCACCTGGTGCCAGCTCTTCTCCGAGCCGGGCGCCGGCTCCGACCTGGCCTCGCTGCGGACCCGCGCCGAGCGGCGGGAGGACGGCTCCTGGCTGGTCAACGGGCAGAAGGTGTGGACGAGTTCCGCGCACAGCGCCGACTTCGGGATCCTGCTGGCCCGTACCGATCCGGAGGTGCCCAAGCACAAGGGTCTCGGCTACTTCGTCGTCGACATGAAGAACACCCCCGGCATCGGCATCCGGCCGCTGAAGGAGATCACCGGCGAGGCCCTCTTCAACGAGGTGTACCTCGACGACGTCGAACTCCCGGCGGACGCCCTGGTCGGCGCGGCCGACGACGGCTGGAAGGTGGCCCGCAACACCCTCGGCAACGAACGGGTGCACATGGCCGACCAGATGACCTTCGACACCGGACTGGAGGCCCTCCTCGCCCGGGCCGCCGACCTCGACGGCGCCCACCGGGCGCGGATCGGCGCGCTGGCCGCCGAGGCGCACGCCCTGGCCTGCATCGGGCTGCGCACCACGCTCCAGCAGGTGTCGGGGCTGGAGCCGGGCGCGGGCGCGTCCGTACGCAAACTCGTCCAGACCCCGCACCAGCAGCGGACCGCCGAGCTCGCGCTCGAACTGCTGGGGCCGGCGGGCTCGGTGCGGGAGGGGGCGGGGGAGCGGGCGGTGCACGGAATGCTCATGTCCCGCTGCCTGACCATCGCCGGGGGCACCACGCAGGTCCAGCTCAACGTCGTCGCCGAGCGGATTCTCGGCCTCCCGAGGGACTGAAGGGACACCAGGGGCATGAAGTCGTACATCGTGGGCGTCGGCATGACGAAGTTCGAGAAGCCCGAGTCGCGGGACTGGCAGTACTGGGACATGGCGAAGGAAGCCGGGACGGCGGCGCTCGCGGACGCGGGCGTGGACTACGGGCTGGTGCAGCAGGTGCCCGTCGGCTACTGCTTCCAGGCCTCCACCGCGGGCCAGCGCGCGGCGTACGAGCTGGGGCTGAGCGGGGTGCCGGTCTACAACGTCAACAACAACTGCGCGACCGGGTCGACGGCGCTGATGATGGCGCGGCAGTTCGTGGAGGGCGGGATCAGCGACTGCGTGCTGGCGCTGGGCTTCGAGAAGATGAAGCGCGGCGCGCTGGGGGGCGGGGCCGACGGGGGTGCCCGCGGCGGAGCCGCTGATGAATCCTTCAAGACCTCGCCGGTGGCCCGGCACTACGGGATCATGGCGGCGGGCCACGGCTTCGAGATGTCCCCGCCCACGGCGCAGATCTTCGGCAACGCGGCGCGGGAGCACATGGAGCGCCACGGGACCACGCCCGCGCAGCTGGCGGCGGTCGGCGCGAAGAACCACCGGCACTCGGCGAACAACCCGAACGCGCAGTTCCAGGACGTGTACTCGGTGGAGGAGATCCTGGCGGCGAAGGAGATCCACGCGCCGCTGACGAAGCTCCAGTGCTCGCCGACCTCGGACGGCGCGGCGGCGGCCCTGGTGGTGTCCGAGCGGTTCCTGGTCGCGCACGGGCTGCACGACAAGGCGGTGGAGATCGTCGGGCAGGCGATGACGACGGACACGGAGGAGTCGTTCGCGTCGGGCTCCTGCATCGACGTGGTCGGCAAGCCGATGAGCGCCGCGGCGGCCCGGCAGGTGTACGAGGAGTCCGGGCTCGGCATCGAGGACGTGGACGTGGTGGAACTGCACGACTGCTTCTCGATCAACGAGCTGCTGACGTACGAGGCGCTGGGCATGTGCGAGGACGGGGCCGCGGGCAAGCTGGCGGAGAGCGGGGCCACGACGTACGGGGGCCGGTGGGTGGTCAACCCCTCGGGCGGGCTCATCTCCAAGGGCCACCCGCTGGGGGCGACCGGCCTCGCCCAGGCCGCGGAACTGGTCTGGCAGCTGCGGGGCGAAGCGGGGGCGCGGCAGGTCGCCGGCGCCCGCACCGGCCTGGCCCACAACATCGGCCTGGGCGGCGCGGCGGTGGTGACGATGCTGCGCCGCTGACCGCGGGGCACGGCGGCCGGGAGCCCCGCCGCCGTGCCCCGCGCGGTGCGGCACCGGCCGACGCCGGGGGCCCGGCCCCGGAGCCGGGCTCCGCCCCTGTGATCGGGGCGGCGCGCAAGGCCGGTCAGAGCTTCTGGATGTCCTTGTGCACGACGTCCGAGCCGAGGTGGTCGGCCACCAGGCGCACCTTGAGGGGGTGTCCGGCCGGAGCCTTGATGATGATGTCGGGGTACTCGCCCAGGCCGGTGCCGTTGCAGGAGGGCTCGGTGGTCAGGTTGGACCAGCCGTCCGGGCTGTGCGGGTTGTTCCACTGCACCCAGGCGCAGTCGAGCTCGCCGCTGTAGATCGTCACCGTCTTGATCCTGACCGAGTTCACCGCGCCGTCGACGCGCTCGTACAGCACCGTCCCGGTGTTGTGGTGGCGGCCCTTGCCGGCCTCCAGGTCGACCTGGAGGACCGGGCCGGCCGGGGTGTCGGCGGTGGCCGGAGCCGCGCCTGAGGCAAGAGTCGCGAGGACGAGCGCGGCGGCGGCGGGCAGGGCGGACAAGCGCATGACGGACCTCTCCACGAACCGGATCGAGGAGCCTCATCCTGGTCCAGTACGCGGGCGCGCGCTGCGTCGGAATCCGTCAATCGGTGGCCCGGACCGAACGGTCGGGTCCGGGCCGGGGGTCAGCGGGACGCCGGTTTCAGTTCGCACCGCCCGTCCGTGCACTCGCGGCGGAGCCGGCCCCGGGAGACGGTCTCGGCCAGGCCGATCGCCCAGCACATCGGGCAGCCGCGCAGCGCGACCAGGCCGACCGGCGCGAGGAGCAGCGAGAGCGGCCCGAAGACCGGGAGGAGGGCGAAGGCCGCGATCAGCGCACCGAAGCCCACTGCGCCGCGCGCCAGGTGCCGCGGCACGGACGCGCTCGCGAAGCCGGACCCGGAGGAACCGGTGGAACCGGGGGAAACAGCGGTGTCAGTGGTGGGCACGGGTGTCTCCCAGGGTGTGCTGGAGCGCCGCGCGGGCGCGGTGGAGCCGCGACTTCATCGCGGCGGTGCTCAATCCCAGGGCCTCGGCGGCGGTCCGCCCGCTGTGGCCCTGGACGTCCCGCATGATCAGCACGCGCCGCTGGTCCGCCGGCAGCGCGGCGATGGCCTCCGCCACCCGCCCCGCCTCCAGGCGGCGCAGCACCTCGTCCTCGGCGGACATGACGGCCGTGTCCGGCAGCGGCGCCCGCTCCCGCGGTACCAGCCGGGCGCGGCGCAGGCACTCGTTGCGGACGATGCGGAACATCCAGGACGCCAGCGCCCCGGACGCCCGGAGCATCCCGATCCTGCGGTACAGGATGATCAGCGCCTCCTGGGCCGCGTCCTCGGCGTCCTCGCGCGACGCGCACAGGGAGTGCGCGAAGCGCCGTACGTTCGGATGCGACCCGGCGACCAGCGCGGTGAGCGAATCGAGGTCACCGGCCTGCGCGGCGACGACCAGCGCCTCGCCCGGCCAGTCCGTACGGTCAGCCACGGGACCGGCCCCGCTTGCGCAGTACGGCGACGGTGCACGCGCAGAGCAGGACGGCCGCGCCGGCGACGACGAGAACAGTGATCACGACAACCTCCAGGTCAGGTGCCGACCTCGGCGTCGGCAACATACACAAGAGGCACGGGCACCCCGAAAGGATTCACCCCAGGGCCGGATCGACCACCGTCTCGCCCGTCGAGGCCCGGCGGATCGCGTCCGCGAGGTCCTCCACCCGGCCGTCCCGGACGATCAGCCCCGCCGCGCCGGCGGCGAGCGCCGCCTCCCGCAGACCGGGGCGCGCCGAGCCCGTCAGGACCAGGATCCGGCACTCCGGATCATCCTCCAGCAGGGCCGTCACCGCCGCGAGATCCTCCACCAGCGCCACCTCCGGGCGGGCCGCCGGGTCCCGCACGACGTCGATGTCCGGCTGGAGGCCGAGCTGGATCGCCAGGGCCGGATTGTGCGGCTCCAGGAGGACCCGCAGGGTGCGGCTCCGGCGGTGTTCCACGGGCATTTCTTCCACCGGGAAAGCCTATCTGACGGGGAGTCAAGAGTCTTCCCAAGTGCGGGGGCGTGCGTTATACATTCCCTCACCGGCCGAGCCTAGAACGCGTTCTAGAACCGGCCGGCCCCGCATACGACCTCGGTGCGGCCGACGGTGCGGACGGCCGCGCCGAGGTCTTCCAGGGCAGCGATTTTCCCGCTACACCGACGACAGGGAGCCGCATCCTCATGCCGATCGATGCCGCCAGGGCCCTCGCCGCAGACCCCCGTCAGGGGGACATCGGCTGGGACCACAAGGACATCCAGCTCTACCACCTCGGCCTCGGCGCGGGCCGTCCGGCCACCGACCCGGACGAGCTGCGCTACACCCTCGAATCCAAGCTGCACGTCCTGCCCAGCTTCGCGACCGTCGCCGGAGCCGGCATGGCCATGCTGGGCGGCCTCGCCGCCCCCGGCATCGAGGTCAACCTCGCCCACGTCCTGCACGGCGGCCACTCCATCGAGCTGCACCGGCCCATCCCCGTCAAGGGGCGGGCCACCTCCAGCTCCAAGGTCGCCGCCGTCTACGACAAGGGCAAGGCGGCCGTGATCGTGCTGCGCTCCGAGGTCGCCGACGCCGACGGGCCGCTGTGGACCAGCGACGCGCAGATCTTCGTACGGGGAGAGGGCGGCTTCGGCGGCGAGCGCGGCCCCTCCGCCAAGGAGGAGCTGCCGGGGCGCGCCCCCGACCGCGTCGAGGAGCGGCGGATCCGCGAGGACCAGGGACTCCTCTACCGCCTCTCCGGCGACTGGAACCCGCTGCACGCCGACCCCGAGTTCGCCAAGCTGGCCGGCTTCGACCAGCCGATCCTGCACGGCCTGTGCTCGTACGGCATGACCCTCAAGGCCGTCGTCGACACGGCCCTCGGCGGGGACGTGTCCCGCGTCCGCGCCTACCGCACGCGCTTCGCCGGGATCGTCTTCCCGGGCGAGACGCTGCGCATCCGGATGTGGCAGGACACCGGCCGCGTCCTGGTGTCGGTGACCGCCGTCGAACGGGACGACGCGCCGGTCCTCGCCGACACCGTCGTCGAACACTCGTAGCACCGACTAAGGAGCCGCACCGTGCGCGCAGCACTGCAGAGCGAGATCGGCCAGGACAAGCTGGAAGTCGTCGACGACATGGAAGCCGTGGGCTTCGGCCCCGGCAAGGTCAGGATCCGCGTCAAGGCCACCGGCCTGTGCCACTCGGACCTCTCCGCGATGAGCGGCGTCCTGCCGCAGCCCGCCCCCTTCATCCCGGGCCACGAGGGCTCAGGCGTGATCACCGACGTCGGCGACGGAGTCACCGGCCACAAGATCGGCGACCGCGTCCTCGTCTGCTGGCTGCCGCCGTGCGGCCGCTGTCCCTCCTGCAGGCGCGGCCAGGGCCACCTGTGCCTGGAGGCCTTCGGGAACGTCGCCACCCCCAACTTCAAGCGGGCCTCCAGCGACATCTTCGGCTTCGCGGGCACCGGCACCTTCTCCGAGGAGATGGTCGTCCCCGCCGCCTGTGCCATTCCGATCCCCGACGACCTCCCCTTCGACATCGCGGCACTGATCGGCTGCGGCGTCACCACCGGGCTCGGCGCGGCCATCAACACCGCGAAGGTGGAGACCGGTTCCTCGGTGGCCGTCATCGGCTGCGGCGGCGTCGGCATCTCCGTCATCCAGGGCGCCAAGGTGCAGGGCGCCGCCCAGATCATCGCCGTCGACCCGGTCGAGTCCCGCCGCGAGGCGGCCCTGCGCTTCGGGGCCACCGAGGCGGTCTCCCCGGAGGAGTTCGCCGACGCCAAGAACCGGATCACCGCCGGCGAGGGCTTCGACTACGTCTTCGAGGTCGTCGGCAAGTCCGCGACCGCCCAGAAGGCGTACGAGATGACGCGGCGCGGCGGCTCCGTCGTCGTGGTCGGGGCCGGCGCCCTGGACGACAACTTCCAGATCAACATGTTCTCGCTGTTCTTCGACGAGAAGAAGATCCTGCCGTCGATGTACGGCGGCGGCGACGTGCTCCGCTCCTACGAGCGCACCATCGCCCTGTGGCGGGCCGGCCGCATCGACCTGTCGAACCTGATCACGCACCGGGTGAGCCTGGCCGAGGTCAACGACGCCCTCGACCAGATGCGCACCGGCGTCGCCCTGCGCACCTGCATCGAACTCTGACCCGTTCCGCAGATCCGATCTCCGAGGGGAACCGTACGGATGTCACTGCCACTTGAGGGACTCGCCGCCATCGTCACGGGGGCGGGCCGCGGGCTCGGCCGGGCCGAGGCGATCGAACTCGCGCGGCTGGGCGCGAGCGTGGTCGTCAACGACTTCGGCCAGCCCGGCCGGGACGGCTCGGGGGAGGCATCGGACGCCCCGGCACAGGAGGTGGCCGAGGAGATCCGTGCCGCGGGCGGCCGGGCCGTCGCCCACCTCGGCGACGTGGCCGACTTCGAGCAGGCGCGCGAGCTGGTCGAGCTGGCGGTGGGCACGTACGGCAAGCTCGACATCCTGGTCAACAACGCGGGCATCCTGCGCGACCGGATGATCTTCTCGATGTCGGAGGAGGAATGGGACTCGGTGATCCGGGTCCACCTCAAGGGCCACTTCAACACCACCCACTTCGCGTCCGCCCACTGGCGCGAACGGTCCAAGGCGGCCGGCGGCCCGGTCTACGGCCGGATCGTCAACACCTCCTCCGAGGCCTTCCTCGGCGGCTCGGCCGGCCAGCCGAACTACGCCGCGGCCAAGGGCGGCATCGTGGGCCTCACGACCTCGACCGCCCTGGCCCTGGCCAAGTACGGGGTGACGGCCAACGCCATCTGCCCGCGCGCCCGGACCCGTATGACGGAGGACGTCTTCGCCGGCTTCGAGGTCCCGGCGGACGGCAGGCTGGACGCCCTCGCCCCCGAGCACGTCGCCCCGCTGGTCGGCTACCTGGCCTCACCCGCCTCCGCCAAGGCCAACGGGCAGCTCTTCGTCGTGCACGGCGGCATCGTCGTCGTCATGGAACGCCCCAAGGTGGCGGCCAAGTTCGACACGGGCAAGGAGTCCTTCTCCTACGAGGAGCTCGACGAGGTCCTCACCGCGCACTACGACTCCCGCCCGGCGAACGAGACCTTCGCCGCGCCCGAGGTCCTCGGCCTCAAGCACGGCTGATCCGCCGCCGAACCGCTACTGCCGCCCCGCCAGGGGTGCCTGCTGCAGGGGCACCGGGCGGGGCGACGGCGGGGGCGGCGGGTCCAGGCGGACCGGCGGGGGAGGGGGAGCAGGAAGGTTCATCCCGACGATCCCGCAGGGCACCTCCGCCGTCGTGCACGGCAGGTGCAGGCGGCCCTGCGGGCTCCACATGCCCGCACCGCCGAGCCACCCCGCCGGGGCGGCCAGCCGGAAGACGCGCCGGTCGGCCGGGCGCCACAGGCCGATGTCCCCCTCGGGCAGCCACAACGCCACCCCGCAGGTCTCCGGCATCAGGGCCTGGCCCGGCTGGACGGCGAAGGGCAGCGCCTCCCCGAGCCGCAGGCACTCCGGGAAGCGGACCGGACGCGAGCTGCCCAGCACCCCCCAGCCCAGGCGCGGTTCGCCCGGGGCGTCGGAGCGGATCAGCAGCAGCCCGCTGTCCGGCTCGGCCAGCAGCAGCCGGTCGTCGCTGTCCTCGGTGATCTGGAGCAGCGGCGAGACCTCGCCGCCGCGCCCCAGGTCCACGGCGACGGCCTTGACGGTGCCGTCCAGCTCGCGGTCCAGGGCCAGCAGCCGTCCCGACCGGTCCAGCCAGACACCGCCCGAGCAGCGCCCCGGGATCCGGGCCACCCGCTGCGGCCCGAACGCGCACCCGGCCACCTGCCACAGCGTGGTCCCGGTCTCCGACGCGGCCACGGCGAAGGCACCGGAGCCGTCCGGGGCCGGCGGGAGCAGGAAGACCCGTACGCCCTCCTCCGCGTCCACCCCGCCCAGCTGGAGCTCCCCGGTGCGCGGCCCGGCCGCGGCGCCGCCCGTCGGGTAGAGCAGGGCGAAGGCGTGGCGGTCCGCGACCCGCCGGTGGATCAGCACACGCCCGTCGGCCAGCGGGAGGAGCTCGCTGTCCGCCTCCTCGGGCTGTGCGAGGGGCAGCGGCACCGCGTACGGCTCGGGACCGGCGAGGGTCCAGCGTTCCGCGTAGCGGGCCTCGCCCTCTCCGGCGAGCCGGGCGGCGTACGACCCGTCCGCGGAGATCGTGAACGGGGCCGTGGTCGTCATCTCGATGGCACAGACAGTCATCCGGGCCGTCACCTCCGGTGAGGAAGCTAGTTTTCGGGATTCCTGCCGAACAACACGACCGAGGCTGCTTCACACGTAAGGGTGCCCGGGCGGCGATTCGTCTGTGATGGGCGGTGTAATTGTGCTGTGAGGCATCGCTTGGCAGGCTCCGCAGGCCTCCGGCGGGCGGGCGGCGGGCCGTTTCAGCGGGACCGGTGCTGACCGGGCCGGCCGCCACGGACGGTAGCCTTGGCCCGTGCCCCGTCTCTCTGAAGTCATCGCCGCGCTGGACGCTCTCTGGCCCCCCTCGCGGGCCGAGCAGTGGGACGCGGTCGGAACCGTATGCGGCGACCCCGACGCCGAGGTCACCCGGGTCCTGTTCGCCGTGGACCCCGTCCAGGAGATCGCCGACGAAGCCGTGGAGCTGGGTGCCGACCTGATCGTCACCCACCACCCCCTCTACCTGCGGGGTACCACCACGGTCGAGGCCGGCACCTTCAAGGGCCGCGTCGTCCACACGCTGATCAAGAACGACATCGCGCTGCACGTCGCCCACACCAACGCCGACACCGCCGACCCGGGCGTCTCCGACGCCCTCGCCGGCGCCCTGGACCTGCGGATCACCGGTCCGCTCGTGGCGGACCCGAGCGACCCGGCCGGGCGCCGCGGCCTCGGCCGCATCTGCGAACTGGACCGCCCCGAGACCCTGCGCGAGTTCGCCGCCCGCTGCGCGGCCTGGCTGCCGCCGACCGCCCAGGGCATCCGGGTCGCCGGCGACCCGGACGCGATGATCCGGCGCGTCGCCGTCAGCGGCGGCTCCGGCGACAGCCTCCTCGCCGAGGTCCGCGCCGCGGGCGTGGACGCCTTCGTGACGGCCGACCTGCGTCACCACCCGGTGTCCGAGGCCCGCGAGCAGAGCCCGCTCGCCCTCGTCGACGCGGCCCACTGGGCCACCGAGTGGCCCTGGTGCGAACAGGCCGCCGCACAGCTCGACGCCATCTCCGAGCGCCACGGCTGGGGTCTGCGCACCCACGTCTCGCGCACGGTCACCGACCCGTGGACGGTGCACGCGCCGTCCGTACCCTCCCCTTCTATCTCTGGAGCCCCCAACTGAACGCCGAGCCCGCCGACCAGATCCGACTTCTCGATGTCCAGGCGCTGGACGTCCGGCTGTCGCAGCTCGCCCACAAGCGCAAGTCGCTGCCCGAGCACGCCGAGGTCGACACGCTCACCAAGGACCTGGCCCAGCAGCGCGACCTGCTGGTCGCCGCCCAGACCCAGGCGACCGACACCGCGCGCGAGCAGACCAAGGCGGAGCAGGACGTCGACCAGGTGCGCCAGCGCGCGGTCCGCGACCAGCAGCGGCTGGACTCCGGAGTGGGCATCTCGGCCCGCGACCTGGCGAACCTGCAGAGCGAGGTCGTCTCCCTCGCCAAGCGCCAGGGCGACCTGGAAGACGTGGTCCTGGAGGTCATGGAGCGCCTGGAGGCCGCGCAGGAGCGCGTCACCGGGCTGACCGAGCGGGTCTCCGCCCTGGAGACCAAGCTGGCCGACGCCACCACCCGTCGTGACGCGGCCACCGCCGAGATCGACACCGAGGTCGCCAAGGTCACCAAGGACCGCGAGGTGATCGTCACCTCCATGCCGGCCGACCTGATGGCCCTGTACGAGAAGATCCGCGTCAAGCAGGGCGGGGTCGGCGCCGCGCGCCTCTACCAGCGCCGCTGCGAGGGCTGCCGGCTGGAGCTCGACATGGCCGAGGTCAACGAGATCAAGGCCGCGGCCCGCGACCAGGTCGTCCGTCACGAGAACTGCGGCCGCATCCTGGTCCGTACGGCCGACTCGGGCATCTGATGCCCCGTTTTGTCGTGGAGGCGGACGGCGGGTCCCGGGGCAACCCGGGGCCGGCCGGCTACGGCGCCGTCGTCCTCGACCCGGCCTCGGGCGAGACGCTGGCCGAGCGCGCCGAGTTCATCGGCGTCGCGACGAACAACGTGGCGGAGTACAAGGGCCTGATCGCCGGGCTCACGGCGGCCCGTGACCTCGCGTCGGACGCCGAGGTCCTGGTCCGGATGGACTCCAAGCTCGTGGTCGAGCAGATGTCGGGCCGCTGGAAGATCAAGCACCCGGACATGAAGCCGCTCGCGGCGGAGGCCGCGCGGATCCTGCCGCGCGCGCAGGTCACCTACGAGTGGATCCCGCGCGAGCGCAACAAGCACGCGGACCGGCTCGCCAACGAGGCGATGGACGCGGGCAAGCGCGGCGAGCAGTGGGAGCCGTCGGCCTCCTCGGCCGCCCTCGACGCGTCCGCCGCCCGGTCCCTGTCCACCCCGCCGCCGTCCGGCCCGCCCGGGGACGCCGCAGCGGGAGCCGCGGCGGCGCGGGCGGCCCTGGCCGCCTCCCGCGGCGGCGGGGCCGGCGCCGACACCCTGTGGGCGGAGCCCGGCTCCGGTACGGGCGGTCCGGCACCGCAGGCGGCACCGACCGCCACCGCCGCGGCCCCCGCAGCAGGGCAGGGCTGGGGCCCCGACATGGGGGCGCCGGCCACCTTCGTGCTGCTGCGCCACGGCGAGACCGCGCTCACCCCGCAGAAGCGGTTCTCCGGAAGCGGCGGGAGCGACCCCGAGCTGTCACCGGCCGGCCGGCGCCAGGCGGCGGCCGTCGCGGAGGCGCTCGCCGCCCGCGGCACCGTCCAGACGGTCATCAGCTCCCCGCTGCTCCGCTGCCGGGAGACCGCCCGGGCCGTCGCCGACCGCCTCGGCCTCGACGTCACCGTCGAACAGGGCCTGCGCGAGGTGGACTTCGGCGCCTGGGAGGGTCTGACCTTCGCCGAGGTGCAGGAGCGCTTCCCGGACGACCTCCAGGCCTGGCTGGACTCCCCGAAGGCCGCCCCCACCGGCGGCGGGGAGAGCTTCGCGGCCGCCACCCGCCGGATCTCGGCCACCCGCGACCGGCTGCTGGCCGCGCACGCGGGCCGCACCGTCCTGCTGGTCACCCACGTGACCCCGGTCAAGATCCTGGTCCGCCTCGCCCTCGGGGCCCCGCCGGAATCCCTGTTCCGGATGGAGCTCTCCGCGGCGTCCCTCTCGGCGGTGGCCTACTACGCCGACGGCAACGCCTCGGTCCGCCTCCTGAACGACACCGCGCACCTGCGGTAGGCCCGGCCGTACCCCTGGCGTGGGCGGGGCGGGATCCGGTCGCGGTGCCGTACCCCTCGCGGGGGGCTGGGCCGGGATTTTCGGTCGCGGTGCCGTACCCCTGGCGGTGCGGTGGGTCGGGATCCGGGCGCGGTGCCGTACCCCTCGCGGGGGGCCGGGGCGGGATTTTCGGGCTCGGTGCCGTACCCCTGGCGGGGCGGCGGGGCGGGATCCGGGCGCGGTGGGGGTCGGTCGCGGTGCCGCGCAGGGGTATCTCCTCGGCTCGCGCCAGGCGGGCACTTCGCGGCTGTGGGGGGTGGTTGCGCGCTCGTCCTGCGGGGACACCCCTCCCCGTCCCCGCTCCAGCTGTACGAGCCCGGTTCCGGGGGACACCGAAGCGCTGGCGTGGGGTGGGGACACGGCGGAGTGTCCCCGCAGGACGAGCGCGCACCGCCGGGTACAGCCGCGACATGCCGAACCGCGCGAGCCGAGGAGATACTCCGGCGGGGCACCGCTCCACCCGTTCCATCCCGCCCAGCGGAAAACCGGCCACCCCGGCGGGAGCCGAAGGGCCGAGGAGATACTCCGGCGGGGCACCGCTCCACCCATGGCATCCCGCCCAGCGGAAAACGGGCCACCCCGGCGGGAGCCGAAGGGCCGAGGAGATACTCCGGCGGGGCACCGCTCCACCCATGGCATCCCGCCCAGCGGAAAACGGGCCACCCCGGCGGGAGCCGAAGGGCCGAGGAGATACTCCGGCGGGGCACCGC